>JAHBWF010000090.1 GCA_019637105.1 Labilithrix sp.
CCCCGGCGGTCGTCTCGTCCGACGGGGCCTCGGCGCGCGACGCCGTGCTCCTCGCCGCGCCGGCGTCCGCCGCGTCGACGAGCGTCTCCGCGTCGGGCTCGACGTCGAGGGCGTCCGCGTCGGCCTCGCTCGCCGCGTCGTCGCGGCTCGCCGCGGCCTCCGGGCGCGCCGCCGGAGGGGAGGGGGCCGGCCGGGCCCAATCCTCGATCTCGCTCTGTCCGGTGACGAGCTTGTAGAGCGCGACGCTGAGCTCGCGCACGCCCTCGCCCGTGGCCGCCGAGACGAGATGGAGGGGGACGCCGCGCGAGGCGAAGCGCGCGCGGACCTGCTCGTAGGCCTCGCGCACCTCCGGGAGATCGGACTTCGTCATCGCGACGATCTGCGGCCGCCTGGCGAGCTCCGGATCGAAGCGCTCGAGCTCGGCCATGAGCGCGTCGTAGTCCGCGAGCGGATCGCGACCTTCGTCGAAATCGAGGGTCACGAGGTGGAGCAGCGCGCGCGTCCGCTCGACGTGCTTGAGGAAGCGGTGACCGAGGCCCGCGCCCTCGGCGGCGCCGGGGATGAGCCCCGGGATGTCCGCGACGACGAACGACGCCTCGTCGCCGATGCGGACGACGCCGAGGTGCGGAGTGAGCGTCGTGAAGGGATAGTCGGCGACCTTGGGCCGCGCGCGAGAGACCGCGCGGATGAACGTCGATTTGCCGACGTTCGGGAAGCCGAGGAGGCCCACGTCCGCCATGACCTTGAGCTCGAGGCGGAGCTTCCTCTCCTCGCCCTCGGCGCCCGGCTCGGCGCGTCGCGGCGCGCGATCGTACGGCGTGGCGAAGTGGATGTTGCCGCGCCCTCCCTTGCCGCCCTTCGCGACGACGACCCGCGCCTGCGGCGTGGCGATGTCGAACAACAGCTCGCCGGTCTCGCGGTCGCGGATCTGCGTGCCGACGGGGACGCGGACGACGCGGTCCTCGCCGCCGCGTCCGTACATGTCCTTGCCGTGCCCCTGCTCGCCGTTCGGAGCGCGAATGACGCGGCCGTAGGTCAGGTCGAGGAGCGTCGAGAGCCCCTCGTCCGCGACGAAGACGACGTCGCCGCCTCGCCCTCCGTCTCCGCCCGACGGGCCGCCGAACGGGACGAACTTCTCACGCCTGAACGCGATGGACCCGTTGCCGCCCTTTCCGGCGACCACGTCCACTTCGCACGAGTCTACGAACTTCACGGGGCGCTGATACTAGAACGCATTTCACACCCCGTGGCAGGCCGAAATCAGGCGCGCCCGGCGCCGCCGCGCCGCGCCCGGTCCGCTTGTGGTAAACGTCGACCCGAGCCCGAACGGCGAACGGCGCGCCGCGATCCGAACGTCGACCTCGAGCTCGAACGGCGCGCGGCGCATGAAGATCCATCACCTGAACTTGTGCACGATGTGCCCCTTCGGGGGCCGGCTCGTCTCGGGCGGCCACAGGTCGATCCTCGACGAAGGCGAGCTGATCGTCCACGCGATGCTGGTCGAGACCGCGCGTGACGGCCTCGTCCTCGTCGACACGGGCATGGGCCTCGACGACGTCCGCTCGCCGCTCCGTCGACTCGGCCCCGGCTTCGTCACCCTCGCCCGACCCCACCTCCGCGAGGAGGACACGGCCGCGCGCCAGGTCGAGCGCCTCGGCTTCGACCGCAAGGACGTGCGCCACGTCGTCGTGACGCACCTCGACGCCGATCACGCCGGCGGCATCCCCGATTTCCCGGACGCGACGATCCACGTCCACAGGAGCGAGCACGCCGCGGCGATGCGTCCGGGGACGCTGAACGAGCGCAGCCGCTACCGCGGCGCGCACTTCGCGCACGGCCCGAAGTGGGAGCTCCACGACGGGGGCGGCGAGAGCTGGTTCGGGCTCGAGGGCATCAAGGTCGTCGCCGACGACGTCTTGCTCGTCCCGCTCCACGGGCACACGCGCGGTCACTCCGCGGTCGCCGTCCGCGCCGACGAGCCGGCGGGCCCGGACTGGCTCCTCCACTGCGGAGACGGCTACTTCTTCCACCTCGAGAAGGACGACCCCGAGTGCTGCCCGCCGCTCTTGCAGCGCTTCCAGTCGACGATCGCCGTCGACGACGACGCCCGGCGCGCGAACGCCAAGCGGATCCGCGAGCTTTACCGCCAGCACGGGCGCACGGTGCGCGTGTTCTCCGCGCACTGTCCCCACGAGTACCGCGCGCTCGCCGAGACGGAGCGCGATCGGAGCGGGCGCCTCCCCGACTGACGCCGCGCACGGTCTCGGGCGCGTCTTCGTCCGACCGACGCCCGCGCCCAGGCGCTCCGTTGAACGCGCGCGCGGCCGTGGACGTCGCGGCGTCCGTCACGCGAGCTCGCGCGGCGCGAGCCTCCCTGGATCTCGGGGGGTACCAACGTGCCGGAGCGGCGCGATCAGGGGATCGAGAACGTGACCCGGAAGTTGCCGCGCAGCTTCGTGCTGTCGAGGTTCGACGGGAGCGCGCCGTCGACGAACACGTAGTAGGTCTTGCCCTCGTCGACGGGGAGGCTCACGGTCTCGTTCCCGACGCCGTCGACCTTGTTGGCGCACGCGATCCACTCGACGTCGTCGGACGGGCAGGTCTCGGAGACGTAGAGGAACGCGTTGTACGTCGTGTCGGTCACGGCGACGGTCATCGTCCCCGTCTTGTGCGCCACGACCTTGAACACGCGGTCCTCCGACGACGCGCCGCTGGTCGGCGTGCTGCCGGTGGAGGCGCCGCACGACGTCTTGGTCTTGCGGTTGCCGGCGCCGACCGTCGTCGCGGCGAGCGTCGGCGCGTGGTCCCCGCCCCAGACGTGGACGTCGAGGCCGGGGCAGGCCACCGTCTTCTGCGGCGCCGCGCCGGCGAGCTTGCAGCTCGAGTCGCAGCCGTCCGTCTCGTTCGCGTTCTCGTCGTCGCAGTCTTCGCCGCGCTGCACGACGCCGTCGCCGCACGAGGCCTCCGGATCGGGGCCGCCGCCGGCGTCGGGGTCCACGGGCTCGGACGGCCCGGGATCGCCCGGCTCGAGCGGGCCCTCGGGGTTGTCGTACGACTCGCACGGCTCGCACGGGCCGAAGCTCTGCCCGTCGTCCTTGCACAGCTTCGCGCCGTCCTGTCGGTCGCGGCACCGGCAGAAGACGTACCCGCCGGGCGTGCAGAGCGTCTCTTCCTTCGTCTTCGGCGTCGTCGTGCACGCGAGGAGGAGCGAGACGACGCCGATCGACGCGAGGGCCGCGCGCGGGAGGCGAGCGGCCAGGGAGCGGGCGAGCGCGCGCGGGAGCATGGCTACTGCAGCCTGAAGCTGATCACGTAGTCCCCCTTGTTGTTCGTGACGCCGCCGCCGTCGACGCCGACGAACACCTTGGTGTCCTTCGTGACGGAGAAGGTCATCGTCTCGCCGCTGCCGACCCCGCCGTTGTTCGCGCACATGTTCGACGTCGCCGGCGTCGCGCTGGCGCAGCTTCGGCGCGCGGAGAGCATGAGGTTCGGCAGGGTGCCGACCGCCGGCGCCGACAGCGTGACCACGAGGTTTCCGCTGGCGCGCGGGGTGACCGCGTAGATGTGGTCCTGATAGTTGTTCGTCCCCCCGGTGTCGCACGCCGCCGAGGGCGCGTTCCAGGCGTTGCCGTAGCTGTTCGTCGAGCCGGTGCCGGTCACCGTCTGCCCCGTCCACACGTCGACGGGGTGACCGCCTTCGCCGCAGCTCCCGCCGGTCGTCGGGTTGCCGTTCACCTTCTTGCAGTCGTTCGAGCAGCCGTCGTCTTCGACCTTGTTGCCGTCGTCGCAGGCCTCGTTCGCGTCGACCTTGCCGTCGCCGCAGAACGAGCCGGTCGTGAGCTTGAGGTTCGCGACGTACTTGCCGGCCGACGACGACGCGCCGTCGATGAAGAGGAAGTACTCCTTGCCGGTCGTGACGTTCAGCTTGAGCTGCGAGAGCTTGTTCGCCGAGGGCGGCCCGCACGAGACCTGCGAGTCCTCGTCGTCGCACGTGGACCGGATGTAGGCGACCGGATCGAGGCCGTCCGAGCCCTGGACCTTCACCTCGAGCGAGCCGCTCCCCGAGGGGATCAGGCGATAGACGTGATCGTTGCCGCCGGCGCCGACGGCGCACGCGCCCTGCCGGCCCTTGCGGTCGTCCGTGGCGGTGGAGGTGTCGCCTTCGAGCTTGATGTCTTGCCCGGGCTGGACGGCGGTGGACTTGCCGGGACAGCTGTCGAGCACGCCGCCCTTCCCGGGCGGGTCGTCGTCGTCGTCGGGGCCGGGATCGTCGTCGCGGGGGATCGGCTCGTTGGTCTGCGGATCGTCGACCTCGCCGCCGACGCACTCGCCGTCGTCGCTGGTCATGCAGGCGTCGAACGACTTCGCGTCGTCCCGGCAGAGCTTCGTCCCCGGGGTGCGGTCGGCGCAGCGGCAGAAGACGTACGCGCCCGGCACGCACAGCTTCTCGTCCTTCGTGGTGTCGGTGCCTTCGAGGAGCGCGCAGCCCTGCGTCGCGATCAGGACCGACGCCACCGCCGCCGCCGAGAACAAAAGACTACGGAGCCTCATCGCCGCCCTCCCTCCCTCACGCGCATGGTCGACCAGATGCCGCGGCGCCGCGAGCCGCGACGAGTCCCCGAGCCGAGCGCCGCGACCCCGTAGGAGACGCCGCCGCCCGCCGGCTGCACCGAGCAGAGGCCCTTCGGCTCGGGGTCGTCGCAGTCCCCGCCGAAGCCGTTGCGTGGCTCGGTGTTGCAGGCGACGCCGCCGTTCTCCGGGTAGATCCCGCAGACCGCGTCGACGTCGTCCGGGTGGAGCTCGCGCTGGGACATCGAGCCCGGCGAGTAGGACGCGAACATGACCGCGCCCGGATCCGGCGAGTGCGCGATGCCGATGAAGTGACCGACCTCGTGGGTCAAGATCGCTTGCAGGTCGTACTGCACCTTCGCGGGATCGTCGGTGATCGTCACCTCGTTGTTCGCGGTGTTGACCTCGATGTCCGCGTCGTAGATCTCGCCGGTCTCGTCGTTGTACGTGACGCTCGTCTTGGCGAGCGTGCCGTCGATGCCGCGGTACCTCCAGTTGCTGTCCTGGAAGAGCACGACGTTCACGTTCGGTCCCGTCTTGTTGTACTGGCTCTTCTTGCACGAGACGGGCTCGCGCTCCTGGAACGTCATCGCCGCGACGGTGCCGTCCGGGCAGTCGACGTCGCTCCACGCCTGGAACGTCTTGCGGATGATCGCGCGCGTGTCGGCCGGATCGAGATCGGCCGTCCCGAGGCGGTTCGTCGCGTAGCTGATGCACGAGGTCGGCCAGAAGAGCTTCGCGCCGTCGGTCGTGCAGCCGTCCTCGTCGGTCGGGCACTCCCGGTCCTTCGTCGCTCGGCAGGTCGTCGAGCGGCAGTAGGCGGCGGCGTCGTTCGCGACGGCGAGCAGGCCGAGCGCGGCGAGGGCGGCCGCGAGCGTGCGGGCCGAACCCCTCTTCGTCCTTCGCATCGAGCGGACCATCCTCGACATCCTCGCCTACGCCGCGGAGGGCTGCACGAGTAATGCCAGTGTAGGAGAAGGTGCTCACCACCCTGGAGGCTCGAAACCAGGAACGTTTTCGGCGTCCGGCGCGAAGCTCGCCGCCTCGCGGGGGGCTCCGTGGCTCGTCGCCGATCCACCGCGGCGCCGTCGTCATGGGTCGCTCGTCGACCAACGCGCGCGCGCCGATCGCGGCGCGCGAACGGGGAGAACGCGTCCAGCCGGGCGCGCGGCGCCGCGCGTCCGCGCGCGATCCGGGCATCGAGGGCGGCGAGCCAGCGTCGCGGAGAGGGAGCGGTGGGACGCCGTCTCGCCGCCTTCGATGTCCGTCCACGCTCATGCGCATGTCGTGCCGCGCGCCCGCGTCGCGCGGCGGGGCCGTCGCGACGGCGCCGTGCGCGCGATCGCGCGTGAAACGCCGGCGCTCGCGCGCGCGCGCGACGCTGCGGACGGTTCGTCTCAGGGACGGCGTTCGTCCAGTCGACCGGGTCACGTTTTGCTCGGGTCGAGGGGCGAGCGCGCGTCGGCGCCGCGCCCGGTCCTCCGCGACGAGCACGTCGCGGTGACGAGATCGCTGAAGTAGGATGGCGGTCATGGTGCGTCCGATGCTCTGCATCACGTCGATGGTCGCCGCGCTCGTCGCGTGCGATCGCCCCTCGGCGTCGGGCGGCGTCGACGGCGGCGCGGGGGCGCGCGCGCAGCTCCGGGGACGCGTCGGCAGCTGCGACCGCGCGCCGACGACCGGGACCTGCTCCGAGTACGCGGGCGCCTACCTCGCGCAGAACGAGATCCTCCTCACGTCGAGCTGCTCGCGGCTCGGCGGGACGTTCGTCTACGCAGAGTGCCCGAACACGTCGGTGGTCGGAGCGTGCGCCCTCTCGACGGGCGAGGTGCGGATGTTCTACGGCACCGGCGCGAGCGCCTACGAGCCGGAGCGCGCGCGCCAGGAGTGCGAGGGCTCGTTTCACGGCGCGTGGCAGGCCCGCTAGTCGTCGGTGTATTGACTACCATTCACTACATAAGGCGCGCGGTCCGGTCGGACGGTCGAGGCCGCGAAAAAGCCGCTCGAACGCCGTCGAAGACGGGTAGTGTCGGCCGCGATGGAGACCAGAGACGAACGCGCGGGCGAGCCGCGGTTTCGGCGGCGCATCGACAAAGTCGAGCTCCTCGGCCTCGTCGTCCTCGTGCTCGTCGTCCTGTTCGCGTTCGCGAACAAGGTCGGCGCGCAGCCGAGCGGCGCCAAAGGGGTCGGCGGGGGAGCCGCGGCGGCGGCCGCGAAGCTCGCGCCGGCCGACCCGAAGACCGCCGGCGCGAAGCCCGCGGAGGCCGAGGAAGCGAAGGCCGGGGACCCGCGCGACGCCGCGGGCGAGGCGGCCGCGGTCGGCGACAAGCAGGAGGCGGGGGACAAGGAAGATCCCGTCGAGCAGCTCAAGACCGCGGTCCTCGCCGATCCGAGCAAGGGCGGCGTCCCGGTCCACAAGGAAGGCCTCTTCAGGTCGCCGTTCGCCGCGCCGAACAAGCCGCACGTCCACGCGCGCGTCGGTCTCCTCCTCGAGACGGTCGAGGAGTTCGACATCAAGAAGGGCGCCTTCACCGCGCACTTCTACCTGTCGCTCACCAGCGACAAGCCCATGCCGCCCAAGATCGATCTCAAGCCTACGAACGGCAAGATCGAAGAGCGGGATCTCCTCGCGGATCTCCCGACGTTCAAGATGTGGAAGATCACCGGCACGTTCCACATCCAGCCCGATCTCCACTCGTACCCGTTCGACACGCAGGAGCTCGACATCGAGCTCGAGGACGACTCCAACGGACAGGACATCCTGACGCTGCACCCGGACGTCGATCACACGTTCTTGGACGCGGGCTTCAACGTGCCGGGCTGGGACACGTCCTTCTTGCGCGCCCGGATCCTCACGCACTACTACCCGGATCGGTTCGACAACGACGATCTCTACTACTCGCGGTTCATGTTCACGCTCGGCGTGAAGCGCTTCGCGACCAGCGCGGTCTTCACCGTCTTCGTCCCGGCGCTCGTCATCGTGCTGATCTCGCTCTCGGGCCTCTGGTTCCCGCGCAACGAGCTCGAGGTGCGCTCCAACGCCACCACGCCGATGCTCGCCGCCGCCGTCCTCTTCCACTTCGCGCTGATGCAGGAGCTGCCGGCGACGGCCTACCTCTCGCGGGCCGACAAGCTGATGATGGGCGTCTACGGGTGCCTCTTCCTCCACATGGTGTCGTCGTGGATCTGGTTCGTCTTCGACGAGAGCCGCACCGAGCTGATCTTCCGCTGGGCAAAGTACATCTGCGCCCCCGTCACGCTCATCGTCATGGCGATCGCGATCGTGCTCTGACCGAGGATGCGAACGATGACCTGCTCCGCTTCGTTGAAACGAACCGTCGTCGCGGCGCTGGCCGCGTCGTGCGCGCTGCCGCTCTTCGGCTGTCACCGCTCGCAGGAGTACGAGGCGACCGTCGAGATCACGCGCCTGAGCGCCGCTCGGAAGGACGAGACCGGCAAGACGACGTCGGCGGACGTCGAGCTCAACTACGTCGACTGCCCGGGGACGCAGACCGACGTGGTCCGCGGCGGCAACGACTTCTCCGCCTGCGTGGAGAAGCTGAAGGTCGGCGACAGGGTCAAGGTCAAGCTCCAGCACCGGTGGGACCCCGAGGGCCACTACACGTTCGACGTCCTCGACATCGCCGGATGCCCGCGCGTCCCGGACCCGAACGACGAGGCCTCGTTCAAGATCGTCCGGGAGTGCTCCGACTGGCGCGTCAACGGCGCTGCCGTCGGATTTCAATGTAATTACGAAGATAAAGCCGAGCTGACCAAGGCGTGCCCCTGGTTCAAGAAGCGCTGAACGGGCGCGCCCCGCGGCCGCGAGGGATGCCGGTCGCGGTGGGCCTCCCTTGTCGTTCCAGCGCATTCGGGATAACGCCAGACGAGGGCCGATGCTCGCGTTTGGTGCAGGAAGAGCCGTCCGCCGCGTGCTCCACGGCGCGGCCGCCGGGGCCGCCGCCGCGATGGCGATCGCGCTCGTCGACCTCATCGGCCGCGATCGCCTCGGCAACGGCGGCTTCACGGGGCACCTCACGGCCATCTCGGCGCTCTTCGTCGCGGTCGGCGCGGGCCTGATGGCGGCCGTCGTCGCCGCGACCCTCGCCGCGAGCTGGCTCGTCGGCGGGGCGCGTCGCTGGCTCGCGTTCCGGCGCTCGGACGCGGTGGTCGCCGCGCTGGTCGCCGCGACCGTGGCGGGGGCGCTGCAGAAGGTCGTGCTCCACGGCCCGTTCGCGAAGCTGACGAGCCTGGTCCCCGTCGTCGGCGTCCTCGCGGCCTTCGTCACGGTCCTCGTTTGGCGGAGGAGGGCGGAGCGCGCCCGCCGGCGGCGCGCCGTGGCGCTGCACGTCGTGGGATCGATCGTCGTCGGGCTCGGGCTGCTCTGGCTCGACCTCCGCGTGCTCCGGGGGCGCCACAGCGGCGCGCACCTCGCGCTCGAGCTCGGGGCGTTCTTCTTCTTCGGCGGAGCGATCGCGCTCGCGACGCAGCGGCGCGCGTGGGTCCGTCGGCCCGTCGTGGTCGTCGGCGCCGCCGCCTTCGCGTGGTCGGCGCTCTTCTTCGGCTCGGCCGACCAGCGGCGTGACCGCTTCATCGCGCTGAGCCACCTCACGGCCGATCCCTCGATCGCGGGCAACCTCTACGCGCAGTCGCTCCCGCTGATGGGCCGCGTCGAGGGGCCGGCGCCGGCGCGCCTCGACATCGAGCGATGGCAGAGCGGCGAGCACGAGACCACCGAACAGACGGAGTCCGCCGCGCGGCTCCGATCGGGCTGCGTCGAGTGCAACATCGTCGTCTACTTCGTCGACACCCTCCGCGCCGACACCGCCGCCGATCCCGACGTCATGCCGGCGGCGTCCTTCTTCACCAAGTCGGCGATCCACTTCCCGCAGACGTACTCGACCGCGTCGGACACGCTGCGCGCGCTCTCGAGCTTGCTCGTGGGGCGCTACGACGGCCAGCCGGACGAGCGCGAGGGGAGCGTCCTCCGGCGGGTCCGCTCGCGCGGGCTCGACAACGCGCTCTTCATCTCCACGTCCGCGAACGACTACCTCCAGGCGCAGCTCCCGGAGTTCCGCTTCGACGAGGTCGTGGCGCTCCCCGATCACTCCCCCGACGTCGAGGTGTGGGGTTACGGCGCCGACACGCCGACCGGCGACGCCGTGGCGCGGTCGGCGCTCTCGTGGATGAACGCGCACCGCGACTCCCGATTCTTCGCCTGGATCTACAACTTCGATCTGCACGGCTGGCGGCAGATGAAGGACGAGCACGTCGGTCCCGTCGACGAGGTCGCGCGCCCCGACGCCCGCTACAGGGCCGTCGCGGGCTTGGTCGACCAGAGCTTCCGCGCGCTGATCGAAGGGCTCGAGGAGCTCAAGCTGGCCGACCGGACGATCGTCCTCATGGTGTCCGATCACGGCGAGGCGCTCGGATATCGAGGGTTCTGGACGCACTCGACGTTCCTCTGGCAGTCGCTCATCCGGGTGCCGCTCGCGATCCGCGTCCCGGGCCTCGAGCCCCGCGAGGTGACGCATCAGGCGTCGCTCGTCGACATCGCGCCGACGATCGCGCGCTTCGTCGATCCGGCGTCCAACATGAGCGGCTTTCACGGCGTCGACCTGATGCGCTTCTACGTCGACCCCGAGGCGCAGCGCGGGCTGCCGCTCCTCCTCCACGCCAGCAGCGAAGGCAAGCCGACGATGTACGGCGTCGTCTCGGGCGGCCGAAAGCTCATCTTGCCGAGCGCGGGCGGGCCGCCCCTGCTCCACGATCTCGAGGGGGACGATCCCGACGAGACCGACCTCGCGACGTCCGAGCCGAACGACACGGCGAACCTGCTCGACCTGCTCGTCGCGTCGCCGATCGTCGCGATCCAATAGCGCGAGCGGCTGCTGCGCCCGTCGACGATGCGTCTTACGACGTTGCATGGAGCAACGATCGTGAACGCCGCGGGGTGGGTCTCTCGACCGCGTCGCGCCGCGCGCCGAATTCGAGCGCTCGACGTCGAGCGCCATGGTAATCGATGAAGCATGCACGTCGACGCATGCGTCGAGCGTCCCGGGACCAAGCCGCGCTTCGCTTCGTGTGTCGTGCTCGTCGCGACGCTCGTCGCCGGCGCGGCCGCGGGCGGGTGCCACCGCCCGAAGCACTACGAGACGACGGTCGAGATCACGCGCGTCTCGGTGGTGCGCAAGGACGAGTCGAACAAGCCGCTCGTCCTCGACGTGGAGGTGGCGTACTCCGAGTGCCCCGGGGAGCAGCTCGAGGTCGTCCGCGGCGGCCTCGAGTTCGCGCCCTGCGCCGGCAAGCTCAAGGTCGGCGACAAGGTCAAGGTCGGCATCGATCACGAGTGGACCGACGAGGGGCACTACAAGTGGACGATCCGCACGCTCGGCGAGTGCTCGCGCGTCCCGGATCCGAACGACGAGGCCTCCTACGCGCTCGTCCGCGAGTGCGAAGACCTGACCGTCAACGGCGCGCGCGTCGGCTTCCAGTGCAAGTACATCCCGGAGCGGGGCCTCGTCGACAAGTGCCCCTGGTTCCAGCGGCGCTGACGGCCGGCGCGCGCCGGCTCGGGCGGCGACGGCGTCAGGAGTCGTCGTCGGACGGCGGGCCGAGCGCGCAGTCACGCGCGAGGTCGAGGCCGCCGAAGAAGTCCTCGACGAGGCGCTCCCACGCGACGCGGTTGTCCTCGCTCCCGCACTTGAACGGCGGCTCGAGCGGCGCGCCCTCGAGGATGGCCTCGTGCTCGCGGAAGTACCGGAGCGCCAGCTCCGCGGCGTACTCGCGGACGTCGCGCGTGCGCTCGTCGAACGGGTAGTACGTGCCGTCGGGCACGCGCGTGTCGTGCGGGGCGAAGTCGCCGAGGCACTCGTGGTCGCCTCCGCAGCGGTGCACGATGCCCTCGAACAGCTCGCCGAGCGCGCTCGCGGACCAGCCGCCCCGCCGCTCGTCGTTGAGGTGGAAGAGCTCGTGGAAGACCGTCTCGAGGACGTCGCGCTCGTTCGTGTGGAGGGGCCCTTCGAGGTTGTAGCCGACGACTCCGCCCTGGCCCCACGCCGAGGGATAGGCGCGCGTCTCGGTGCTGAAGAAGACGAACGCGTCGGGGTGGAGGCGGAAGTCGATGGGGCGCGGCGCCCGCGCGGCGAGCTGCGAGAAGATCGCGTCGTAGCGGTCGAAGCTCGCGATGAGCCACGCCAGGTGCTGGCGGTGGTCGCCGACCGGGAGCGCGGGGCGCGTGCGGATGCGCGTCCCGCCGTAGGTCCCCTGCGATCGCGTGGTGTCGACGCCCGGCAGCACGCCGGTCTTCGCGTAGAGCGCGCGCGCGAGCTCGAGCGCCTCGGCGTCGTCGCCGAACCGAAACGCGATCAGGCACTCGGCGTGCTCGCGGGCGGGCAGCGTGGGCGGGCAGGCCTTGCCGCACGTGTCGGGCGCGAGATCGGCGCACATCCGGCGGACCGCGCGGCCCTGCGCGGGCGAACGCGGCGCGACGGCGTGACGCGACGGGCGAGGCCCCGCGGAGGTGGGGCGCGCGTGGCAGCCGAGGGCGAGGGTCGCGCTCGACAGCGCGAGGACGCAGGCGACGGCGTGTCGGCTCACTTCGCGATGAGGAACGCCACCGCGGCGAGCGCCAGGAGGATCGCGAGCACGATCGCCAGGAGCTTCACCGACGCCAGCGTGTTCGGGGGGGGCCGCGCGGCGGTCGCGGCCTTCTCCCGCGCCTTCGGCGCCGGGAGGTCGGCCGTCGCGAGATCGTCGTCGTCGTCGTTGGAGCTCGGGTCGGCGGCGCTCTCTGCGTCGGGGGCTCGCCTTCGCCGCGCGAGGCGCTCGAGCTCGGCCTCGCGCCGCTTCGCGCGCGCGAGCGCCTTCTTCGACGTCGCCTCCGCGCCCGCGCGCGCCGGCCCGGCCGCGCGGCTCTTCTTCGACTTCTGCTTCTGGCGCATCGCCGCGGCGCGCGCCTTTTGCCGCGCGCGCTTGGCCTCCGCCTTCGCGCGCCGCTTCTCCTTCTTCAAGGCGGCGCGCTCCTCGCGTGCCTTCTTGGCGAGGGCGAAGGCCTCGGGATCGAGCCGCTCGTCGGGGAGCTCGGGCTCGGGCTCGTCGTCCTCGTCGTCCTCGTCGTCCTCGTCGTCCTCGTCGTCTTCCCCCGGGAAGAGATCGTCGAGCCATCCCTCGTCGAGCGCGTCGACGTCCGGGCTCGACGGCTCGGGGATCGGCGCCGCCTTCGCGGCGTTCGCGGGGGCGACCTCGGGGGGCGGGGCGGTCACCCAGCCGTCCTCGAGCTCCTCGAGCAGATCGCGTGTGCTGTCCTGGCGGCTGCGCTCGACCATCGGAATAGCGGGGAAACCCTAACCGCATTCTTCCGAGATTTCCATCGACTACCGACGAACGGAGACCGCCGTCGCGCCTCGCGTCCGGGTACACTCGGGGCGTGAAGCTCGATCGTCCGTCGCCGATCTCGACCCTGCTCCGCCGTGGGGGGCCCGTCCTCCTCGCGTTCGCGCTCGCCTCCACGCTCGGCGCCTCCGCGTGCACGAGCTCGGAGTCGGAGGAGGAGACCGGGACGAGCTCGTCGGGATCGGCGGGGAGCTCGGGCGCGGGCGGCTCGAGCGGGGCGACGGGCTCGAACGGATCGGTCCCGGAGGCGGGCCCCACGTCGACCACGACCTGCGGAGGAGGCGAGACCTGCGTCTGCGAGAAGGGCGAAGACTGCACGCACAACTGCACGAGCGCGGGCTGCGCGATGTCGTGCCGCGACGGCAGCACGTGCACGGGCAACTGCGAGGGGGACGGGGAGGGGTGCTCGCAGCGCTGCGAGCCGGGCGCCGACTGCACCTTCAACTGCATCGCCGGCGGGTGCAGGATGACGTGCGAGGCGGGATCGCGCTGCACGATGAACTGCGGCGGCGGCGGCGCCTGCGCGATGACGTGCGAGGACGGCGCGAGCTGCAACGCGGACTGCGCGGCGATGAACTGCACGTGCACCGGCGTCAAATGCTGAGAGGCCGGCGTCCGCGCGCGGTCACTCCGGCCGCGTGGTGAGCCGCCCGACGATCCGCCGGACGAGCTCGGCCGGGAGGATCGGCTTGGGGAGGAACGCGTCGCAGCCCGCCCGCCACGCGCGCAGTCGGTGCTCGTCCTCGCTGAAGCTCGTCACCGCCATCACGTAGATCCCCTTCGTGCGAGGGTCCTTCTTCAGCCGCTGCGTCGCGGTCCATCCGTCGACGCCCGGCATCGCGAGGTCCATCACGACGACGTCCGGACCGAGCTCCTTGGCTTTCGCGATCGCCTGCGCGCCGTCGTCGGCGGTCACGACGCGGAAGCCGGCGAAGCGGAGGTACTCGGCGTAGATCCGCCGGGTGTCCTCGTAGTCGTCGGCCACGAGCACCAGCGGCATCTTCGGGTGGGCGCGCTTCACCCTCGAAGAATGACGCCCAATGGCGCGCTCGAAAATGAGGTGATGCGCCGCGTGGTCGCGTGTCGGAGCACCGCGCCTGAGATGCCCCGAGGAGGCCGGCCGCCGTCGACGCGCGGAGATCGACGAAGACGAACGACAAAAAGGCACGAGGGCGAGCCGGTCACCCGGTCGCCCTCGTGTTGGTTCGCTTTCCGTGGGGGAGCGTCTTAGCGCTCCGCTGCGGATCTCTGTCCGCCCCGTTGGACGTTGCGTCAGGGGGCCACTCACCCGCCTGCGCCATCGTCGCGTTCGAAACTTGGGTGCCTTCGCTTCAGCCCCGGCCATTCGCGTGGTCAGGGAAGAGGAGGGTCGACGAAGCTATTCGCTGTCGTCAGCTTCGGGCGATCACGATGCGGCGCACCTCTGAGACCGGCGCCATTTCGAGCGCTGAGGATGCGGACTCCCCGTGGACCTTCTCGGACCTTGAAGAGCCTTCACCGAGTCGTGTCGACCTCTGACGTTCCCATCGTCACCCGCAGGCACGGCCGAGTCGGAATCCGTAGCCGCCCGATCCGCTGTCCAGCGTCGCCGCGTCGACCTTGCGGCCGCCGGAGGCTGACGTGGAGTTGACCTGCGAGTCCGAGGACCCTGCGTCGCTCTGCCGGTGAGGGCAGGACGGGCAAGAGCCCGAGAACGCCTTCTGTCGTGTCGAGAGCCTGCAAGCCGAGACCCGCAGGTCGTGCGCGAGGGGACGTTTGGATCACCTCACGCACGCGCACCGTTTCGCCTTCTACCCACCCGCGCCCCGCGTCAGACGGTGCTACGGGCTTCCTCCTGGCTAGCGCCCTCTTGAACCACCGACAGGCCTTGCGACCTCCCGGTGAAGAAGACGCGCGATGCGTCCAACCGACGTCTGCCACCCATTCGAACTGCGTGCACCCGCACCTCGTCTGTTCCCGTATCCTCTCGCCGCTTTCGCGGCGGGGACGCCCCGCGGAGGATAAGGCTCCGCGCGACTCTCCGGGGGACCGGACGTTTCACGACGTCCGAGACCGCTTCGGCGGATCGTCATCCAACGCGGATCCTCGAGGCCCCGACGGAGCCACGAGCGTGGGCGTTTTCTTCCCACGGCGCTGATGCGACCGAGCCTCTGACACCCCTGTCGCGATCTTCCGGTTCACCCTCCGCCTCACCCGCCTTCACGGGTGCTGCGACCTGGCCGTACGTCCTTCTCTTCGAAGGGTTGATACGGGTCGGAGGATGCGGAAGAACGCCGAGAACACCGTCCACGCCGCCTCGTGAAAGCCGACGTTTCGTGATGATCCGGGATGCCTTCCGCCGGTAGGGACTCTTCGTAGGATCCGGTGGCCATTGCAGCCCCGGCCCCGCGACCGCCTCACCGCTTTTGGCGATGCGACGACCGCTGGATGACGATCTCTCGCCACCCTGAGCCTTGCGCCGGTCCTCTCCCGTCTCTAGCGGTGAGGCCGACGCGCGATTCGTCCCTTCGCTCGACACCCTCGCCGACGGTCTCACCCGCCAGCGCGCGTCCCGAGCTAGGTCCCTGTTCACTCGACCCTGACCGCTCTTTTTGGAGCGCGTTTGCCGAGCTTATTCGAGACCAGACGTCGCCTACCGACTTCTGCAACGTAACGATCGACGTGCGGGCAACCCAACCCGGGCTCTTACGATCCTCGCAGGGACGGAGGCCTCGACCTCCTTCCTTTTCTTGAACATGCCACGCTGCCTTCCTCGCGGAAGCGGTGGCATGCGGCGAGCCGCGCTTCGTCCGTTCGCGAAAGCCCCAGTGTTGGTTCCTCCCACTCGCGTGGGTTTGCCCAACCGTGATGCCGTCTCGAACGCCCCGCCACCGAGGATTGCTCCGCGGTGTGTAGCGAGGATTGACGCGCACGGGTCGAAGGACCGAGCGAAGGACGCGTCCCCGAGCGCACGCGACGATCTCTCGCGCCTGCGACGGGTGCATACGCATTGTTGCGCGTATGCCGACGAACGTTCCCCTCCTCGGCTGCCTTCGGACATCCGCTGTCGCCGGCGCGTTTCGAACAACGGAGGATACCGCTGCTCGCTGACGGACCGACCGAGGCCACCGTTCCGACGACGCCCCGCGAAGAGCGCCGCCTTCCAGGCGACCGGGATGCCTTTCACCGTCACGACACGCGAAGGAAAGTCACGCGGAGGAGTGGATACCTCCGGCCTTCGCGCCGGCTCTCCCGCTCACGCCGCCCACACTTTTTCCCCAGGATGGGGAGAGTGCTCTTGATGGGCATTGCGAGGCCACGGTGCGGTCACCCGCGGGTTCCGTGGCAGGCTCGAGAGTACAGACGCCTCTTCGACTCGTTGGATGTCCGCGCCTGGGACTGACGACCCAAGCACGCCACCGAGCTCGACCGGATCGGCCGTCGACGGGGTCAGATTGCCCCGCTCGCACCGATGCCAGTCGCAGCGCCTAGACGGCTTCTACGACCGAGAGCCCGCGGCCCGATGTGCCGCGAACTTCATGAGCGGTGTTATGCCGTACGGCGGTCCTTCGTTCAACACAAAAATGGCGCCCTCAAACACTTTTTTATCCACAGAGTTATCCACAGTACGCGACGTGCATGGGCGCCCGAAGGCGCCTGTTTGCGTGTTTTGCGGGGAAATTCTGCGTTCGGGCGCCGCCTCGGCCTCGCGGTTCGTGGGTAAATAACTGCATTTGTTGTGTCGAAGAAGGACTGAATTATGGATTTGAAAAGATCATTTGATCGTCGATTTGACGGAGCGCGCTCGGAGGGGCGCGTCGCGGCGCGAGAGCGGCGTTCTCGCAGGCGGCGTGGCGACCTCGGGGCGCGCTTCTGTCACGCGATCGTTTCGTGATCGGAGCCGTGCGGCGGCCCACCTCTCCGCGCTCTACACACGCAGATCTCCCTCGCCGCAGCGACGCGCGCGCGAGGGGCCGCGGCGATCCCGGCGCCGACGCGGCGCGCGGATGCGCGTCGCGCGCGCCTGGCCCGAGCTACCGATCCGTGCCCGATCCCGGCGTCGGCGCCGCTCGAACGAGCGCGGGCGCGGGCTCGGCTCGGGCTCTTCGAGCCGCGGTGGGGCCCCGGACCTCGGCGCTCAGGGCGCGACGTTCGCGTAGACCGCCGGCGTGCTGCCTTCCATGCGCGTCCAGCGGAGGTTCGACGCGACGGCGCCGGCGTCGGCGGTCGACAGCCGGACGTCCATCCCCGCGTTGGCGACCGGGATGAGCTGCACTTGGCGGAGCGACAGCGTCTCGGGATCGAAGAGCGCGCGGCCGATGAAGTTCCGGCTCTGGGCGGCGAGCGACGGGTGGAGGAAGTTCCCGAGGCTCTCGAAGATCACGCCCTTGCCGCCGCTCGACTTCTTGACCACGCGCACCGGCTTCCAGACGTGCGGGCCGTGCCCGAACACGACGTCGCCGCCGTAGCGCTCGACGAACTCGATGCTCTTTCGCACGAGCTCGTCCTGATCGGCGGCGGCCATGCTGTGCGCGGCGAGGACGCGGAGGTCCGCCGGGGCGTCGCGCAGGCTCTCGAACAGGGCGCGCGCGTCCCCGGAGCACGCGGCGCGCGGGCACGACGCGCGGCCGGTGTAGAGGCTGCCGAAGGCGACGCGGACCTCGCGCCCCTTGATCGTGAACGTCCGCACCTTGGCGCGCGCGGAGTCGTCCTCGCCCGTCCCGGCGACGCCGGCGGTGAGCCACGCGAGATCGCCGAGCCCCTCGATCGCGCGGGCCGTCATCGCGACGCTGGCGCCCTCGCCGCGCGCGGTCGTCTCGGTGGAGGCGTGACAGTCGCGCGTGTGGTTGTTCGAGAGGGCGACGAGGTTGAAGCCGCGCTCGTAGGCCTGCGTGAGGTTCTCCGGGCGCGAGACGAACGCGTACGAGCGGCCGCGGACGTAGGGGCTCGCGAACTGCGTGCAGTCGCTGCCGACGACGGTCTCCCAGTTGATGAAGGAGAGATCGCCGCGGTAGGACTGCCCCGTCGCGTCGAAGCGATCGAGGGCGGCGCCGAACGCCGCGGAGAGCGGCGTCCGCTCGTGCGTCTTGCTCCACGCCGCGTCGCCCACGCCGCGCACGTCGATGAGGCTCGACTCGCTGCTCTTCAGCGGCGCCGGCGCGAGCGAAGACGCCGGCGCGGTCTCGTCGGGCTGCGTGATGGGGACGATCGCGCTCTCGGCCTCGGCCGGCTCGCCGTCGAGGTCGAGGTCGTCCCCGTCGTCTTCGCCCGCCGCGGTGCACGCCGCGGCGCCGGTGAAGAGGAGGGGAGGGACGGGGGCGAAGAGGGAGCGCGCGCGCACGGAGGGAGTAAGAGCAAGACCTACACCAGGCTCGCGCGACGTGATTCTCGCAGGTTACCGTCGATCGAGGCGTCGAGGGCCCAGGCCGCGTGGGTCCGTCGATCCAGCAATGATCCGTCTCCACTGAATCGCGTGGAAGAAATCATGGCGAAAAATCGAAGGAGTCATAAAACCACGTTTCGGCACATCGTGTGCGAGAGGCCCGCGCATGCTCTCCCTCCGTGCGGGTCTCTTCGCGGGTTTCTCTCTCCTCCTCGCCCTCGCCGCCGGCTGCGCGGCGGACCCGTCGGCCGACGACGAGGACGCCGACATGGAAGAGGAGGCGGGCCAGACCGAGGACCCGCTCAGCGTGCCCGCCGCGACCGGCCCGCTCCGCTTCGCCGACGCGTGCCGCCCCGGCACGAAGGTGACGATCGCGGCCGTGGGGGACGTGCTGCTCCACAGCCCGCTCCAGCGGCAGGCGTACACCTCGCCGGAGGGCTTCTCGAGCCTCTGGAAGGGCGTGCAGCCGCTCTTCGCGCGGGCCGACCTCTCGTACGCGAACCTCGAGGGGCCGTGCGCCGACGGACACACGGCGTCGGGCACCGCGCGCGATCCCGGCCGGGTCTTCGACGGCGCGGTCTACTCGAGCTACCCGCAGTTCAACTACCACCCCTCGCTCATCGGCGCGCTCAAGGACGCGGGCTTCGACGTCGTGTCGACCGCGAACAACCACGCGCTCGACCGCCGCGGCCGCGGCGCGGACCGCACGATCGAGAACCTCGTCAGCGCCGGGATGCCCTTCACCGGCACCCGCTCGACCGCCGATCTCGAGGCCCCGTGGCACGCGATGACCGAGGCCAACGGCGTGAAGATCGCCTGGCTCGCGTGCACGTACTCGACGAACGGCATCCCGGACCCGAAGAAGCAGGTGCTCGACTGCTACAAGGATCGCTCGACGGTGCTCTCGACGATCACGGCGCTGAAGGACGATCCCGGCGTCGACGCCGTCGTCGTGACGCCGCACTGGGGCGTCGAGTACGCGCACTCGCCGTCGGCGCCGGAGAAGAAGCTCGCGCGCGACATGCTCGACGCGGGCGCCACGGCGGTGCTCGGCGGTCACCCGCACGTGGTGCAGCCCTGGGAGAAGTACACGACGACCGACGGCCGCGAGGGCTTCGTCCTGTACTCGCTCGGCAACTTCGTGAGCGGGCAGAACGGCCTCGCTCGCCGCTCGGCGCTCGTGCTCTACCTCGGCCTGACCAAGGGCGCGGACGGGAAGGTGACCGTCAACGGCGTCCGCCACGCGCCGATCCAGATGAGCCCGACGCCGTGGACCGCGACCTACGCCAGGGGCGAAAGCCTCGCGCTCACGACGCGGATCCTCGGCGAGTGGAACCGGATCGGCCCGGACGAGGACCTCGTCACGAACCCCGAGTGCCAGTGACGCGCGCCCGAGCGGGCGACGCACCTCCGGCGTCGAGCCGGTCGGGGCGCGCCCGAGCGGGCACCTCCGGCGTCAGCCGGTCGGCGGCGGCGGCGGCCCGGCGACGCGGCCGACGAAGGCGGCGATCGCGGCGAGGGTCTCCTCCGGCCGATCCCGCTGCGGCGAGTGCCCTGCGCCGTCGAGGATCGCGAGCTCGACCGTCGCCCGCGCGTTCGCGCGGATCGACTCGACCTGCGCGAGCGTCCCGTACTCGTCGTCCGTCCCCTGGACGACGAGGAGCGGCGCCTCGATCCGCCCGACGGCGGCCTCGATGTTCCAGCTCCGGAACGCGGGATCGAGCCAGACGTCGTTCCAGCCCCGGAACGCGCCGTCGACGTTCGCGCCGTGATGGCGCGCGAGGCGGGCGCGGAGGTCGCCCGTCGCGTAGGCCTCGCGTGCCTTCTCGATGCTCGCGATCGTCCGGTCCTCGACGAAGACGTGCGGCGCGATCGCGGCGACGCCGCGGAGCTCCGGGGGTCGCGCCGACGCGTAGAGGAGCGCGATCGACGCGCCGTCGCTGTGTCCGACGAGGACGGCGTCGCGCGCGTCGAGGGCGTCGAGCACCGCCGGGAGGCTCTCCGCCGCCTCGTCGTGCATGAACGAGATCGGACGCGGGAGCGGGACGGGATCCGAGCCGCCGTAGCCGCGCCGGCTGTAGACGATCGTCCGGAGCCCGGTCGCCGCGGCGATCCGATCGGGGAAGTCGCGCCAGAGCCCGAGCGAGCCGAGCCCCTCGTGAAGGAAGACGAGCGTCGTCGTCGCGCCGGCGCGTCCCGGGATCACGCGCGCCTCGAGGCGCGCCCCGCCGGCCTCGACGACGCGCGCGCCGCCCGCTCGCCGCTCGTCGGCGACGCTCATCGGGCGCGCAGGAGGAAGCGCTGGATCTTGCCGGTCGCCGTCTTCGGGAGCTCGTCCAGGATCGTGATCGTCCGGGGGCACTTGTACGCCGCGAGGCGCTCTTTTACGAAGGCTCTGAGCGCGTCGGGCAGGCCCGCCGGATCGGCGTTCGCCGCGCGCAGGGTGACGAACGCGTGCGGCTTCGCGAGCCCGTCGGCGTCGTCGGCGCCGATGACGGCGCACTCGAGCACGGCCGGATGCTCGACGAGCGCGGCCTCGACCTCGACCGGCGACACCCAGATGCCGCCGGCCTTGATCATGTCGTCGCTGCGGCCGGCGTGGAAGAACCAGCCCTCGTCGTCCTGCCAGTACTTGTCGCCGGTGCGGATCCACTCGCCCTGGATCGTGCGCTTCGTCGTCTCGTGCTTGTTCCAGTAGAGCGCGGCGGTGGAGTCTCCGCGGACGAGCAGGTCTCCGAGCGAGCCGCGCTCGACGTCGTGGCCGCGCTCGTCGACGAGGCGAAGGTCGTAGCCTTCGACCGGCGCGCCGGTCGATCCGGGGCGCGAGGCTCCCGCGCGGTTCGAGAGGAAGATGTGGCAGATCTCGGTCGAGCCGATCCCGTCGAGGATCTCGAGCCCCGTGCGCTCGCGCCACCGCTCGAGCACCGACGCGGGCAGCGCCTCGCCGGCGCTGACGCACCGCCGGACGGACCCGAAATCGTAGCGGGCGCCGGCGTCGATCGCGGCGAGCATGTTGGCGTAGGCGGTGGGGACGCCGAAGAAGAGCGTCGGGCGATGCCTCCTCACCTGCTCGAAGACGAGCTCGGGCGAGGGGCGCCCGTGGGCGAGCACGCTCGACGCGCCGACGTGCGCCGGGAAGTAGAGAGAGTTGCCCAGGCCGTACGCGAAGAACACCTTCGCGACGCTGAAGCAGCGGTCCTCCGGCGTGATCTCGAGGATCGATCGGCCGTACGTCTCGCAGCAGATCCACATGTCGTGCTGGAGGTGGACGACCCCCTTCGGCTCGCCGGTCGTTCCGCTCGAGTAGAGGAAGAACGCGAAGGCGTCGCGGCGCGTCTCCGCGTAGCCGGGCGCGGCGACGGCGCCACCCTCGAGGGCGCGCTCGACCTCGGCCGCGGTCCAGACGAGCGTGTCGGGCCCGCCGAGATCCGCGCCGCCGGGGATCGACGGATCGACGACGACGACGCGCGGGTCGCAGTCGTCGACGATCGTGCGGTGGTCCCCCGGCTTGAGGAGCGTGTTGACCGGCACCGCGACGGCGCCCGCCGCGACGGCGCCCCAGAAGCAGGTCGCGAGGAGCGGCCCGTCGAGGAGCACGAAGGCCACGCGGTCGCCGCGGCGCACGCCGGCCGACCGGAGGAGCGTGACGAACCTCCGCGCGCGCTCGTCGAGCTCGCCGTACGTCAGCGTCGCGGCGTCGGTGACGATCGCCGTCCTGGCGCCGCGGCCTTCGCGGACGTGGCGGCCGACGAACCAGTCGGCGGCGTTGAAGCGCTCGGGGAGGTGATCGCACGCGCGCACGCACCCACTATAGCGCGTCCGGTCGGAGCGGCGCCGCGCGAGGGAGGTCTGGAGCGACGCGCGCCGGGCTGGCGCGGCAGCGCCGGCCTACGGCTTGGCGGGAGCGGGCTTCGCCGGGGCGGGCTTCGCCGGCTTGGCGGGGGTCTTCAGCGCGTCCGACGGCTTCTCCGGGGCCTTCGGCTTCGGCGCCGGCGCGACCGTCGGCTTGTGCTTCTTCACCGTGTGCTGCTTCTTGAGCTCCTGCATCCACTTGTCGAGCGCGCTGCCCGCGCCGGCCGAGGTGCGGACCATCGCTTCCATCGGCCAGACGGCGATGGGGCGATCGTTCATCGCGAACACGACGTCGTAGCGCCCCTCCTTCGCGAGGAGCGGCGTGCCGCCGGTGCCCGAGCACTGCCACGTGTGCTCGGGGCGCACCTCCGGGTTCATGCAGCCCACGCCGCGCCCGACGATCTTCCCCGTCTCGTCGAGGACGAACGCGCTGATCGCCACGTTCGTCCCGCTCCAGCCGCGTGAGCCGCGGGCGTACCACGTGAAGCCGACCCGCCGCGGGTAGCGCCACTCGACCCAGCCCGAGCGGATGCCGCCGAGCGCGAACGGGTCGTCTCGGCCGTACGACGCGACGACGACGTCGACGCGCGGATCGCCGTCGTCGGCGTCGTCCTGGTCCTCGTCGTCGATCGGCTGATCGTCGTCGTCGGGATCTTCGATCCACACGTCCGTCCGACCCACGACCTTGCCCGCGACCTTCGCCAGGACGTCGTACCGCCCCGAGACCTTCGGCTCGAAGCGGAAGTCGGCGCTCGCGAACGCGACGCGCTCGAAATCGCCCACGGTCACGTGCTTGGTGACGGTCTCGACGACGACGTCGTCCGGGTCCTGGAGCTCGAACGTCACGTCCTGCTTGCCCTTGGGGAGACCGAAGAGCATCGCGACGACCGGCACGCGCGCGACGTCGTCGACGCCGGGCTCGATCGAGCGCTCGTTGCCGACGATCGCGGCGGTGGTGAGCATCTGCGGGTCCTTGTGGACCGAGAGGTTCTTCGTCACGAAGAGCTCGGCGCGGGTCGACGTCAGGTGCGACTTCGCGAACGCGGCGAGCTTCGGCTCGATCGGGGCGGGGCGCTTCGCGACGACCTCCTTGATGTCCGCGACCGACGACGCGCTCGAGATCGACGCGACCGGCATCATGCCGCCGGTGAAGAGGATCGCGTGGTTGACGCCGACGACCGTCGGCTTGCCGCCGCCGTCCAGGGTGATCACCGGGCCGCCGGAGAAGCCCGGATAGACGGGGGCGTCGAAGAGCAGGAGCTTCGCGCCGAGCAGCTCCACGATCCCGGAGGTGATGCCCTCCGAGACGCCCCACGAGAGCGCCCACAGCCCGGCGCCGGTGTGACCGAGGGCCCAGACCCTGCGCCCGGGCGTCGGGTTCGTCTCCGCGAGGCGGAGCGGCGGCACGCCCTCGAGCTTCGACGCCGGCTCGAGGAGGGCGACGTCGCGGACCTCGTCGATGTGCACGAGCTTCGCGGAGACGGTCTGACCGTTCTTGGTCGTGACCTTCAGCTGCTCGGGCGAGTGGATGACGTGCGCCGCGGTGACGATCAGCCCGCCCTCGACGAAGAAGCCCGTCCCGTGCGGGGTCGGCTCCTTGCGGAGGGACACGTCGATCACCTTCTTCGGCGCGTGCTGCTCGACGCCGATCTCGCGCATCGCCTGCTTCGTCTCCTCCTCCCGCTGCGCGACGTCGTCGTTGAGGACGGCGACGACGGAGGGAGAGACGCTCTCGAAGACGCTCTCGGTCGAGTGGCCGGCCGCCGTGCTCGCGGGGAGCGTGGAGCCGCCGCAGCCGGCGAGCCCGGCCGTCGCGGCGAGGACGGAGAAGAGGAGATGGTGGCGTTTCATCGTTCCCTGGAGAGGCGCCCCCAGCGGCGCGCGCCCAAGATACGGCAAAAGGAGCGGACCTCTTCCGTCGATGCGATCGAAGGCCTGCGGCCGCCGGCGTCGCCAGAGACACGACAAAGATCTTTGATCTCGTACGGATGGATCGCATTCGCCCCGGCGCCGGGGGGCGGCGCCTGTGACGATCGCGTGCGCGCGCGCAGGGCCGTTTACGTGGCGCCGCAGACCATGGTATGAGGCGGCACCTCGTGGCGCCGGGTTCCTTCGTGAAATCGGCGTGTACGGGGCGAGGCGAGCTGAAGCGCCACCGCGCGTTGCTCCCGTATTTCGGGGAGGCGTGGGGAGGGCGGCCAACCCCTCGAGTCGCTGGGCTCGATCGGGACGAGACACACGATGTCCTGACTCGAGTCCACCAAACTCGGAGAGGACTCGGTCCATGATGTCTCGAAAGCACGCAACCAGCTGGCTCCTGCGAGTCAGCGCGCTGCTGTTCACGCTCATTCATCCACTCACGGCGCTCGCGCAGCAGCACGCGACGGGCGCGGCGGAAGGCGGCGCGACCACGCACCACGGCGGAGGCGAGGCGAACCTCGTCGTCCCGAACCTGGGCGATCCGACCATCGCCAAGTTCATGGGCAACATGCCCGGAGCCACCCTGCTGTACGGCGGTCTCGTCGTCGCGGCCCTGGGCATGGCCTTCGGCTTCATGATCTACACGCAGCTCCGGAACCTGCCGGTGCACAAGTCGATGCTCGAGATCAGCGAGCTGATCTACGAGACCTGCAAGACGTACCTCGTCACGCAGATCAAGTTCATCCTGATCCTCGAGGCGTTCATCGGCGCCATCATCGTCTACTACTTCGGCGTCGCGCAGCACTACTTCGCCGAAGGCAAGGCGATGAAGGTCATCATCATCCTGGCCTTCAGCCTCGTCGGCATCGCCGGCTCCTGCGCCGTCGCGTGGTTCGGCATCCGCGTGAACACGTTCGCGAACTCGCGCACGGCGTTCGCCGCGCTCAAGGGGAAGCCCTTCCCCTGCTACGCGATCCCGCTCAAGGCGGGCATGAGCATCGGCATGCTGCTCATCTCGGTCGAGCTCGTCCTGATGCTCGCCATCCTCCTCTTCATCCCCGGCGACTACGCGGGTCCGTGCTTCATCGGCTTCGCCATCGGCGAGTCGCTCGGCGCCTCGGCGCTGCGCATCGCCGGCGGCATCTTCACGAAGATCGCCGACATCGGGTCGGACCTCATGAAGATCGTCTTCAAGATCAAGGAAGACGACGCGCGCAACCCGGGCGTCATCGCCGACTGCACGGGCGACAACGCGGGCGACTCGGTCGGTCCTTCGGCCGACGGCTTCGAGACCTACGGCGTCACCGGCGTCGCGCTCATCTCGTTCATCCTCCTCGCGGTCAAGAACCCGACGGTCCAGGTCGAGCTCCTCGTCTGGATCTTCGTCATGCGCATCGTCATGGTCGTCGCGAGCGTCGTCTCGTACTTCATCAACGACGCGCTCGCGAAGAGCAAGCACGGCAGCGCCGACAAGATGAACTTCGAGCAGCCGCTCACGCAGCTCGTCATCCTGACGTCGATCGTCTCGGTCATCCTCACGTTCGTCGTCTCGAAGCAGCTCATCCCCGGCATGACGGCCGAGGAGATCGCCGCGGCGCAGCAGGCGGGGCAGATGGTCGGCATCACCGACCAGAGCCTCTGGTGGAAGCTCTCCGTGATCATCACCTGCGGCACGGCCGCCGGCGCGATCATCCCCGAGCTCATCAAGGTCTTCACGTCGGTCGAGTCGGGCCACGTGAAGGAGGTCGTCACCTCCTCCAAGGAGGGCGGCCCGTCGCTCAACATCCTGTCCGGCCTCACCGCGGGCAACTTCAGCGCCTACTGGATGGGCATCGTGCTCATCTTCCTCATGGGCACCGCGTACATGGTGGCCAAGGAGGGCGTCGGCCAGATCATGATGGTCGGCACGTTCGACCCGTCCGCGGTCTTCGCCTTCGGCCTCGTGGCCTTCGGCTTCCTCGGCATGGGACCCGTCACGATCGCCGTCGACTCCTACGGGCCGGTCACCGACAACGCGCAGAGCGTCTACGAGCTCTCCGTCATCGAGGGCATCCCGGACATCAAGTCGATCATCAAGAAGGACTTCGGCTTCGAGCCGGCCTTCGAGAAGGCGAAGCACTACCTCGAGGAGAACGACGGCGCCGGCAACACCTTCAAGGCGACCGCCAAGCCCGTGCTCATCGGCACCGCCGTCGTCGGCGCGACCACGATGATCTTCGCGATCATCGTCGCCCTGACGAACGGCTTCAGCGAGAACACGGACAAGATCTCGCTCCTCTACCCGCCGTTCCTCCTCGGCCTCATCGCCGGCGGCTCCGTGATCTACTGGTTCACGGGCGCCTCCACCCAGGCCGTCACGACGGGCGCGTACCGCGCGGTCGAGTTCATCAAGGCGAACATCAAGCTCGAGGGCGTCGAGAAGGCGTCGATCGAGGACTCGAAGAAGGTCGTCGAGATCTGCACGCTCTACGCGCAGAAGGGGATGTTCAACATCTTCCTCGTCATCTTCTTCAGCACGCTCGCCTTCGCGTTCTACGACTCGTACTTCTTCATCGGCTACCTGATCGGCATCGCGCTCTTCGGGCTCTTCCAGGCGCTCTTCATGGCGAACGCCGGCGGCGCCTGGGACAACGCGAAGAAGATCGTCGAGGTCGAGCTGAAGGCGAAGGGCACGCCGCTGCACGACGCCACCGTCGTCGGTGACACCGTCGGCGATCCGTTCAAGGACACGTCGAGCGTCGCGCTCAACCCCGTCATCAAGTTCACGACGCTCTTCGGCCTCCTCGCCGTCGAGCTCGCCGAGCAGATGAAGGAGGCGGGCGGCTCGACCCCGATCGTCCTCGCGGCGGTCTTCTTCGGCCTGTCGCTGGTGTTCGTCTACCGGTCGTTCTACGGCATGCGCATCAACGCCGAAGGCGCCGAGGGCGAGCAGAAGAAGGAGGCGAAGGCCTGAGCGTCTTCGTCCCCTTCGACTGAGCAGGCGAAGGCCGGCCTCCGAGAGGAGCGCCGGCCTTTCGCTTCCATGCCGCGCCGCGCCGGCCTCCGCGAGGAGCGCCGGCCTTTCGCTTCCATGCCGCGCCGCGCCGGCCTCGCGAGGAGCGCGGCCCCGTCGCTCACGTGAGGCCTCCGCGCATCACGGAGGCCGCCGCGCGGCCTCCGGGGGTGGATCCCACGCGCGCGCGGCGGTGCCTTCGGCCGGGGGTGGATCGCCGTCCCACACCGGCGCGCGCGGCGGGTGCAGCGGAGGCAGACGAATCCACGCGCGGCGGCGGGATTTGAAAACAACAGTGTTTTATTACAGGCGCTTCGTGATAGCGCTCTCGGCATGTTCGATGCGAAGCGTCGTGCCCCCATGCGAAGCAGGTCTCTCTCCGCGGTCCTGATCTCCGGCCTGGTCGTCGCCGCGTGCACGGCCCCGACGCCGTCGTCGTTCGAGTGGATCGACGAGCCGGCGCTGGAGGCGTCGGCGCGCGACGAGCCGCCGCCGGACGACGAGCTCGAACCTTCGGGCGTGACCGACGTGACCGTGCCGGACCCGTCCGCGGGCGGGTCGTCGTCGTCGGAGCGCTCGATGGCGCGCGAGGCCGCGCCCACGGCGCCGGTGGTCGCGTTCCTGAACGGGGGAGGGGGCACCTACACGGCGGGCGTCGACGACGCGGCCCGGCGCGTCTCGTCCGTCCTCAGCTTCTACGGGCGTCGGTCCGCGACCGCGCCGCCGACGGGCTACGCGGGCGCGACCTGGCAAGAGCTCCTCGACTGCGTCCGCGAGAAGTTCGCGCGCTACGACGTGACCATCACGGATCGGAGGCCGGTCGGAGCGTACTCCGAGATCGTCGTCACGAACGCGTGGGGCTCGAGCATCCTCGGCCTGTCCAACGCCATCGGCGGGATCGCGCCGCTCGGCGCGTGCCGCGTCGTCCCGCAGGCGGTCGGGTTCGTGTTCCAGCCGGTCTACGATCGCCCGGGTTACGGCGGCGTCGCCGGCGCGTGCGAGGCCGTGGCCCACGAGCTCGCGCATACGCTCTCGCTGTCGCACGAGCAGCTCGCGGCCGATCTCATGTCGTACTCGCCCGCGAACCCGGCGAAGCGCTTCCAGGACGCCAACGCGGCGTGCGGCGTCTCCGCGCAGGCGCCGGAGGCGTGCACCTGCGGCGCCGCCACGCAGAACAGCCACCGGCAGCTCCTCTCGATGGTCGGAGCGCGCGCGGCGAACGGCGGCGCGACGAACCCGGCCGACACGACGCCGCCCGTCGTCCGCGTCGTCTCGCCGGCGAACGGCGCGAGCGCGCCGGGGAACGCGAACGTGACCGTCGCGGTCGACGCGACGGACGAGACCGGGCTCGCCGACGTGCGTCTCGTGTGGCAGCAGACGCAGCGGGCGCTCGCCTGTGACGACTCCGTGCAAGGCGTGACGTGCGTGGTGAGCGGCGACCGCCGCACGTGGACGATCTTCGCCGGCACCGGCGCGCGGAGCTTCTACGCGTACGCCGTCGACGGCGGCGGGAACACGACCTCGACGCCGCTCGTCACGATCTCGCTGACGGGCGCGGCGCCCGACGCTCCGCCGACCGTGGCCGTACAGCTCCCGGCCGATCGCGCGGTCCTCGCGCGGGGCGCCGCGATCGACTTCCAGGCGGCCGCCGCGGACGATCGCGCCGTCGCCGACGTCCGCGCGATCTGGACGTTCGCCGGCGGGACCCTCGAGTACCCGATGGCGCAGACGACGACGCCCGGCGTGTACCGCGCGACGACGTCGGTGAGCGCGACGGCGACCGCCGGGTGGCGCTCGGTCGAGATCGCGGTCGTCGACGACGGCGGCAACCGCGCGCTCTCGCCGAAGCGTTGGGTCTACGTGCAGTGACGCGCGTGGGCGCGCGCCGGCCCGGTCGCCGGCGGCCCGGTCGCCGGCGGCCCGGTCGCTGGAGCCGTCCCCCGGCGTGCCCGTCAACACGACGGCGTGGTGGATCCGTCGACGGCGTCCCGCCGCGTCGCGACGAGCGCCGCGAGCGCGGCGCCGGACGCGAGCATGAGGGCCGCGACCTGCGGCGACGGGCCGACGACGCCGAGCGTGACGCCGACGAGCGCGGCGCCCAGCGCGACGCCGAAGACGGTCGCGACGCCGAGCACGTCGCTCGGCGCCGGGAGGCGCGCCGGGCGCGCCAGGTCACGGTGGCGCGGCGACGGCGGGAGCGAGGGCCGGCGAGGCGGAGGCGGCGCGAGGAGCGCCTGCCGTCGCGCGCCGAGGGGCGGCGGCGGAGGCCGGCGCGCGTGCGACGTATAGGTGCGTGACGTCGCGAGCGGCGCGCTCCAGGGCGCGGCGCTCCGCGAGACCGCGTGCAGCGTCGCGACGCGCGCGCAGACCCCGCTCGTCAGCTCGAAGGTGTGCCGGCGCGTGAGCTCCGGATCGACGGGCGTGGAGCCGCGCCTGCCGCGCCTGCGCCACCCGGTGGGCGTGCGCGGCGCGTGGAGGTGGCTCCGCAGGGTGATCGACGGTGAGGAGGTCCGGCGCATGGCGAGCGTTCGTCGTGCACGCGCCGCGCCACCGCCGAGCGTCCGTCGACGAAGGCGTTTTCGGGGCCGCGGTGGATCGCGCCCGGCGCCGAGCGTCGCCCACGAATGACACGGCGCGAGCGCGGCGCTTCCGTGATCGCGCGCGGGCCCGGGCGGATACTCTAGCGGCCATGCGAACGTTTCGCGCAGCGACGCTCAACATCTGGAGCCGCTTCGGACCGTGGGAGGAGCGGCTCACGGCGATCAAGAAGGGGCTGGCCGCGCTCGCCCCGGACGTCATCGGGCTCCAAGAGGTGCTCCGCTTCCCGGGGTTCGAGCAGGCCAAGCTCGTGAGCGACGGCCTCGGCTACGAGATCGCATGGGGGAAGGCGTCGGAGAACCACGGCTTCCCGACGGGCAACGCGATCCTCTCGCGGTGGCCGATCCTCCGCTCGGAGGTCCTCCCGCTGCCGAACGGAGGCTCCGACGAGGATCGCTCGCTCCTCTTCGCCGAGCTCGCCGCGCCGTTCGGGAAGGTGCCCTTCTTCTGCACGCACCTGAACTGGAAGTTTCCGCATGGCCACATCCGCTGCCTCCAGGTCAAGGCGATCGCGGAGGCCGTGGCGCGGCTCGCGCCGATCGACGGCGCCTTCCCCCCGGTCGTCGTGGGCGACTTCAACGCGGAGCCGGCCTCGGACGAGATCCGCTACATGACCGGGCTCACCGGGCTCGGCGGGCCGTACGTCTACTTCGCGGACGCCTTCGCGGTCGCCGGCGACGGCTCCGCCGGCTCGACGTTCTCGAAGAGGAACCCGTTCGCCGAGCCGATGCGCGAGCCGGAGCGCCGGATCGACTACGTGTTCGTCCGCGGCCCCGACGACGCGCAGCGCGGCGAGCCGACCGAGGCGCGCGTCTGCTTCGACCAGCCGATCGACGGGACCTTCCCGAGCGATCACTTCGGGGTGATCGCGACGATCACCGCGGGGCGCTGACGGCGCGCCCGGCCCTCGCGGGGGCGTCGTTCGGCTCGAGTCTCAGTTCGAGACGCAGCTGCCGCCCAGGCCCCCGCCGCCCGGGATGCCTGCGTCGATCGGCAAGCCGCCGCCGCCGCCGCCGAGCAGGTCGAAGCAGCAGTGGGTGGCGGGGTTGCAGGTCGCGTCGCAGGGCGCCTGCGCCTGGATCTCGCTCATCTTGGAGAGCATCTTCTGGATGTCGCCCGCCCAGCTGCACGCCGGTGCGCCGCCGCCGCCCGAGCTGCTGGAGCTCGAGCTGCTCGAGCTGCTGCTCGACGTCGAGCCCGAGCTGCCCGAGCTGCCCGAGCTGCTGGAGGAGCTGGACGTGCTCGTCCCCGACTCGGTCGGGCCGGGGTTCGACGGGGGCGGGAGCGTGGAGCTCGAGCCCTCCTGGGTGTCGTCCCCCGCGCCGCCCCCGCCGCCGCCCGGCGGGATCTCGGAGGCCGACTCCGCGCACGCGGAGACGACGAGGACGGAGGCGACGATGCCCGTGGCGACCAGAGCGTAGGCAGACTTCATCGAGGGGAGACGCTACAAGTTGCCCGGTCGAGAGGACAATCTCCCTCGAGTCTCCCGAAAGACAGGGAAAGATGCCTCGCGAGGGGCCAACCCAGCGC
>JAHBWF010000091.1 GCA_019637105.1 Labilithrix sp.
GCGGCGGCTACCGCGTCCTGCCGTCGACGCTCGACGTCGCCGCCTGGCTCGGCGCGCCCGAGGCGCGCTCGCTGCTCCGCGAATCGAACGCCGACGCCTTCGACGCCTACGACGCCACGCTCTCGAGCCTCCGCCGGAGCCGGATCGCGCTCGAGGAGAGCGCCGCGCTCCACGCGTCGGTGCACGGATCGCTCGTCGACGCGCTGATCGCCTGGGCCAACGCCGAGCCGGAGGCCGGCATCGCTCGGACGGCCGCGAGCGACCGGATGCGCGTGGAGTCGCTGCTCGCCTCGTGGACCCTCGTGAGGCACGTCGGTCAGGCGATGGCCCGCGCCCGACCGACTCCTCCGTCTCCGGCCGGGGAGCTCCGCGTCACCGGCGCGGCGCTGCCGACCTTCGTCGAGCCGCTGCCCGACGTCGTGAGCCGCCTCGTCTCGGTCGTCCGACAGGCGCGCCGCGGGCTCGAGGCGCTGGGCGCCGCGGCTCCGTCGTCGAGCGCGGCGACCACGCTCGCCGAGGTCGAAGACGTCCTCCGCGGCGCGCTCAAGGGCGCGGAGCGGCACGCCGGCGACGAGGCGCTGACGGCGGAGGAGGCCGCCGCGATCGCCTCCCTCCCGGCGCGGATCGCCAAGCTCGAGGCCGACGCCTCCGAGGCGGTCGGCCCGGTGATCGCCGTCGTGTACTCCGACGCGCCGAGCCGGCGGCTCCTCGCGACCGCCACCGGACCGATCGAGCCCGCGCTGATGCTCGCCCGGGACCCGACGCGGGACGAGCCGCTCCTCGTCGTCGGGGCGCACCTCGCCCACCACGAGGTCGTCGCCGGGCTCGCGCCGGCGCCGGGGGTGCTCCACGCGGTTCGGCCCAGCCTCACCGACGCCGCCTGGCGGGACCGCTGGAGAAGCCCCGCGCCCTCGCCCGGCGCGCCCTCACCCGGCGCGCCGACGCGGTCTCCGTGGACCGCGTCGTTTCGCTGGACGCGCTGACCTCGTCTGGCGGACACTGGTCGCTTCGACCCAACCCGCGGGAGGGTGACGAGCATGAGGCTCTTAGGTTCGGTGGTGGCGCTCGTGGTGGTCACGGCGGCGTGCTCCTCGGATCTCGCCGACGACGTCGCGACCGACGGCGGGGAGCCGAGCGCCGACGCCGGCGCGGCGCCGGACGCGAGCGCGGCCGCGGACGCGAGCGTCCCCCCGGACGCGAGCGCCGACGCGGAGGGCGGATCGCCCGCGAAGGCGTGCGGGAGGTCGACCACGCCGTGCGCGGTCGGCGAGCCGTGCAAGGGCGCGCCCGACTGCGAGACCGGGCACTGTCGCGAGGGGACGTGCCGGGACGTCGCGCCCGACGACGGCGTCAAGAACGGCGACGAGACCGACGTCGACTGCGGCGGCACGAAGGCCCCGGCCTGCGCCGACGGCAAGGGCTGCCTCGCGGCCTCCGACTGCGTGAGCCTGGTCTGCGCCGACGGCGTCTGTCAGGTGCCGTCGGCGACCGACGAGGTGAAGAACGGCGACGAGACCGACGTCGACTGCGGCGGCGCCGGCGCTCCCCCTTGCGCCGACGGCAAGACGTGCGCGACGAGCGCCGACTGTTCGAGCCTCGTCTGCGACGACGCGTCGAAGCAGTGCCTCGCCCCGACCGACAGCGACGGCGTCAAGAACGGCGACGAGACCGGCACGGACTGCGGCGGGCCGACGACGGCGAAGAAGTGCCCTCCCGGCCAGGGGTGCGACGACGACGGCGACTGCGACAACGTCCGATGCAGCGCGACGGCGCCGAAGACGTGCGCCCCGCCGTCGAGCTCCGACGGCCTCAGGAACGGCACGGAGACGGACGTCGACTGCGGAGGCGGAGCGCCGACCAACGCGGAGCGCTGCCCGCCCGGCAAGCTCTGCAGGCTCGACGGCGACTGCGCGGCGCCGGGCGCGACGTGCGGCTACGCCAACCGCTGCGTGCCCGCCCGCTCGTGCCGCGTCCACGAAGGCGGCGACACCTGCGGCGCGCGCGAGGTCGGACAGGCGGGCGCGAGCCACGAGTCGTGCTGCGCCTCGGTGGCGCTCCCGGGCTCGGGGATCAGGGTCGACAAGTACGAGATCACCGCGGGTCGCATGCGCGAGTTCATCCGCGCCGTGAACAACGACGTCGCCGGCTGGGTGAGCGCGAACCGCGCGATCACCCAGCAGATCCCGGACGACATGGTGCAGTACCTGCCGTCGGGCCTGTCGGCGCCGCAGCGGACGATCACCCGGTGCAACTCCGACGGCGGCGGGTGCTCCAGCCGAACGCAGCGCTTCGGCGTCTACGAGCACCTCGGCAACACGGTCTTCATGGAAGACCGCCCGTGCGCCAACTGCGGGCAGGGCTGCTGGCTCAACTCCGGCAACGGCCAGAACGGTCACCCGACCTACTGGTGGCCCCCCGCGACGCAGTCGAGCCAGTTCGGCGCGATGGCCCGAGCCTTCACGCAGGAAGATCTCGACGCGAAGAGCCTCAACTGCGTGACGCAGCCGCTGCTCGCCGCCTTCTGCGCGTGGGACGGCGGGCGCCTGCCGACCCAGGCCGAGCTCGGCGGCGCGGCGGGGGCGTGGGGGCCGGCGAGCCACCCGTGGGGCAACACGCCGTCGTACCTCGACACCCTGCCGGGAGCGGTGAACCGGCAAGCGTACAGCTTCCAGACGAGCGAGTTCCTCGTCCCGATGCGGACCGCCGGCGGCGGCTACAACCTCCACGCGTACGACCAGAACACCACCAACTACAACCCCTTCCCGAGCTCGCCGTCGATCTTCCAGGCGCGCTACGTCTTCCCGATGCCGGGCAACCCGAACACGAACGACCAGGCGTACGCCGTGGCGGCGCCCGGCCGGATGCGGAACGACTTCCGCGCCGTCGGCCCCGGCGCGAACGACGGCTACTTCGACGTGCTCGGCAACCTCATGGAGGTCGTCGGCGACGGCTGGCCGTGCACGGCCCTCAACCAGACGACGAGCCAGTGCGCGTCGTCGTCGGGCGGCACCGGCTCCTGCGGCGCCGACGGGCGGTGCTACGACGACGCGAACCACAACGGCTGGGCCCGCGTCGCCTGGGTCGGCGCCTCGTTCGAGGGTCACGGGGCGTCGCGCCAGGGGCACAACCTCAGCGTGATGACCAAGTACGGCAAGCAAGGCGGGCGCTGCGTCCGGCCGTGACGGCCGGACCCGCCCCGGCGTTCGCCGTCCGATGCGACGGCGAACCGAGCGGCGCGCCGCGGCCCGTGGTCCCGGATCGTCGTCCGAAACCCCGCCCACGTGCGCGGCAGGAGCGTCCGGGCGTGATTCGCGCTAGATAGCCGCCCACGATGGCTGTGCCTCCCTCGCCTCATCCGTACGCGGAGTTCGTCCACCGCGTCGAGAAGCCCGCGCGCTACCTCGGCGGCGAGTACGGCGCCGTCAAGAAGGACTGGGCCGCCGCCGACGCGCGCGTCTGCCTCGCGTTCCCCGACGTCTACGACATCGGGATGAGCCACCTCGGCTTCAAGATCCTCTACAAGATCCTGAACGACGATCCGCGCACGCTCGGCGAGCGCTGCTACGCGCCGTGGGTCGACATGGAGAAGGAGCTCCGGGCGCGCGGCCTCCCGCTCGTCTCGCTCGAGAGCACGCGACCGCTCTCCGACTTCGACGTCGTCGGCTTCTCGCTCCAGTTCGAGCTCACGTACACGAACATCCTGACGATGCTCGATCTCGGCGGCGTGCCGCTCCGGTCGGCGGACCGCGGCGAGGACGATCCGCTCGTGATCGCGGGCGGCCCCACGGCGACGCACCCCGAGCCGCTCGCGACGATCCTCGACGCCGTCGTCGTCGGAGACGGCGAAGAGCGGACGACCGATCTCGCGCTCCTCTGGACCGATCTCAAGAAGAAGGGCGTCACGCGGCGGGATCGCCTCGTCGCGATGGCGCGGCTCCCCGGCGTCTACGTCCCCTCGCTCTACGCGGTGGCGGTCGATCCCGACACCGGGCTCGAGGTCGTCGATCGCCCGGAGGTCCCCGGCCTCGCGCTCCCCGTTCGACGCAACATGGTCGACGACCTCAACCGCTTCCCGTTCCCGCACGACAGCCCCGTCGGCGGGCCGGAGGCGATCTTCGACCGGATGTCGATCGAGATCGCGCGCGGCTGCACCGAGGGCTGCCGCTTCTGCCAGGCGGGGATGATCTACCGACCCGTGCGCGAGCGCGACCCGGAGCAGATCGTCGACACGCTGGTGAAGGCGGTGAAAGAGTCCGGCTACGACGGGGTCAGCCTGACCTCGCTCTCGACCGCCGACTACTCGTGCATCGCGCCCTTGATCCAGAAGGTCACGGACAAGCTCGCGCCGGAGAAGGTGTCGCTCGGCGTCTCTTCGCTGCGCGCCTACGGCCTCAGCGAGGACGTCCTCGACGACATGCGCAAGGTCCGCGCGAGCGGCGTCACGTTCGCGCCCGAGGCGGGCAGCCAGCGCATGCGCGACGTGGTGAACAAGAACGTCACCGAGGAGCAGCTGATGACGACCGCCGAGCGCATCTTCGCGCGCGGCTGGGACGGCATGAAGCTCTACTTCATGATCGGCCTCCCGACGGAGGAGGAGAGCGACGTCCGCGAGATCGTCCAGGTCGGCAAGCGCGCCCGCGAGGTCGGCAAGCGCGTCCGCAAGGAGACGAACAACGCCGGGCCGCCGAAGGTCACCGTGAGCGTCTCGACGCACGTGCCGAAGCCGCACACGCCGTTCCAGTGGTGCGCGATGGACACGGAGGACAAGGTCGTCGAGAAGCAGCGCTGGCTGACCGAAGAGGCGAAGACGGCGAAGGGCGTCGACCTCCGCATGCACGACAGCCGCACGAGCTGGCTCGAGGGCGTCTTCGCGCGCGGCGACCGCAAGCTCGGGCGCGTCTTGCTGCGCGCCTACGCGAACGGCGCGCGCTTCGACTCGTGGGAGGACCAGCTCAAGATCGACGTCTGGGAGGAGGCGTTCCGCGCGGAGGGCGTCGCCCCCGCCGACTACCTCGGGACCCTCCCCGTGAGCGCGCGGCTGCCTTGGAGCCACATCGACGTCGGCCTCGAGGACGGCTTCCTCGTGCGCGAGTACCGGAAGGCGCTGAAGAGCCGCCTGAGCCCGCCCTGCGGGAAGGCCGCGGGCGCCTTCGTGCATCACACGAACCTCGAGGACGCGTCGAAGGACACGCGGAAGCTCGTCTGCTACGACTGCGGCGTCGCCTGCGATCTGTCCGCGATGCGCAGCGAGCGGCTCGTCTACCTCTCGCGGCTCGGCGCCAAGGCGCCGCGCGTGAAGGACGCGGCGACCGCGCCGAGCGCCGGCGCCGCGAAGCCCGCGGGCGCGGCGCCGGTCGCGAGCGTCGCGGACGTGAGCGCGCCCGCGGGCCCGACGGCGACCGCGACGACGGTGACCGCGGCTGCGCCTCCGATCGCGACCGAGGCGACGACGGTGACCTCGGCGACGGCGACGACGGCGACCGCGGCGGTGACCGCGGCCGCGGTCCCCAAGAAGAAGGGGCCCGCGGCTCCTCCGCGCATCGTGCAAGGCGACGCCCGTCGGACGCGCTTCGTCTACGCGAAGATCGGGCCGATGGCGTACCTCTCGCACCTCGACCTGATCCGCGCGCTGCCGCGGTCGTTCCGCCGGATCGACGTCCCGCTCTACTACACGTCCGGCTTCCACCCGAAGCCCGACATGACGTTCTCCCCCGCCCTCTCGCTCGGCGTCGCGAGCCTCGCCGAGATCCTCGACGTGAAGCTCACCGTCGACGTCGATCCCGCGGAGCTCGCCGCGGCGCTCACGCGCTCGTCGCCCGCGGGGCTCGTCTGGACGGCGGGGACGTCGCTCGGCCCCGCGGATCGCGGCCTCGCGAAGGTGATCGACGGCGCGCGCTACGCCGTCGGCGTCCCGCGCCGCGCGCTCGACGCGATCGGCGGAGAGGCGCGGCTCCTCGCCGAGGTCGAGCGCGTGCTCGCCACGCCGGAGATCCGGCTCGTGCGCCGCTTCGAGCGCGGCCTCGCGAAGGCGATCGACGCCAAGCGCTTCCTCCGCGCCCTCGCGCCGCTCGACGCGCGCGCGGCGGCGTACCTCGACGAGGCGCGCGTCGCCGGCGACCTCGTCCCCCTGCTCGTCGACGTGAGCATCACCGGCGAAGGCGGCGTGAAGATCGCCGAGGTGATGGAGGCGCTCTTCGGCAAGAACGCCGACGGCGACGTCGCCGTCCCGTACCACCCGGTCCGCGCCGAGCTCGGGCTCTGGCACGAAGGCGCGCTCGTCTCGCCGCTCGATCTCGCCAAGCTGCGCGAGCTCATGCCCCCGCCGGCGCCGAAGCCCGTCGCGACCGCGACTACGGCCGCGACCGTATCTGCGACCACGACCACGACCGCGTCTGCGACCGCGACGGCGACCACGAGCGCGACCGCGCCCGCGTCTGCGACCACGACCGCGACGGCCGAGGCGTGACCGGGGCGAGCTTGAACGAAGGCCCCCTCGATCGGGTCTCGTCGTCGCGCGACGTCCAGCTCCCGTCGTTGCACGGCGTCGAGGCCCACCGCGTCGACGCGCACGGTGTCGACGTCGACGCGCACGGCGTCGACGCGCGCGGTGTCGACGTCGACGCGCACGGCGTCGACGCGCGGACCCTCACCGGCGAGCGCGCCGCGGCGCGCCCTCGGGCGCTCGCCGGCGTCGTGCTCGAGCGGTTCCGCGGAGCGGGCCGCGCGGGGTAACGAAGGTCGACGCGCGTGCCTCCGCTCGAGCCTTGGATGATCGCGCTCTCGGCGCTGGCCGCCTTCGGCGCCGGCGTCGTCGACGCGATCGCCGGCGGAGGCGGCCTCGTCACGGTCCCGGTGCTGCTCGCCGCGGGGCTGCCGGTCCCCGTCGCGCTCGCCACCAACAAGGGCCAGGCGTCGTTCGGCGCGGTCTCGTCGTTCCTCTCGTTCTGGGGCCGCGGCGGCGTCGACCGCGCGCGCGCGCCGCTCGCGTTCGTCTGCGGGTTCGTCGGCTCGCTCGCGGGAGCGCGCGTCCTCCTCCTGGTGAAGCCGGAGCCGCTCAAGCCGGTGGTCCTCGTGCTCCTCCTCGCCGCGGCGGGCGTGGTCGCGTACCCGCGGAAGCCCAAGGCGGGCCAGGCGCGGCCGTGGGCGATGTTCGCGCTCGGTCCGATCGCCTTCGCGCTCGGCTTCTACGACGGCTTCTTCGGTCCCGGCGTCGGCTCGATGCTCATCGTCGCGTTCGTCATGGTGTTCGGCGACACCGTCACGCGGGCGTCCGGCAACGCCAAGGTGGTGAACCTCGCCTCGAACCTGGCCGCCGTCCTGCTCTTCGGGCTGAAGGGCACGATCCTGTGGTACGTCGCCGCGCCGATGGCCGCGGCGAACGCGACGGGCGCGTTCGTCGGAGCGCGCCTCGCGCTCAAGCGCGGGGACGGCTTCGTGCGCACCGTCGTGCTCGGCGTCGTGACCGTGCTCGTGCTGAAGATGGCCTACGACCTGGTCGCGGGGTGAAGCCGAGAGACCGTCCCCCGCGCGTCGAGGGCCGCGGGATCGGCGGAGGGCCGCGCCCCAGAGCGACCCGAGAGCGACCCGAGAACGCGAACGGAGATGCGCGAAGAGCGCGGAGAGCGCCGGGAGGTCGGAGGACCGGCGGTCGTAGTACGATGAGAGGTCGCCTCCGCCATGAGCGCTCCGCCCCTGCCCAAGATCGTCTTCGGCCTCGTCGTCCCGCCCGCCGGGAGCGGCCTCGGCGAGCGCGTCGACCGGCTCGCGAGCTGGATGAGCGAGCGCCTCGGGATCCCCATCGAGCGCCGCGACGCCGCGTCCTACGAGGCGCTCGCCGACGACGTCCGCGAGGGGAGGACCGACGTCGCGTGGCTCCCGCCGATCGTCTATTTGCGCCTCGGTGACGCCGTGACGCCGCTCGGCAGCATCCTGCGCGGCGGCGCCGCCGCGTACGAGGCCGCGCTCATCGTGCGCGCGAGCTCGAAGATCCGCACGATCGACGCGCTCCGCGGGACGCGCGCCGGCTGGGTGGACCGCTGGAGCGCCGCCGGCTTCGTGCTCCCGCGCGTCAAGCTCGCGATCCTCGGCGAGGATCCTCGCACGCTCTTCCGCACCGAGACCTTCCACGGCTCGCACCGGAGCGCGATCCAGGCCTTGCTCGAGGGCGCGTGCGACGTCGCCGGCACGTACGCCCAGGCCGACGAGGAGGGGAACGTCAGCGCCGGCGCGTGGTCCGAGATCGACGGGGCCGACGTCCGCGTGCTCGCCACGTTCGGCGCGATCCCGCCGGACGTCCTGGCGGTCCGGACCGCCGTGGCGGATCGCATCCGCGACAAGGCCTTCGGCGCCTTCAAGGACGCCTGCTCCGACGCGAGCACGCGCGACCTGATCCGCGGCGTCTTCGGCGGCGACGACCTGACCGAAGGCCTCGCGCCCGGCTACGACACCCTCCAGAAGGCGCTCGACGTGGCCACGGCGCGCGGCATCTTCGGCTGACGCCGCGAGCGACCGGGGCGCGGCCTCAGTGCTTCGCGATCGGGGCTCGACGCGAGCCGCCGAGCAGGCGCAGCGCCTTGCACACCTCGACGTCCTGGCACGGCCCGACGTTGCCGCCGTGCGCCGGCCACGCGGCCTCTTCGCGCGCGCTCGCCACGGCGCGGGCCCCTGCCGGCCGCGGCCGCGATGGGCGCCGCTCAGTGCTTCGCGGTGGGCGCGCGACGCGCCCCGCCGAGCAGGCGCAGCGCCCGGCAGATCTCGATGTCCTGGCAAGGCCCGACGTTGCCGCCGTGCGCGGGCCAGCCGGCCTCTTCGCGCGCGCTCGCCACCGACGACGGATCGCGGACGTCGGGCCCGCGCCACAGGGGGCGCGGCGTGGGCGAGCTTCGCCTCGCGCTCCTCGGCCGCGCCGGGCTCGGCCCGTCGACGTGAACAGGGAAGCGGATCTGCGGGACGAGACCGACGCGCTGCACCGGCGTGCCGTCCGGGAGCGCGTAGACGAGCGTGGTGAGCCGGAGCACGCCCGCGTGCGCGTCGTCGTCGACGTACTCCTGCGCGCAGCCCTTGCCGAAGGTGGTGGAGCCTACGCTCGGGGCGCGCCGGTACGCGGCGAGCGCGCCCGCGATCATCTCGGCGGCGCTCGCCGTCGTGCCGTCGACGAAGGTCGCGACCGCGCCGGTCCACCGATCGCGATCGCGCGGGACCGGCGCGCGATCGATCTCCACCGTCCCGTCGCGCCGCCTCATCGCGAAGAGCGGCGCGCCCGGCATGAAGAGCGCCAGCGCGCCGAGCGCGCCGTCGGTCGAGCCGCCGCCGTTGCCTCGGAGATCGAGCACCACGCCGTTGAGCCTGCGCGGCCCGCGCTCGCGCTCGTCGCCGAGGATCGCGGCGAGGTCGTCACCGAGGTCGTCGCGCACGTCCTTCACCGAGACGATCAGCGCGTCGCCTTCGCCGAACGCGACGCGCTCGAACGGCAGGTCCCCGGCGGCGCGGAGCGGCGGCTCCGCCTCGTCTCCGTGCCCGACCTCGAGCGTCACGATCCTCCCCGCGCGGAGGACGACGGCCGAGAGCGGCGACCTGGCGTCGCCCGCGGCGAAGCCGAGCTGATCGACCTGCTCGAGCGGCAGCCCCGCGGTCGCGACGTTCGCCACGGACAGGACGACGTCGTCGATCGCGAGCGGCGGCGTCGCCGACTCCGTGACGCGAACGCCGATCGCGGTGAGGAGCGCGCGCCCCCAGAGACGCGACGGCGGGCGCGACGCGAGGTCGACCTCGTAGATCCTGGACTCCTCGTCGAAGGGCGCCCACTCGCCGTGCGGATCGACGAGCGGGACGTACGCGCGCACGGCGGACGCGAGGACGACGCGCGACCACCCGGCCTTGTCGAGCGGCGGGAAGAAGCGGCGGCGCGCCTCGTCGGCGAAGCGCGCTCCCTCCGCGCCGTACGCCGCTTCGAAGGCGCCGGCGCGACGGCCGAGCTCCTCGGCGGTCTCGCGCGCGCCGCCCGTCGGGGGCATCGGCTCGAGCGCGGCCGAGGCGGCGACCGTCGACCCCGGCGAGCGGCGTCCCTTGTCGAAGGCGTCGCGGAGCTCGCCGACCCACGACTCGAGGACGGCGCCGGGCGTCATCTGGAGGCGCAGCCCCGCCGCCTCTTGCCCTCCACGTCCGCCAAGAGCTCCGGCGCCACCTTCTGGAGCGACTGCGCAGAAAGTGCGTCCTTCGCGAGGGTCAGGAAACCCGTGAGGATCGAGCCAGTCGGCCGCGGACGCCGCGAAGGTCGACGCCTTCACCGCCTCGGGCGTGTAGGCGAGGCCGGCGCGCACCTGCTCGACGATCGTGCGCGCCTCCTCGCACGAGAGCGACGTCGGCTCGCCCGACGGGATGCGAAAGACGTACGAGCGCTCGTCGTCGTGCCCGTCGTCCGCCGACGAGGACGAGACGGGGGGCACCGGCGCGGTCGCCGCCGGGGGCGGCCTCGCCTCGATCACGGGCACCGGGGGCGGCGCGTGCAAGATCGCCCAGCCCACCACGCAGGCAGGCACGAGCGCCGCGACGACGAAACCGGCCTTCCGCATGATCCGGAGATGGAAGGGTAGCAGGCCGCCGGAGCCCCCGCGAAGAAACGGCGGTCAGGCCACGAGATCGGCGAGCTCCGAAGGCTCGCCGCGGGCTTGCCACGCGCGCGCTCCTCGAGCTGGCGGACGCGCTCCTTGCTGACGCCGAGGCGCGAGCCGAGCTCCTGGAGCGTCGGCGGCTCCTCGTTCATCAGGCGCTCCTCGACGATCATCCGCTCGCGCTCGTCGAGGCGATCGACCGCGCGGTGGACGGCGCGACCGGCCTGCGTCCTCGCCTGCGAGCGCGAGGCTTCCTCCTCCGGCGTCGGCGCGGTGCCCGCCAAGCGCTCGGTCGCCGGGCTCGACTCGGTCGTGTTCGCGTCGAGGCTCGTCTCGCGCGACGCGAGGAGCGGGAGCAGGAGCCGCACGCGCTCCTCCGACAGCCCCGAGAGCTCGGCCAGCTCGGCGGGATCGGTGATCTTCGTCTTGCGGTACGCGCGGAGCGCGCGACGCTCTCCCTTCGTCGTGCCGAGGCGCACGACGCGGAACGCCCGGACGACGTACTCGCGGATCTCCGCGCGGATCCAGTACGCCGCGTAGGTCGCGAGCCGGCAGTCGCGGCTCGGATCGAACTTCTGCGCGGCCCTGAGCAATCCGATGTTGCCTTGCTGGACGATGTCCTCGAGCGGGACGCCCCAGCGCCGGTACTCGAGCGCGATCGACACGACGAACGGCAGACACGCCTCGATGATCTTCTCGCCGGCGCGCTTGTCGCCCGCGATCCACCGGCGCGCGAGATCGCGCTCGGTCTCACGGTCGAGCACCTGGACGCGCGCCAGGCTCCGCCGATAGGCGTGCAACGATCCTCCTTCGAGCTCGCGAGCCGTGCCGCTGCCCATGCCGTCCTCCTCGTGGTCGGGGAGCGCGCCCGCGCAACGCAGCCGCTGGCTCCACCGATTCTTCAATTCATGCGCGGTGCCAACCACGCCGCTCGCCGTTCGCATGGTTACCTCGTTTTTGCGCCGCGCTCAGACGTCCGGCGCAAACGACGCGCAACGTCGGCCGGAAGAGCGGCGCGGATGCGCAACGGTTTCGCGATCCGCCGACGAGCGCCACGCCGCGTCGCGAAACAGTCGCGGTCGCCGTCGCGACAGCCTCAGAGCTCGATGACGAGCCCCTCGCGCGCCGCCTCGGTGTTCGGGAAGAGGGCGCGCGCGCGCTTCTCCTTCTCGGCGACCGCCGCGTCGCTCTGCATCGGATCGTGGTGGTAGAGGATGAGCCGCTCGGCGTTCGCCGCCTTGGCGAGCTTCACCGCCTCCTCGAACGTGCTGTGGCCCCAGCCGAGCTTCGGTCCGCCGCCGGTCTGGCCCGCGTACTCCTCGGGCGTGTACTGCGAGTCGTAGATGAGCACGTCCGCGCCCTGCGCGAGCTTCGTGAGCTTGGGGTCGACGACCGCGTAGTGCTCGGTGTCGGTCGCGTAGACGACGCTGCGCCCGGCGTAGTCCACGCGGTAGGCCCACACGCCGTTCGGGTGGTTGCCCGGGGCCGCGCGGATCACCGCCTTCGCGCCGTCGCCCGCGTCGACCTCCACCGGCGAGCGATCGCTGACGCCGTGGAACACCATCTCCGCGCCCATCTCGGACAGGTGAACGGGGAAGCTCGGGTGGTCCATCTGGCCCGCGAGCGTCTCCTCGAGCGTGCGCGAGACGTTGTTTCCGCCGTAGAGGTGAATGACGTTGCCGGCGACGAACGCGGGATCGAAGAAGGGGAAGCCCTGGATGTGGTCCCAGTGGACGTGGCTGAAGAACAGATGCGCCGTGAACGGCATCTCCTTCAGCATGCGCTTGCCGAGCAGGCGGAGGCCCGTGCCGCCGTCGAAGACGAGCAACGCCTTGCCGGCCCGGACCTCGACGCAGCTCGTGTTGCCCCCCACGCCGACGGTGTCCGGTCCCGGGCACGGGATGCTCCCGCGAACCCCCCAAAAGGTGATGCGCATCTCCCTCCGTCTCGAGGATCAAGGGATACGAGGAGCCAGAAGGACGGTCAAGGGCTCGCTGGGCGGTCGCATTGCCCCTCTCCCTCGGGTATGAAGACGCGAACGTCGTCGGTCCGTCGGGCGGCGTCGTGCCACGATGACTCGTCGACCCTTCCGCCCATGAACGCCGTCGTTTGCGTGCTCGGGTGCCGTCCAGGGAGCGCGGCGCTCGCCCGTCGCGCTCGGGTCGCCCGAGACGTCTTCGTCGCGCGCGGCGCGCGCTGGATCATGGCGTGCGGCGGCCGCAGCTTCCGCGGTCGGGTGGAGGCGGACGAGCTCGCGCGGATGCTCGAGGACGGCGGCGTCCCGGCGGAGGCGATCCTCCGCGAGCGCGCGTCGCGCGACACCTTCGAGAACGCGACCGAGGCCGCGCGGCTCCTCGCGGAGCGGGACCTCCACGAGGCGGTCGTGGTGACCTGCTCGTGGCACCTCCCGCGGGCGACGACGCTGTTCGAACGCGCCGGGCTGCACGCGTGTCCGGCTCCGTCGGCGCCCCGCCCCCCGGCCCCGAGGCTGTTCGCGCGCGCGTGGTGGAGCGCACGCGAGCGCGTGTCGCTCTGGAGAGGACTTGCTGCGATGACCCCGCGCCCGAGCGACGCCGCGGCCCGGCGCACGCGCGGCGTACGCGACGCGCCTCACGGCGCTCGCGCTCGCGCTGACCGGCGCGTGCTCGCGCCCCGGCAGCGCGCCGGCGGACGCCGGGGCGACGCCGCCGTCGCCGCCTCCTTCGACGAGGGCGCGATCCGCGCTCGCCGAGGACACGCGCCGCGCGAAGGGCGTCCCTCCCGAGGTCCGCACGAGCCACGACGCCGCCGCGCGCCGCCGGAGCGCGCGGGCGCTCGCGCGCATCGCCGACGCCGAGAGCGTCGACGGGCTCTCCGCCCACCTCGCCGACGACGACCCGGAGACCGTCGCGTGGGCCGCCTACGGGCTCGGCTACGCGTGCAAGGGGCGCGAGGACGCGACGGTGCGGGCGCTGTCCGCGCGCGCGGTCAGCCTCCCCGACGCGGACGCGCGCGAGCCACGCCCGGCCGCCTCGCGCGGCGCGCTCGAGCTCGATCCTCGCGCCGCGATCGCGCGGGCGATCGGCCGGTGCGCCGGACCGCTCTCGGAGCAGGTGCTCGTCGCCTTGCTGCGCGCCCCGCTCGCGCGGTCCGACGGCGCCCCGAAGAGCGCCGGCTGGATCGATCCGGCGCTGCTCGGCCTCGGCGATCTCGCGACGCGACGCAAGCAGCTCGGCGCCGACGCGATGACCGCGCTGCTCGACGCGGCCGGCGACCGATCGACGCCGCGCGACCTCGCCTTCTACGCGCTCGGACGCGCGGAGCCCGGCGAGGCGTTCTCGCCGCGGGTCGCCGAGGTCGCGCGGCTCGCGCTCGGGCGCCCGGGGCCCGCGCGGATCCACGCCGTCCGCGCGCTCGGGCGCGCGGGCAAGGAGAGCCCGAAGGAGATCGCCCCCGATCTGGCGCGGATCGTGACCGACGCCGAGGGCTTCGACGAGGGCGAGCGCGCCGAGGCCGCGCGCGCGCTCGGCGCGCTCGGCGACGCCGGCCAGTCGGCGATCGCCGGGGCGATCGCCGAGCTCACGCCCGACGCCAAGGATCGATCGCGATCGCGAGCCTGGCCGGCGCGCCGTTCAATGTACTCTACACCTTGCTCGGACAGCTCGGCGAAGAGGCCCCGAAGAAGGCCGAGGCCTCGCTCGGCGTGCTCGCTTCGCTGAAGCCGCCGGCGGAGCCGAAGCCCGCGTTCGCCCGGCGCCTCGCGGAGATCCGCTGCTCGGCCGCGCTCGCGCTGGCGCGCGGCGCCTACGACGCCGACGTCCTGCGGAGGTGCGACGCGGAGTCGAGCGAGGTCTCGCAGCGCGCCCGCCTTCGGTCGCTGCTCCGCCGGCCGCTCACGCGCGACCGCCTGACCGCGCTCCGCGCCTTCGCGAAGAGCGAGCACCTGCGGGTCCGCGAGGACGCCGTCGACGCGCTCGCGTCGCACCCCGAGGTGGGCGAGGCCGCCGCGAGCCTCATCGCCGACGCGCTGACGTCCAAGCGCGCCGGGCTCGTCGCGACCGGCCGAGATGCTCCACGCGCACCCCGAACGCGCGATGGTGCTCGCCGAGAGCGAGAAGCGCGCGGCGCTCGATCCGAAGGCGCCGCCGCCGACGTCGACGCCGGCCCAGGAGCTCGCGCCCGCGGTGGCGAAGGCGCTCTCGGCGGCCATCGCCGAGCCGTGGCCGGAGGACCGCTTCGAGACCCGGATCGCGCTCGTCGAGGCCGCCGCGAGCGTGCGCCACCCGCAGGCGAAGGAGATCGCGACGCTCGCGTGCCGCGATCCGAACCCCGTCCTGCGCGAGCGCGCGCAGAAGGCGCTCCGCACGCTCGGCGCTCCGGTGACGGCGTGCGACGCGCCCGAGCGCGAGGTGAAGCCCGCGGCGGAGCTCGGCGCCACGCTGGCGCGGCCCACGAAGGTCGTCTTCACGACCGACGTCGGGGAGCTCACCGTCGTCCTCGAGCCCGAGCTGTCGCCCGTCACGGCGACGCGCCTCACGTCGCTCGCGCGGTCGGGCTTCTACAAGGGCGTCGTCGTCCATCGCGTGGTGCCCGGCTTCGTGGTCCAGCTCGGCGATCCGGAGGGCGACGGCTTCGGCGGCTCGGGCGCGCCGCTCCGCTGCGAGACGTCGCCGGTCCCCTTCGACCGGCTCGACGTCGGGATGGCGCTCGCCGGCCGCGACACCGGATCGAGCCAGCTCTTCGTCACGCTCTCGCGGACGCCGCACCTCGACGGCGAGTACACGCGCGTGGGGCGGGCCGAGGGCGACTGGGCGAGCGTGGCGCAGGCAACGTCATCACGGACGCCCGCGTGATCGAGTGAAACGCCCGAGTCGAGTGCGATAAGCTGCCGCCGCCATGCTCCTCGTCATCGACGTCCGGCAACACGGACATCGTCTACGGCCTGTTCGACGGCCCCCGCCTCGTCCACCAGTTCCGCGTCGAGACGAGCCGCGGGCGCACCACTCGACAGTACGCCGTCGTCGTGAGCAGCTCCCTCTCGATGCACGACGTCGCGGCCTCCGACGTGACGTCGGCGATCGTCGCGAGCGTCGTCCCCGCCCTCACGGAGCCGATGGTCGAGCTGGTGGGCCGCGCCTTCGGCTTCCAGCCGCTCGTGGTGGGTCCGGGGATCAAGACCGGCATGTCGATCCTCTACGAGAACCCGCGCGAGGTCGGCGCCGACCGCATCGTCAACGCGGTCGCGGCCTACGAGCGCTTTCGCGGCGGCCTCATCGTCGTCGACTTCGGGACCGCGACGACCTTCGACTGCGTCACGCCGAAGGGCGAGTACATGGGCGGCGTCATCGCGCCCGGCATCCAGATCAGCGCCGACGCGCTCTTCGCCCGCGCGGCCAAGCTCCCGCGCGTCGAGATCCAGCGCCCGCCCAAGGTGGTGGGCCGCAACACGCAGCACTCGATGCAGTCCGGCATCGTCTTCGGCTACGTCGGGCTCGTCGACGGCCTGGTCGACCGCCTGGTCGAGGAGATGGCGTTCCCGAGCTGCAGCGTCGTGGCGACGGGCGGGCTCGCGCGGCTGATCGCGCCGCTCTCGCGCACGATCCAGGACGTCGACGACGACCTCACGCTCACCGGCCTCTACATCCTCCACGCGCGGAACGTCTGACGAGGCGAATGACGCGGACGTACGGCGTCGTCGTCCTCTCGATCGTCGCGCTCGCCGCGGCGATCGCGCTGGGGGTGTCTTTCGGCACCGAGCCCGTCTCGCTCGCCCGCGCGATCGCCGACGCGGGCTCGCTCGATCGCGACATCGTCCTCGACGTCCGCCTCCCGCGGGTGCTCCTCGGCGCGGTCGCCGGCGCGGGCCTGTCGATCGTCGGCGTGGCGCTCCAGGCGCTGCTCCGCAACCCGCTCGCGGAGCCGTACGTCCTCGGCGTCTCCGGCGGCTCCGCGGTGGGCGCGACGTTCGCGATCCTCGCGGGCGTGTCGAGCGCGACGTCGCTCGGCGCCTCGGTGGTGCCGCTCTTCGCGCTGGCGGGCGGCCTCGGCGCGACCGCGCTCGTGCACACGCTCGCGGCCGCGGCGCCGGACTCGCGCGGGGCGAGCGTCCTGCTCGCCGGCGTCGTCGTCAACGCGATCGCGTCCGCCGCGATCACCTTCGTGAAGACGCTCGTCACTCAGTCGAAGGCGCAGGAGCTCCTGTTCTGGCTCACCGGCTTCCTCGACGTGCCGTCGCGCGCGTCGCTCGGCGCGATGGCCGCCTACGTCGCGATCGGCGCGGCCGTCCTCTTGCGCGACGCCGCGCGCCTCAACCTGCTGTCGCTCGGCGACTCCGCCGCCGAGCACCTCGGCGTCTCGGTGCGCGGCGTCGAGCGGCGCACCTACCTCGCGAGCTCGCTCGTCGTCGGCGCGATCGTCAGCGTGACCGGGCTCATCGGCTTCGTCGGCCTCCTGGTCCCGCACGCCCTCCGCCGGCTCGTCGGCCCGGACGCGCGACGCCTCATGCCGGCGTCGCTCGGCTTCGGCGGCGCCGTGCTCGTCGTGTGCGACCTCGTGAGCCGCGCGGCGTTCCGCTTCCTCCACACCGAGCCGCCCGTGGGCGCGGTGACCGCGCTCATCGGCGGCACGCTGTTCTTGCTGCTCCTCGGCCGCCGACCGCACCGCGCGTAGGTCGCGCCGCGCGCGTCAGAACCGGCCGCCGAGCGCCACGCCGGAGCTCTGCCCGGTCGTCCACGGCGCGAAGCGGACGCGCGACGAGGTCTTCTCCGCGCCGGTCGGCTCGAGGAGGTGCCAGATCAGCCCGCCGGCGACGAACGCGGCGCCGGCGCCCGCCACGATCCAGCCGACGACCGGCTGCGAGTCCGACGTCCCCGCGGTCCTTTGGCTCTCCGCGAAGTCCGCGTCGCTCTGCCCCGGGAGGCGCGTGCACGTCTGCGTCTCGGCGTTGCAGTTGGCGGGACGCTCGGGCGACGTCAGGACGATCACCGCGCCGGTCGCGACGCCGGCCGCCCCGAGGCCGACGACGATCCACGGGTAGGGCGTGTGCCCGCCTTCGGCGCGTCCCCCTCCGGGCGGGGCCGGATCGCCGCCGCCGAGCGTCACGTCGATCGCGCGCGCGCGATCGCCTTCCTTGATCAACGCGGTCTCCGAGACGGGCTCGAAGCCCGCGGCCTCGAAGCGGAACGTGTGCTTGCCGGGATCGACGGTGACCGACTTTCCGTCGAGCTTGGTCACGACGGTCTCGCCGTCCACGGAGACGGCGACGTCGAAGAGATCACGTCCTTCGCGGTCACGCGCGCCGAACACCACCGTCGGGAGCGTCTGCGCGAGCTCCGCGTTCCACTGCGCGCAGTCACGGCGGACGATCGCCGGACACTCCTCGGCGGCGCAGACGACGAACCGCTCGCGCGCCTCGCGGAGCTTGCCCGCCGCGCGCGCGTGCTGGCCGCTCTCCGACGCCGCGAGGCACGCCTGAACGTCGGCCGACGCCTCGGTCACGGAGAGCAGCGCGCCGAGCCCGAGGAGCGCGGCGGCCGAGCGGCGCCGCGGCGCGAGCCCCGACCTCCTCGGGGCCGCGCGCGCGTCGAGCGCCGACGCGTCGCTCGAGCGCTCTTCGCCGAGCCCCTGCGGGCGGACCGTGGGAGCCATGGACGGACGGAGCGACTTCATCAGAAGTGGAACCCTGCGGCGGCGGCGACGCCGCGCGTGAGCGGCGTGATCGTCGGGACGAAGCGGGACGCGCTCGCCCTCGCGCCGCGATCGTGGGTGAAGTAGAGCACGGCCGCCGCGATGAGGGCGGCGCCGCCGAGCCCGGCGGTGACTCCGGCGATGAGGTAGCGGCTCTCGATGTCGTCGACCTCACTCTGCGCGCAGTCCGGCGCGCACGTCCTCCGGAGCTCGCGGGCGTCGGCGCTGGCGTCGAGGTTGATGAAGAGCGCGGCGCCGAGCGCGAGGACGCCGACGCCGCCCGTGACGTAGGCCGCGACGGGAGGCGAGCCGTCGCCGGCGTCCTTCTGGCGCTTGCCACCCCACGGCTCCCGAGCCTCGGCAGGCGCGGGCGGCGCGAAGGTCACGGTGACGATCCGGTTCTTCTCTCCCTGCCGGACGACGACCTGCTCCTCGACCGCCTGCGCGCCCGCGGCCTCGAAGCGGAACGTGTGGACGCCCGGATCGACGCCGATCGCCTTCCCGTCGAGCGACTCGGTCACCACCGTGCCGTCGATCGACACGCGCACGTCGACGAGGTCCCGCCCCTTGTCGTCCTTCGCGCCGGGCACGACGCTCGGCAGGATGGCGAGGACCTCACGCATCCACTCGGTGCAGTCGTGCTGCACGAGCTTCGGGCACGCGTTGCGGCCGCAGATGGCGAGCTGCTCGCGGGCTTCGGAGAGCTTCCCGGCGTTGCGGAGCTGCTGCGCCTGCTCCGACGCGTTGACGCAGACCTGCTTCTCGTTCGCTCGAGCCACGCGCGACGTCGCGCCGAGGAGCGCGGCGACGAGGAGGAAGAGCGAGACGCCACGCCGGCGCGGCATGGCCTCATGCTAGGTCATTTGCCGCCGAGGCACTGCGGTTTGTACTTCTTCACCCCGGCGCTGTCGTACCAGTACGGGGTCGCGCACTCGTCGACCGGCGGCGCCGTCGCCGTCGTGGCCGCCTTGCCTCCGCCGCCTTTGATCTTGCCGCCGGTCGTGGCCTTCACCGGCGCGACGGCCGCGCCGGCGTCCACGACGTCGTCGACCTCGACGAGCGGCGCGTCGATCGTGAGCGGAGCCGTCGGCTGGAGGATCGGCGGCGGCGCGGAGACCGGCGGCGCGGAGACCGTGGCGGTGGGCTCGCTCGGCTCGCCGAGGGTCGCCGCGGCGGGCCGCCTCGAGCTCTGGTAGACGAGCAGGCTCGCGAGCACGCTCGCGCAGAGCATGACGCCGATCACGGCGACGACGAGGCCGCGCCGGCTGTCCGGGCCGTGCGCGCGCCCCATCGAGCCGGTCGACACCGAGATGGACGACGGCTGGGTGACCGGCGGGCCGTCGAGCGGCGCCGGGTAGGAGGCGTACGGCGCCGGCACGCCGTGGCGCGTCGGCCCGAGGCTCGGCGGAGGGACGGGGCCGGCGCCGCGCGTCGCGTCCAGCTGCGAGCTCGAAGCGAGCGACGTCCGCGCGTTGAGCACGGACATCACGTGGCTCTCGTGACCGCCGACGGTCATCGACGCGCTGCTCTCGATCTCCGCGACGAGCGCCGCGCGCGAGCTGAGGACGTCGCGCGCCACGACCTCGACCCAGTCGCCGCACTCGGACGCCGTCGCCGGCGGACACGTGCGCTCGATCTCGATCGCCATCTCGCGCGCCGTCGCGAAGCGCGCCTCGGGCTGCATGCTCAGCGCCCGGAGGATCGTCGCGTCGAGCGCCTCGAAGCCCCTCCGCGTCTCGGCGTCGAGCGGCCGCCGCGCCCGCGCGGCGACGCTGCTCGGCCGCTCGATGCGCCCCTCCAGCACCTTGGCGACGATCGCGCCCTCGTGGTCGCCCGTGAAGAGGCGCTGCCCCGTGACGAGCTCCCAGAGCATGACGCCCACCGCGTAGATGTCCGTCTGCCGGCTCACCGCCGCGCCGCGGAGCTGCTCCGGCGGCATGTACGAGAGCTTGCCCTTGATCTGGCCTTCGCGCGTCGTCTGCACGCGGCCGGCGGCCTTCGCGACGCCGAAGTCGAGCACGCGCGGCACGCCGTCGGTCCCGACGAGCACGTTCTGCGGGGAGACGTCACGGTGGACGATGCCGAGCGGATGTCCGCGCTCGTCCTTCGCCTCGTGCGCCGCGTGCAGCCCGTGGAGGACGCCGGCGATCGTCGACGAGAGGATGCGGACGGGGAGCGTCTGCTGGCGCTCGCGCAGCACGCGCGAGAGCCGCGCGATCGACTCGCCGGGCACGTAGTCCATGACGAGGAACAGCTCCCCCTCCGTCGCGACGACGTCGAGCGTCGGCACCACGTTGGGGTGACGGATGCGCGCGGCCAGCCGCGCCTCGTCGAGGAACATCGAGACGAACTCGGGATCGGACGCGAACTGCGCGTGCAGCCGCTTGATCGCGACCGTGCGGGAGAAGCCGACCGGCCCGAGGAGACGACCGAGGTGGACCGTCGCCATGCCGCCCGCCGCAATGGCACCGTAGAGGGCGTACCTCCCGACGACGCGGACCTTGGCCTCCGACACGATGCCCGAAGGATAGCAAACCGCCGCCCGCTCCGTGAAAGAGCTGAGGCGGCGGAGGATCGCGCGTACTTTCCACGGCTCACGGCGCGCGCGACGGCGGCCGGACGGGCGCGCGGCGGACCTCGCGGGCGGCGCGCCGTGCCGCCCGCGCCCGACGCCTACTTGGCGGCGGCGGCCGCCTGGAGCGCCTGCTGCTGCTGCTGCAGCATCTGGGCGATGGCGCGGCTCCGCTCGATCGCGAACTGCTTCACTTCCTTGTTCGACGAGGTCGCGAGCTTGTTCAGCAGCGCGGTGATCTTCGCCATGTCCTTCGACTGGAAGAGCGCCTCGAAGTAGTTGTGCGCGAGACGCACGTCCTCCTTCATCAGCGCCTCGTGCGGCGCGAGGAGCTTCACGACCTCGTCGATCTTGCCGGTCTGGCCGTAGAGGGCGGACAGCACGATGAGCGGGATCGGATCCGCCGGGTTGCGGTCGACGGCCTTCTTCGCGAAGCCGATCGCCTTGTCGCGCGTCTTCTCGTCGTTCGCGAAGAAGCCCTGGAGCGCGACGAACGGAGCGGCGGTCTTCGCGTTGACCGGCGCGTTCGCGAGCTCTTCGATCGCGGCGACGGCCTTGTCCTCGCCGTCGCTCTCCTTGAGGAAGTTGAAGAGGTACGCCCAGGCGTCGACGTTGCCCGGCTGGATCTGGATCGCGCGCTCGACGGACTCGCGCTCGGCCGTCGCGTCCTTCTTCGCCTTGAAGAGCTTGGCGAGGTGGAGGCTCGGGTACGGGTTGTCCTTCATCAGGTTCTGGGCGCCCTTCAGCGTGCCCTCGGCCTTGTCGAGCTTCTCCTGCGCGAGCTGCGAGACGCCGAGCCCGAGCCAGTCGTTGCCGTCGCCGCCGCGCGCGACGATCTTCGCGAGCACGGCCTCCGCCTTGTCGTGGCGGTTGTACTTCATCAGCTCCTGGGCGTAGATGCGGCCGCGATCGAGATCGTCGGAGCTCTCTTTCCAGTGCTTCTCGAGGCCGGAGAGGAGATCCTCGAGGCCGATGGCGATCGGCCTCCCCTGGTCGTCCTGGACCTGAACCGCCGGGCCGTTGAAGCCGAGGAGCTTCCAGACCTGCTCCATCGTGACGGCGACGGGGCCGTCGACGACCTGCTTCTCGATCGGCGCGCCGTTCGGTCCGAGCGGGATGAGCACCATCGCGTTGCCCGGCACGCCGTTCGGGAACGCGGTGATGGGCGCGAGGATGGCCGCGCCGCCCTGGAGGGCGATGGCGTTCTCGCCCTCGGGGGGACCACCGGCTGCGTTGGGGATTTGCGGGTTCGGGGTGGGAGTGGACTGGCTCATGGAAGGGCGCGGACCGTAGCACGGAAAGCTTCCCGTGAAACCGGTCGCCGGGGCCGCACCCGGGCGACCGGCCTCACCGAAAAGACCCTTGGCTTTCTGCGGTTGTGCCCGACGACCGGAGATTGAGACGGGCGCGAGACGGGCGTGGAGGCGTTGTAGGTGGTTGAACGCGCCGGCCATGAAAGAAGAGCCCTGGGTCACCTCCTCCGCTACGTGATCCTCACCTCGAGTCGCCCGTCGTCCAGCGCACGCTGAGCAAGACGCGGCGGCCAGGGAGGGGATAGTCGAACGCGTCGCCGATCGGACCCGGGTAGGTCTGGGGGACGCCGTTGATCGGCGCGCCGGCGTAGTCCGCGACGCGCAGATCGAACAGGTTCCGGACGTCGAGCGTCAACGAGAGCCCGGGGGCCCTCGGGACGGCGACGCGGACGCCCGCGCCGTGGAGCGCGCGCGGAGGGACCACGATGTCCCCCTTCTGGTCCGCGCGGATGCCGGAGACGACGTCGACCCCGTAGCGAAGCCGCACCGGGCCGCGCTCCCACGCCAGATCCGCGACGAAGTCGTGCGCCGGGCGCCCCACGAGCGGAGGCCGCTCGCAGCGCCCCGCGACGTAGTCGCATTCGCTGCCGTTCGCGGTCGCGAGCGCGGTGTGCGAGACGCGCGCGTCGAAGCCGAACGCCGACGCGCGCGCCAGCGCCTCGACGCCGAAGACGCGCGCGCGTCCGATGTTCGTCGCCCGCGCCAGGCGCTGCCAGCCGACGTAGACGAACGTGATGAGGTCGTCGGCCCACGTCGCGAAGCCCGCCGCCTCCACGTGCAGGCGGACGGGCCCGAGGCGACGCGACGCGCGCCCGCCCGCGTCGACGGTGAACGCGGACTCGGGCCGGAGCGCCGGCTCGCCCAGGAAGCCGCCGCGGTTGCCGAAGCGCTCGACGAAGCTCGGCGGGCGCGCGACGAAGCCGGCGTGCGAGGCCGCGACGACGGGGCCGACCGGGAGCTCGATCCCGACGTGGCCGGTCGGCCGCCGCTCGCTCCGGGTCGGGCCGATCTCCGACGCGTCGATCCACGTGTCGCCGCGCGCGCTCGCCGCGAGCGTCACCCGGCGGCCGAGCAGCGCGGTCGCGTCGATCGCGAGGCCCGCGTTGGCGCGGCGCGCGGCGGGCGGCGCGACCGCCTCCGTCCACGTCCCGGGCGCGAAGCGCTCGCCGCTGCCGTCGACGCGGACCTCGAGCGTCGTCTCCTCGAGGAGGCTCCCGCGCCAGCCGGTGCTCCCTCCGGCGGCGACGATCGCGTCGTCGGTCGACGCCGGCGTGAAGGTCGCGCGCGCGCTCCGCGGATCGTCTCGGACGGAGAGGCCCTCGCGGCGTCCCCATGCGCGCGCGACGAACGCGCCGCGACGGCCGGCCGGGAGCGTGAGCTCGAGCGCCGAGACGAGGCGCGTGCTGTCGAGCCGCTGGTGCGGGGTCGTGAAGCGCGCCGAGCCGGGCAGCTCCTGCCGGCGCGCCTGCGCGAGCGTGGTCATCGTGAGCGCGCCGCGCGACGTCGGACCGAGGCGCACCGGGATCCCGACGGACGCGAGGCCCGCGGCGGCCGCGTGGCCCGCGTTTCGCCGCGTGGTGAAGACCTCGCGCCCGGCCGCGAGGCTCTGCGCGGCGTCGACGAACGCGTAGTCGTCGTCCGAGCGGGACGCGCTCACGCCGGTGGCGACGCGCACGCCGTCGGCGTCGCCGCGCACGTCGCCGACGCGCAGGCGGCGCGCGCCGAACGAGCCCGCGGCGGCCCACATTTCGGTGCGCGGAGGCGCGCGCGGCGACGGCGGCTCGAGGACGAGCGTGCCGCCGAGCGATCCCCGGCCGAGCGCCGCCGGCGCGAACGTGCGATGGACGCGCGCCTGCGCCCCCGGCCAGAGCGGGAGCGTGGCGAGGTCGAGCGTGGGATCCGCGCCGCCCGAGAGCGGGACGCCCGCGAGGAAGACCGCGACCTGCGACGAGCTCGAGCCGCGGATCGAGAGGGTCGCGAAGGAGTCGTCCGCGCCGAGCCGCCGCACGTGCACGCCCGGGAGCGGCTCGACGAGGCTCGCCGCGTCGGTGATCTCGCGTGGAGCGTCGGCGATGCTCGCGCGCGACACGAAGCCGCCCGTCTGGCGCCCGCGGACCCACACCTCGTCGTCGGCCTCTTCACGCTCGGCCGTCGGGGCCCCGCTCGCGGCGCCGTCGACCGCGTCGTCGGCGCGCGCCGGGGCGCTCACCGTCGCGACGGCCGCGACGGCCGCGAGGACGAGCGCCGACGCCGCCCGCGGCGATGGCCCCGCACGCGACGCGCCGCCTGCGCCGCTTCGACGCGCCAGGCGCGTCCCGCGAGCTCGGCGCGTTCGACGTGAGGCCCGGACATGCGGCCGCTCTTACCATGGCGCTCGACGCGGCGTCGCGCGCGATCAAGCGCGAGCGTCCGCGCGCGCCGCGCGCTCGGCGCGCGCTCCCCGCCCCGGGGCGGCGCGGCGGCGGAGACAGGACGCGTTCGCAAAAGCGAGCTAAGCCCGAGCATGTCCGTTGCGTATGCCCTGATCGCCATCCCCGGGCTCGCGGTGCTGATGGTGGTCCACGAGGGAGGGCACTACCTGCCGCGCGGCGCTTCGGCCATGCGCGCGTGACGAAGTTCTCGGATCGAAGCTTCGACCGACGCTCTGAAGCATCGGGGCCTAGCGGGAGCCCGACCACGTTCCAGGTCGCCATCATCCCCTTCCTCGCGTACGTGCAGATCGCCGGTCTGAACCCCTACGAGGAGATCGACCCGAGCGATCCGGAGAGCTACGCTAACGCGTCGCCGGCGCACGTCACGATCGCCGTGCCGGGCCGCCGCGAACTTCCCGCGTCCGTCCTCGGCGTTCTTCGGCTTCCTCCTCGGCGGAAACCAGATCGTCGACGAGACCAGCATGCGCGTGAACATCGCGCCGGAGGGCCCGGCGGCGCAGGCGGGCGTCCAGAAGGGCGATCGCATCGTCGCGGTGAACGGCGAAGGGATCCGCGACTGGGACCACCTGAAGCAGGTCGTCGGCGCGCACCCGGGCGAGAAGGTGGACGTCGAGATCGAGCGCGGGGACACGAAGCTGCACGTCTTCCCGACGCCGCTCGCCGCCGAAGGCGACACGAAGGGCAAGATCCTCGTGGGCCCCTACACCGCCTGGCAGCCGGTGACGGCGGGGCAGGCGGCGGTGCTGAGCGTCACCGAGCCGCCGAAGGTCGTCTACAACCTGGTGAAGGGCCTCGCGCGGATGATCGCGGGCAAGGAGAAGCCCGAGCTCGCCGGCCCGGTCGGCATCGTCAAGGAGACGGCCTCGGCGGCGAAGAGCGGCGCGCACGTCTACCTCAAGCTCCTCGGCGCGCTCAGCGCGTACCTCGGCGGCTTCAACCTCCTGCCGCTCCCGGCGCTCGACGGCGGGCGCCTCCTCTTCCTCCTCTTCGAGGCGGCCTCGCGCCGACGCGCCGACGCGAAGGTGGAGGCGAAGGTCCACGCGATCGGCCTCTTGATGTTCCTCACGCTGATCGCGTTCGTGACCTACACCGAGATCATCCCGAAGCGCTGATCCGCCGCGGCCGCGCCCGCCTCGAGGACACGGCGCGTCGGGCCCGCGCGGTCGTGGCGCTCACGCTTCGTTCGAAGCGCGAGCGGCGACGCGCGGCTATTTCCTGTCGCGCAGCTTCTCGGCCATCTGCTCGCCGAGCGTCGCGGCGCGCGTCGTCGCGGCCTCGACGGCGTCGATCAGCGTGCGGCGGAGCCCGCCCGACTCGAGCGTGTGAAGCCCGGCGATCGCCGTGCCGCCGGGGCTCGTCACCATGTCCTTGAGGCGGCCGGGGTGCTCGCCCGTCTCGAGCAGGAGCTTGGCCGAGCCGTAGACCGTCTGCGCCGCGAGCAGGAGCGCGGTGTCGCGGTGGAGCCCTACCTTCACGCCGCCGTCGGCGAGCGCCTCGATCATGAGCATGACGTAGGCGGGCCCGCTCCCGGAGAGCCCGGTCACGGCGTCGAGGAGCGACTCGTCGAGCGTGACGACCCGCCCGACCGCGGCGAAGAGCTCGCGGGCGACGTCGAGGTCCTCCTCCGTCGCGTGGGTGCCCGGCGCGACCGCGGTCGCGCCCGCGTCGACGGTCGCCGGCGTGTTCGGCATCGCGCGGACGACGCGCGCGCCGGCGGGCAAGCGCGCTCCGACGTTGCGACTGGTACGCCCCGCGGCGACGGAGACGACGAGCTGCTCCGGCCGAACGTGGGCGCCGATCGCCGCGAGCACTTTGTCGATGACCTGCGGCTTCACCGAGAGCACGACGACGTCCGCGCCGCGCACGAGCTCGAGGTTGTCGCTCGTCGTGCGCACGCCGTGCTCGTCGCGGAGCTGCCGGAGGCGCTCGTCCTTGACGTCTCCGACGATGACCCGATCCGGCGGCACCACCTTCGAGTGCAAGAGGCCCTTGACGAGCGCCGCCGCCATGTTGCCGCCGCCGATGAAACCGAGCGTCTTCTCCATCGCGTTCTCCGGTACGTCCTCGGCGGGGGTCTCGTCAATGCGGCGCGGCGAGGGGCGGCCGGCGGCCCGACCCGGCCTCGGGGGCCGGCTCCTCGACGATCAGTCCGCGCCCATCGGGAAGGCGGCGGGCGCGAGGACGCCGTTCACCACCCCGTCCACCGCGTGGCGCGCCCTGCGGCGTCCTCGCCATGTCCTGCGCGACGCGATCGGCGCGCCCGGAAGAGCGCGCGCCGCCCGACCGACGGATCCTCGTACAGCGCGGCGGCCCACGCGATGCCGAGGACCATGTGCTTGTCCTCGGTGGAGAGCTGGGTGGAGCGCCGCGCGAGCGTGACCTTCGCTCCGTGACCGACCTGGGCCATGACCTCGTCGCGGTAGCGCTTCGGGATCATGATCGTCGCGGTCTTCGCCGCGAGGGTGACGCCGTGGCCGGGCATGCGGTCGGAGAGCACGAAGCGGATCGCGTCGACCGCCGCCTGCCCCGCGGAGCGGCGCGTCTCCAGCTTGGCGACGACGTCGTTGCGCAGCACCTCGAGGTCCATCGCCGCGAAGTTCAGCTTGTTCGCCACCGTGCGGATGACGTGCTCCTCGCGCGGGTCGATCGAGTCCCACGCCGAGGCGAGCCAGGCGCCGCGGAGCAGCGCCTTCGCGTAGCCCGGCTCGACGTCGCCGTAGACGTCGAGCTGCTCGACCGCGATCGGCGCCTCGGCGTAGAGCGGCTGCGCGTCCTCGTCCGGGAGGCCGAGCGAGGCGACGAACCCGGCGATCGTGCGCTGCTCCTCCGGATCGAGCGCCCCGTCCGCGGCGAAGACCGCGCGGAGCACGCGCGTGGCGAGCGTGCCGAGCCGCTTCACGCGGAGCACGTCCTTGTCGCTCGGCTTCGACGAGAAGAACGACCGGAGGCCGCGCGCGCCGACCTCGAGCGTGACCTTCTCACGGAGCACGTCGGCCATCGGCATCCAGGCCGGCGGGAAGATCGGCGCGATGGCGCGGGTCATCTCCACGAGCCAGTGCTCGAGCTCGCCCGACATCGTGTTGAGGCGGTGACCGCCGAGGATCGCCTGGTACGCCTCGCCGCGGCGGCGTCCCAGGCCCTCGAGCACCGCCGGGCCTCCGCCGCTCGCCAGCCCGAAGATCGCGTCCTCGGCCAGCGCGCCGATCAGCCGGCCGAGCGCAGCCGTCTTGGGGTCGACCGTCGGAGCGTAGGCGTCGAGCGTCATGGACGTGAAGCTAGCCGACCTTGACCAGGGTGTAGAGAGGGTGTTCGGCTCCGATCGCGGGAGGGCGAACGCGCGGTGGCGCTCGCCGAGAACTTGGCCCGACGCCGGTTCCTTCTTCTAGCGTCGGGCCCATGCGCATCGCCGGAGCCCTCGCGTCGTCCTCGTTCTCGGCCGCTCTCCTCGTGCTCGTGCTCGGCTGCGAGCAGATGGGGCAGGGCGGCGACGGCACGGGCGCGGGCGCGGACGCGGTCGACGGCGGCGCCGGGAGCGACGCCGCCGCGGTCGTGGGCGGCGGTTGCGGCGTCGAGCAGAGCACGGGCCTCGAGCTGTGCGTGGCGACCACCCAGTGTCCGAACGTCGTGGTCGACACGCAGGCGATGCCGAGCTGCGGCTTCCGCATCCGAGGCTCCGTCGTCGATCTCGTGTGCGCGTGCGCCGGCGCGATCTGCCCGATGGGCGTCTTCTCGACGTGCGCCGAGGCCGAGGAGCTGCTCGCCAGCCAGACCGAGCAGGGCGTCTGCGTGCAGGTCGCGGAGGGCCGCTGCGCGGAGTCGATCGGGGCGCCGACCACGAGCAGCTCGAGCGGCGGCAACCCGGCGTGCGACCGGCAGTGCGTGAAGGACTGCGGCGGCGGCGCGGCCTGCGCGTCCGTGTGCAACTGCGACTGACGCGCGGCGCGCCGGCTCGAGCGCCGTCCGACGCCGGGCGGGCGCTCCTCTCCGACAGGGACGACGGCCGGCGCCGCGCGCGACGAGCCGCGAGCGGATGGCTCGCGCGAGATCAGACGATCTGCTTGGCGATCTGCTTCGCCTCGTCGCGCTCCTTCAGCGACTCGAGGATGATCACCGCGGTCTCTTCGATCGCGCGGCCGGTGACGTCGATGACGGGCCACTGCGCGTGCTCCGCGAAGATCGTCCGCGCGTACTCGAGCTCCGCCTTCACCTGATCCTTCAGGCCGTAGTTGGCGTCGACGCTCATGCCGAGCTGCTTCAGGCGCGCCTTGCGGATCTCGACGAGCGGCTCGAGGCCGATCGTGAGGCCGACGATGCGCTCCTGGTTCGCCTCTTCGAGCTCGGGCGGCGTGGGCACGCCGAGCACGAGCGGGAGGTTCGCGACCTTGAGCCCGCGCTGCGCGAGCAGCGTGGAGAGCGGCGTCTTCGACGTGCGGCTCACGCCGACGAGCACGAGATCGGCCTTCTTGAAGTTGCGCGGCTCCTTGCCGTCGTCGCTCTTCACGGTGAACTCGACCGCCTCGATACGGCGGAAGTACTCGTCGGAGAGCGGGAGCATCCCGCTCGGCATGTTGATCGGCTGGCGGTCCAGGTAGACCGTGAGCTTGCCGATCAGCGAGCCGATGAGGTCGAGCGCCTCCACGCGCAGCTCGTAGCTCGACGCGTGGATGAACTCCCGGAGCTCGGGGCTCACCACCGTGAAGACCACGAGCGCGCCTTCCCGCGCCGCGCGCTCGAGGATGGGGCGCGCCGCTTCCTTCGTTCGCACGCGCGTATGGAGGCGAAGCTGAGCCCCCGAGTGCGGGAACTGCAGCATGGCAGCCCGCACGACCTTCTCTGCAGTCTCTCCCGTCGAGTCCGAGAGGACGTCGATCCGCTTGGCGTCCACGAAGGCGATTTCTACCACGCCCGCGCCCACAAAGGAGCATCCCCCCTGCCAAAACGCACCCGACGCGGAGGGGCTCCCGCGCCCGTCTCCATCGCGTCGCGAAACCTGAGTCACTACGGGGGGTCAGAATGGACCCAGGGGTGGATCGGGCCCGATCCGTAGGCCTCATGGAGAGGGCTTGTTCCATGAGGGATGGTGGCATCGACCATCCCATGTCGTAGGCACGGAAGATGCTCTATCAACTTCCATTCACCCCCCTCCTCCCGGCACCGTATGCTGTGGGGGAAGGACCTTCGAAACGACGATGGCGAACCGCGGGATGCTTCCGAAGTTTCGACCGGCGACCCTGGGGGGTCGTGAGATCTCGGCGCGTCCGACGATCCGTCCGGTGAAGCCGACGGCGCCGCCGCCGCCGCCGTCTCCGCCCCGCCGCGTCTCGTCCGGCGTCCGCCACCCTCACGGCCCGGCGATCGAGGACGACGACCGCGAGACGTCGACGGCGTCGTACCAGGATCCGCCGACGATGGCGGCCGCGCGTCAGCGCGTCCACGAGATCGCGCGCGAGCTCCCTTCGCAGTACGACGCGCCGTACGACGGTCCGCGCTTCGACGACGAGACGCAGGCGCGTCCGCTCGACGACGGCCTCGTCATGGCGTCGCGCTCCCCGGCGCCGCGTCACGCCGAGCCTCGTCACGGCCCGCTCGACGTTCCGTTCGAGGCGCTCCCCTCGCTCGAGGTCGAACGTCCGTTCGACGAGTACGAGGCCTCGTTCGCCGAGCACGAGCCGGAGACTCGGCATCGCGGCGCTCACCACGACTCGATGCACGCGGCGCCCGAACGCCGGGAGCGGCGCGAGAGCGGCGAGCGTTACCGCGAGGAGTACAGCGAGCCGGCGCCGCCGCCGAAGAAGTTCAACACGAACGCGTACCCGGGCACGGGCGAGGACTCCGGCCCGCGTCAGCGCCCGCGCAAGAACGCGACGCCCGCTCCGCAGTACGACGCGGCGGCGTACGAGGCGAACTACCCGGGCGCGCTGCGCGACGACAGCTACGCCGATCACCATGGGAGCTACGAGGCCGCGCGACGCGAGGAGACCTACCGGCCCGAGCCGAGCTACCCGGCCGACGCGCGACGCGAGCCGAGCTAC
>JAHBWF010000092.1 GCA_019637105.1 Labilithrix sp.
CGGCGCCGGTGCGGACGGCGACGCGGCCGTGGCCGAGGCGTGTCCCGGAGGGACGCCGCCCGTCCTCTCGTCGACCACGTGCGCGGGCGCCGGGTGTCATGCCGCCACGGCGCCGGCGGCGGGGCTCGATCTCGCCTCGCCCGATCTCGAGGGGCGCCTGACCGGCAAGGAGGGGACGACGGGCGCGCTGCTCGTCGACCCGTCGGCGCCCGCCGAGAGCGTCCTCTACAAGAGGCTCCTCCCCGACGCGGCCCTGCGGATGCCGCCGGGGCCCGACGCGCTCGACGACGCGACCGTCGAGTGCGTCAAGGCGTGGATCGCCTCGCTCCCCGCCGCGGCGCCCGTCGACGCGCCCGGGACGACCGTGGTGCGCGTCGTCGCCGGTCGATCGACGGACTACACCGACACCGCGGGCAACGCGTGGTCGGCCGACAAGGGCTTCATCGGGGGCGCCTCCGAGGGCGCCGGAACGGCGCCGATCGCCAAGACCGACGATCCGGAGCTCTATCGGAGCGGGCGCTACGCGGGCACCGAGACCGTGCCCGACAAGTTCGGCTACGCGTTCGACGTCACGCCGGGGAGCTACCGCGTCACGCTCAAGTTCGCCGAGACGTACCGCGACGCGCCGGGCCAGCGGAAGTTCGACGTCACCATCAACGGCGCCAAGGTGCTCACCGGCTTCGACGTGATCGGAGAGTCCGGCGGGAAGTTCACGGCGATCGACAAGAGCTTCGCCGCGACGCCCGCGAACGGGAAGATCACCATCGAGCTCGCGCCGTCGACGCCCGCCGTGTTCAACCCGATGGTGAAGGCGGTCGAGATCGTGCCTTCGTCGTGAGCCGAGGAGCAGAGCTCAGAAAAAGGCGTTCCAACCGACGAGCGCGCCGCCGCGCGCCGGGACGACGGCGACGCCGGACGACGGACGCGTGAGATAGAAGTAGAGCGCCGCGCCGCCCGTGACGAGGGCGAACGCGCCGGCGATGCCCGCGACGTCGAGCTCGCGCTCCACGATCACGCGGTCGTTGGGGCGGCAGCGCGGGCTGCACTCGTCGAGCTCCTTCACGCCGGGCGAGCCGTAGATCGCCGAGAAGCCGACGCCCGCCCACGTCGCCGCGCCGGCGACGCTCAGCGCGCCGAGCACGTAGACGATGGGCGGGACGGGTCTCGCCGTCGAGGGCGCGGGCGCGGGCGGCGGCTCGGGCGCCTGCCGTTGCGGGATCGGCGGCGCCGGGCGGGCGCTCAGCCTCACGGCGCGATCGTGCTCGCCCTGGCGGATCACGATGGTCTGCTCGATCGGCGGCGCGCCTTCGAGCTCCACGCGGAAGACGTGCTCGCCGGGATCGACCTCGATCGCGCGGCCGTCGAGCTTCGTCGCGATCTCCTCGCCGTCGAGCAGGACCCGCGCGTCGGCGCGCTCGGAGCCGTCCGGAGCGACGACCGACACGACGACGGTCGGGACGCTCGTCTCGAGCTCGCGGCTCCAGGCGACGCAGTCGCCGCGGATGGCGTCGGGACACTCGACGCGCGAGCAGGAGGTCGCAGCCTCTCGCGCCGCGCGGAGCTTGCCGAGCCTCCGCGTGCGCTGCGCCTCCACGTACGAGGAGAGGCACTCCTGCTTCGTGTCCGCGCGCGCCGATCGGAGCGGCAGAGAGGCGATCGCCGCGGCGACGAGGAGGGTCCGCGAGAGCTTGCCGTTCACGATGGCCGGCAGGCTATCACGCATCGCGCGCTCAGCCCCGGAGCTTGTACTTCGCGATCTTGTAGAGGAGCGCGCGGCGGGACATGCCGAGACGCTTGGCCGCGCGTGCGTGGTTGCCGCCCTCGGCGGCGATGGCCGCGACGATCGTGCTCCGCTCGGCCTCCTCTACGACGTCGCGGATGGTCTGCTGCTGCGAGGGGTCGGGCGCGGCCGTCCCTCGACGGGTCGCGCTCGGGAAGTGCTCGGCGCGGAGGCGAGGGCCGTTCGCCATGACGACCGCGTGCTCGATGGCGTTGCGCAGCTCGCGCACGTTGCCCGGCCAGGCGTGCGCCTGGACGAGCGCGACGGCGTCGCGTTCGAGCTTGGGCGCCGGCGCGCCCGTCTCGTGGGCGAAGCGCCGGGCGAAGAGGTCGGCGAGCAGGAGGAGCTCGGCCTTGCGCTCGCGCAGCGGCGGCACCTCGAGCGTGAACGTGCTGATGCGGTAGTAGAGGTCCTGGCGGAAGCGCCCGGCGGCGATCTCGGCGGGCAGGTCGCGGTTCGTCGCGCAGACGAAGCGCACGTCGATCGTCATCTCCTGCGTGCCGCCGAGGCGTGTGACGGTCCGGTTCTCGAGGACGCGCAGCAGCTTCGCCTGGAGCGAGAGCGGCATCTCGCCGATCTCGTCGAGGAAGAGCGTGCCGCGGTTGGCCGCTTCGAAGTACCCGGCGCGCCGCCGGTCGGCGCCGGTGAACGCGCCGCGCTCGTGACCGAACAGCTCCCCCTCGAGGAGCGCCTCGGGCATGCTCGCGCAGTTGAGGCGGACGAACGGCCCGCTCGCGCGGGGGCTCATCCGGTGCACGCGCTCGGCGACGATCTCCTTGCCCGCGCCGGTCTCTCCGACGACGAGCACCGTCGACGGCGTCGGCGCCAGGCGCCGGAGCACCTGGTAGAGCTTCGTCATCGCGGGATCGGCGACGACGATGGAGTCCTCGGAGGGCAACGGCTCGTCGTCGTCCTCGGGGAGAGGAGCCTCGTAGTCGAGCGCGCGCTCGGTGTGGGCGACGATGAGCTCGAGCGGCCCCATGCCGACGATCGATCCGCTCTCGACGCGGCGCGACTCGCCGCGCAAGACGGCGGCGTTGACGCGCGTTCCGTTGCGGCTCCCGAGATCGGTGACGACGACGGCGCCGTCCTCGAGGCGGAGGCGCGCGTGATGGCGCGAGGCGCGCGGGCTGTCCACGCGCACCGTGGCGTCCTCCGCGCGTCCGACGATCACGTCCTGTCCTTCCACGAGGGGGAGCACGTCGACCCGGTCGTCGAGCTTGCAGACGACGTACGCGCCTCGGAGCGACCCCGCGGGAGACGCCGCGCCCTGCTCCGGATCGAGCTCCGTCACGAGCTCGCTGAGCGGCGGCTTCCCATCGGGCGCTCTCGAAGACATGGTCCGCGGACATCGTAGCCCGCCTTGCGCCCGCGCGTATCGCCATGCGAGTATTTTCCAGTCGATGGCGGCTACGGCAGGGTGGACGAGGGTGCTCGAGCTCATCGACCGCTACGAGATCCATCGCGAGATCGGCGCCGGCGGGATGGCGACCGTGTACCTCGCGCGCACGCGGAACGCCTCGGGTGCGTCGCGGACGGTGGCGGTCAAGCGCCTCCACCGCCACATGTCGACCGATCCGCGGTTCGTGAAGATGTTCATCGACGAGGCGAGGCTCGCCACGCGCGTGCACCACGCGAACGTGGTCACGACGCTCGACGTCGTGACCACGGAGCACGACATCGCGCTGGTGATGGAGTACGTGCACGGCGACTCGCTCGCCGGCGTGCTCCGCGCCATGCGGAGCGCGTCGAGCGCGATCCCGCTGCCGATCGTCTCGAGCATCGTCTGTGGCGCGCTGGCGGGCCTGCACGCCGCGCACGAGGCCAAGAGCGAGCGGGGCGAGCCGCTCGGCCTCGTCCATCGTGACGTCTCTCCTCAGAACATCCTCGTCGGAGCGGACGGCGTCACCAAGGTGCTCGACTTCGGGATCGCGAAGGCCGCGGGGCGTTCGACGGTCACGCGCGACGGCAGCATCAAGGGCAAGCTCGCGTACCTCGCGCCCGAGCTGCTCATGGGCATGGTCCCCGACCGCCGCGCCGACGTCTTCGCGATGGGCGTCGTCCTGTGGGAGGCCGTCACCGGGGAGCGCCTCTTCGGCGGCGGGGACGGGACCCCGGGGGTCGTCCTGCAGGCGGTCCTCGGGCGTCCAGTGCCGCGGCCGAGCGAGCTCCGGAGCGAGATCCCTGCTTCGCTCGACGACGTCGTCCTCCGCACGCTCGATCGCCAGCGGGAGCTCCGGTTCCAGACGGCCCGCGAGATGGCCGTCGCGCTCGAGGCCGCCGTCACGCCGGCGAGCGCGCGCGAGGTCGGCGACTGGCTCGAGCGTGTGCTCGGCCCCGAGCTGCGCGCGCGCGCGGCGGAGGTCGCGGCCGTCGAGGCCGGCGATCCGGTGCTCGCGGCGGGCGTCGTCACCGGGGTCGTCTCGCGGGGAGCTCTCGAAGGGACGAGCGAGACGCCGACGCCGGAAGGCGTGCGACCGCCGGCGGCGGACCTGGACGACACCGTCCACGACGCGAGCCCTCCGGTGTCCGCCGCGCCGCCGGCGCCGTCCCGTCCGCGGCGCACGCGCCTCCTCGTACGTTTCGCGCTCGCGGTCGGCTGGCTCGTCGCGGTCGCGATCGCGACGCTGCTCTTGCGGTACGTCGCTCCCGCCCCGTCACCGTCGCCCGCGGAGGCGTCGTCGTCGGCGCCGAGCGAGACCGTTCTCGCGCACGGAGCGCCGCCCGCGTCGTCGGCCGTGGTGTCCGAGGTCGGCCCCGACGAGGGCGACCTCGGCGCGACCGCCGCGATCCCGACGACGCCGGCATCGGCGGGCTCGCGCGTCCGGCCCCCGGTCCCGAGGCGCCGAGCGGCGGGACCGCATCGCGGCGCGTCGTGCGCGACCCCGTTCACCGTCGACGACGCGGGGATCCGCATCCCGCGTCCCGAGTGCTTCTGACCGCGAGCGTTCCGCGCGGGGGACCTCCGCCCTCTACGGCGGGCACGGCTCGAAGGCGTCGCGAAGGCACCGCGCCCAGGCGTCGACGTCGTTCGACGCGAGGCACTGCTCGAAGAACGTGGAGGGCTTCAGCCGGACGCCGGCGTAGGCGCCCTTGACGAGAGGAGCGTCGATGCTCTCGCCGAACGATCCCGCGGCGCGCCGGTCGGCGACGATGAAGCTCTGCTCGTGGTAGCCGTGGATGCCCCCCGAGAACCCCCAGGACCACGCGCCGGCGCGTCCGTCACGCAGCGCCTCGAGCGCGCATCGCGCGTTGTTCGTCGTGTCCGGACCGTTCGTCGCGTAGGTCACGGGGCCGCCTCCTCCGCTCGAGGAGCCGCCCACCTCGAGGAAGAACGCCTCCTCGCAGAGGACGTTCGACGGGCAGCTCACGAGCGTCGCGCAGTCGGGGCCGAGGGCGTCGCACGTCGTTCGCGTGCAAGCTCCGCCTCCGTCGCAGGCGACCGGCGCGGCGTCGGCCGCCCGAGGCTCGGAGGAGGCGTCACGCTCCGGAACGGACGTCGCCGCGTCGAGGTCTGCGCCCTCGGCGCTCCCGCCACATCCCGGCAGCGGCGTCCCGAGCGCCGAGAGCGCTGCGAGGGATCCCGCGACGAGCGCTCGGCGGCTCGAGCGCGGGTACGAGCGGTGGTCGAGACGCACGTCGTTCATGGGCATGGGCAGGCGTCCCGCAACAAGTATACCCACGGCGGGGCGGCCGCCGGTGTCCTACGTACGGCGTCGAGCGAGCCGGCCGCGAGGGCCGTCACCGCTCCGCGACGAACGTTGCGCACGCGCAGGGCCCTCCGCCGCCCTGCGAAGGAGCGCCGGCCTCCCGAAGCGCCCGGCCGGTAAGGCATCGCGGACCTCACGCCGCGGGGTCTCGTCGGCGCGCCTCCGGTTCGACCGCGGCGCGTCGCCGGAGGCGAGCGTGACCGAGACGCCGTCCCCTCCGCGGAGCTGCGCCGAGCCCCGAGGGGCGGCGGGCGCGGAGATCGCGCTCGACGCCCTTGGAATGCGCCGTGCTCCGGGTTCTCGATCGTGTGCGTTAGACTGCGAAGCTCGTCGATGCAGAGACGCTATGGCCGCGCGTACCTCGTGCTCGTCACGTCGATGACGGTCGCGTTCGCGTGCTCGCCGCTGTTCGATCTCGGTCGCGTGGACGAGCGGTACGGCGAGGTCGACCCCGACGGAGACGCAGGGGACGCGGCGCCCGACGTCGCGGCGCCCGGCTTCTGCGCCGCCGCCGACGCCTCGGCGCTGGTCGTCTGCGACGACTTCGACGGCGTGCAGGCGCCGAGCAGCGTCTGGGAGAGCAGCCTCACCGTCCCCGGCTGCTGCACGGTCGTCCCGGAGTCACTCTCGCCGCCGAACGCGTACCAGCTCGACATCGACGCGTCGGCCTTCGACGCGGGCTTCAGGCTCGCCGTGCTGTCGACCCCGACCGCGGCGCCCGCAGACCACCTGACCTTCGCGTTCGCGCTCCGGCCCGCGGCGTTTCCGGCGACCGGAGGCGCCTTCTACGCGGCCTCCATCGCGCAGGACAACGGAGGCACGCGCGCGGCCCTGTCCCTTCGCCTCGCGAGCGCCAACGTCGACCTCCAGGAGCAGATCGGGACCTCGCCCGGCACCTTCCGACAGAGCGCCGCGGCGCCCGCGAGGCCGCTCGACGCCTGGACGCGGTTCGAGATCGAGCTCGACCTCGCCGCCCTGCCTCGTCGCGCGAGGTTGCGTATCGAGGGCGCGGAGGCGATCTCCTTCGAGCTGTCACCGGAGTGGGGCAAGGCGGTGACGAGGCTGTACGTCGGCAACTGGTTCGTGTCGGCCGACATCGCGCACTACCGCGTCATCTACGACGACGTGGCGATCCACGCGCGCTGACCCCCTCTTCGCTATTCGCGCGCGGTGACGGCGACGACGAGCGGGGAGTGGTCCTCGAGCGAGCGTCCGATCCCGTAGATCGTCGACCTCGTACGCGCAGCCGGCGGCGAGGAGGGAGGCGGCGGCGCAGACCAGGGCGGATGCGAAGCGCGTCGTGCTCATGTCCGCCGGCACGCAGTGGGCATGCCGGGCGCCGCCGTCGCCGCCGCGACGCTCGTCGCGCGATCGCCTCGAATCGCTGGTGAGCGGCTCATTCGCGTGGGTCGGCGAAGTACGCGATCGCCGGCGAGGTGCGGAGCCACGTGAACGCGTCGAAGTGCGCCGCCGGGACGAGGGCCACGGGATCGACGCCGACCTCGAGCTCGCCGGACGGGATCGTCGAGGGGCTCGCCGGCAGCGTGAGGAGCAAGGCGTCGACGCCGTAGCTCTCGAGCGCCGCCTCGAGCGATCGCGCGGTCGGCCTCGGGAGCCTCGCTTCGTCGAGCCACGGCTGGAACCGCACGGTCGTGTCCCAGGACGCCTGCCCGATGACGACGTACGCCTCGCCGTGCTCTTCGCCGAGCGACGTGCCGAGCGACTGCACGCCGGTCCACTGAGAGTCCGCGACGGACCTCGCGTCGCGCATCACGTGGCCGTTGTGCGCCCAGAGCGCGGTCTTGAGGCCGGGGAAGCGGTGCCGCCGGATCGTACGAAACGCATCGGTCATCGCCGGGTCGCGGGCCTGGTTCGCCTTCCCCAGGTCGGCGAGGGAGCGGACACGCGAGAGGAGGTAGACGGTCTCGTCGAACGCCCCGACCTGCGTCACCGCCAGGCGCGCGAGGTCCCAGGTCTCCTCGGACGACGACGCGACGTACGCCGCGCGGTTCGTCTCGAGGTCTTCGAGCGCCGCCTTCACGCCCGCCTGACACTGCGCGTGCCCCTCCTCGGGCACCGCCTCCGTCCCTTCGTAGTACGCGAGGACGTCCGGATCCGCGAAGAACGCGGCCTCATCGGCGAAGCCGACACCGAGGCACGCGCTCAAGCCGTCGGCGAGCGCGGCCTTCGCTGGGCCGACGTACGCGCGGTGGGCCGGCGCATCGAGCCACGGCTGGCGGATGTCGAAGCCGAAGACGTGGACCACCTCCGCCGGGTGCGCCTGGTTCCAGCGGCAGAGCCACTCGAGGAACCTCGGCACCGAGGCGTCCCACCAGACGGGGTGGAGCCGCTTCGCGGCCGCCTCGGGGGCTCCGCTGCACGTCGTCACGTAGGGCTCGGTCACGTCGGCGATCCCGCGCCACGAGCTCTCGAACGCGATCGCGCGGAGGCCGCCGCGCTCGACGAGACGGCGGAGGAGCCGAATCCGGAGATGGAGCTGGGCGGCGGTGGTGTGGACCGACTCGCCGATCCCGACGATCGCCGCGCCTGCGACGATGGCGTCGAGGCGGTCGAGGTCGTTGGCGTCGAGGTCCGGATCCGACCCGGCCAGCGGGTAGAGGCCCGGAGCGATCGGCTCGGGCAGCGGCTCGGCTCCCGCGTCGGCCGGGGAGACGGGTCGGGCAGGCTCGGGATCGTCCGAGGAGCAGGCCGCGAAGGCCACGAGAGCGAGGAGGCCGGCCGCGATGGGCGTTCGCAGGATCATCGATCCGTACGACGCAGGCGCGCGCCGGTCGTGACGCGCGTCGTGGCCGCCGCCGTCGAACGGTCGACGCGCCGACCGACGTCCGCCTCTTCTTGCCCGCGCCGCGACGATGTCGGCGGCGCCGGTCGAGCCGCCGCCGGGAGCTCCGAGGCCCGGGGTCGTGGCCGCCGCCGGCGTCGACCGAGACGTTCGCGCCGCCGTCCCCGTCGAAACCGAGAGCCGTCGAACGTGCATCGGCCTCGCTCCTTTCCGGCGCGAGTGCACACACCCTGCCACCGCGGACGGCTGCGGACGCGCCGCGGACGGCGTCCTCGTTCGGCGCCGCGACGGCGACGGCCCGCGCACGCGACGGCCTTTGCGCAGCGCCTCGCGCGCGCGGACCTCGCACGAAGGAAAAGGCCGACGCGAGACACGGTGGTCGAGGGCGATCCAGTGAAGAACGTGCGCACGCGGCGAGACGAGCTCGTCTCGTCGCCCGCGCACGCGGCAAGGAGCGGCGACGATCTCCCGCGGAGCCCGGTCGGCTCGGCGCGGACGAAACCTGCGCACGTCGACGCCGCGAGGGGGCGCCTCGGCGTGCGATCGACGTCGCGACGGACGGTCCGATCACCGTCGCGACGGAGCGGCGCGCGACGTCTCGGACGTGGCCGCACACTTGCATTCCTTCGCCGCGTACCACGAAGGAAGTCAGACCGTGCGCGTCGCTCGCTTCGTCGGCGTCGAGCGCGACGGACGGGACGCTCGCAGGCTGCGGCCTCGAACCGTTGGTTCGCGTCGCGATGGGGCAAACGTCTCGCCCGCCGTCGTCCGACCTCGTTGCGCCATGCAGGCGCGGGGGGTGCTCGCCGTGTGACGGTCTCGGCGCCGGCCGAGACTCTCTCCATCGCAGAGGAGGTTATTCATGAGAGTCGCAGCACGACCTGCAAGCTCGAGCCCTCGAGGTGAGGCGACGCCGAGATCGTTCGCGGTCTTGAGCCTCGCCGCCGCGACGACCCTCGCGGCTTGTATGGGGGTGATCGGAGGCGACGGAGACGACGACGGCCGCGCGTCCGGGCCGGGCGTCGGCGATGACGGCATCACGGGGACGGCGATCGCGACGCTCCGGTGCACGACGCCCGCGGTCGGGCCGAACCCGATCAGGCGGATGACCGGTCGGGAGTACCTGCGCGCCGTCGGCGATCTCCTGGGCACGCGCGAGGGGCTCTCGGTCTCCGAGACGGTGTCGAAGGACGGCTTCGACAACAACACGACCCTGCTGTCGGTCGACGAGGACCTGTCCCGAAAGCTCTTCGACTCCGCGGTGACCGTCGTCGAGAACGTCGATCCCGACAAGCTGACCGGCTGCGCGTCACACGCGCAAGGTTGCGTGGACGACTTCCTCCGACGCTTCGCGCGCCGCGCCTACCGGCGACCGGTCACGGAGGACGAGGCCGAGCGGCTGCTCGGGACCTTCCAAGAAGGGAACGCCGCCGGAGGCTTCACCACCGGCGTGCGCGCGGCCGTCGCCTCCGTCCTGGCCTCGCCGAACTTCATCTTCCAGGCGGAGAGAGGCACGACCCAACCGACGGTGCCGAACGCCACGCGCGCCTCGTCGTTCGAGATCGCGAGCCGCCTCTCGACGTTCCTCTGGTCCTCGGTCCCCGACGACGAGCTCCTCGACGCGGCCGCGCGCGACGAGCTCCAAACGAAGGAGCAGATCGCCGGGCAAGCCAAGCGCATGCTCGTTGATCCGAGAGCCAAGGACGCCATCGCTTCGTTCTACGAGCAGTGGTTCGGCGTCAAGCAGCTCGCCCCCGGGATCGCCAAGGACGATCCGGAGTTCGGAGAGGAGCTCCGCCAGTCGATGCGGGGCGAGACCCAGCGCTTCATCTCGGACATCTTGTGGAACGGCGACGGAACCATCGCGAGCTTCTTCACGTCGAAGACGAGCTTCGCGGACGCGCGCCTCGCCAAGCTCTACGGCGTCGCGGCGCCCGCCAAGGACTGGAGCGCGATCAAGCTCCCCGCCGAGCGCCAGGGGATCCTCACGCAGGCGGGCTTTCTCACGACGTTCTCCGGGACCTCGCGGGACGTCTCCTCGCCCATCAAGCGCGGGCTCACGATTCGCACGAAGCTCCTCTGCCTCCCCCCTCCCAAGCAACCTCCCGCCATTCCATCGCCGCCCGAGGTGAGCGAGGGAACGACGAATCGCGAGCTACTCCAGGCCCACGTCGCGGCGGAGCCGTGCAAATCGTGTCATGAGGGCTTCGACGGCTTCGGCTTCGGTCTCGAGGCCTTCGACGCCACGGGGCGATACGCGTCGACGGAGAGCGGCAAGCAGGTCGACGCGAGTGGGTGGTTCAAAGAGACCGACGTCGACGGCGACTACGATGGCGCGATCGCGCTCTCGAACAAGCTCGCGCAGAGCCGCCAGGTGCGTGACTGCGCGTCGCTCCAGTACACCCGCTACGCGCTCGGTCGCCTCGAGACGGACGACGACGTCTGCGCGATCGTCGCCGTGCGCGACGCCGCGGACGCGACGAACGGAAATGTCCGCGAGATGCTGCTCGCCCTCACCCAGACCGATGCCTTCAGCAGCTACCGAAAGGCGGAATGACCATGAACGCAAAGTGGATGCTCTCCCGTCGCGCGCTCCTCGGTGGCATCGGTGCACTCGGGCTCTCGGCGCTCACGTCGCGAACGGCGCGCGCCGCAACGCCCGCGGCGAAGCGCTTCGTCGTCTTCTACACGCCGGAGGGGCTCTGGGGCAGGGCGCCGAGGCCTGCTCCAGGGAACGGATCGTTCGGTCCGCTCTTCGAAGCGCTCGAGCCGCATCGCTCGCACGTCGCGATCTTTCGAAACCTCCACAACCCGTACCAGATCGCTTCCAAGAACGCGGGGAGGAACGGCGACGACGGACACCACTCCGGTGACCTGGAGATGCTGTCGGGCGTCTCGATGGTGGGGAACAACGAGGCGGGCGGCCCGACCGTGGATCAGGTCGTGGCGAACGCCATCGGAGGGAGCGCCCCGTACTCCGCATTTCACCTCGGCGTCCGACGCACGACGTGGGGAGAAGGTCGGTATCGCGCGTTCTGGAAGGCCGCTCGGCAGCGAGTCGAGCCCAACGACGATCCGGTGAGCGCCTACAATCAGCTCTTCGGAAACTTCAAGAAGGCCGACGACAAGTTCGATCTTCGCAAGAGCGTGCTCGACGGCTCGCTCCGAGACTTCGACGCGCTCGAGAGCTCCCTCTCGAGCGCCGATCGCGTGCGCGTCGAGCAATACCACGCGCAGCTCCGCGACATCGAAAGACGCCTCTCCACGACGGTCTCGTGCGAGGTGCCGAAGCGACCGGACGCGATCAACTACCAGGACACGAACCGGTTCCCGGAGGTCGGGCGCATCCAGATGGATCTCCTCCTCGTCGCGCTTCGCTGCGGCATCACCAACGTCGCCGGCATCCAGTGGGGGAACACGAACGATCAGACCGTCTACTCGTGGCTCGGGTGCGGACAGGGCCACGCGATGTCCCACAACACGAACGGCGCCGATCCCGACGGATCGAAGAAGCTCAAAGTTCGACGTTGGTACGCCGAGCAGCTCAAGTACTTCCTCGATCAGCTCGCGGCCACGCCAGAGGGAAGCGGCACGATGCTCGACAGCACCGCCGTGCTCTTTTGCTCCGAGTTCGGCGAATGCAACGGACACCACGCCAGCGATCTGACGTGGGTCCTCGCCGGAAACCTCGGCGGCTATTTCAAGATGGGTCGCGTCCTCGATTGCCAGGGTCGCGCGGTCAACGACTTGTTCGCGTCGATCTGCGAGGCATTCGGGGTGAGCTTACCCAATGGCAAGTTCGGTAACCCGGCCTTCTGCCAAGGTCCCTTGCCCCTTACGTAATCGACATCCAGTGAATGCATGTCCGGGCTGGTTCGCCGCCGTGGACGAGGGCTCCCGTCGAGGAGGCCCGCGTGAACGTCCTCGTTCCGAGGCCCGGGACACGCGCGTCCGCGTCCGACGGACCTTCCGCGATTCCGACGGCCGCGCCGTCGCCGCGGGCACCGTCCTCGAGCTCGCCTCGTACGACGACTTCGCGCGCGACGTCGGGCACCCCCTCCGCTTCGTCGACGGCACGGTGATCCGGCTGCTCGACGGGGATCCGCGGAGCGACCCTCGTGCTCTCCGATCCGGACGACGCGTACTTCGAGCGGGTGGGCTGCGCGACGCCTCTCCGCTCGTCAGCCGAAGAACGCGGCCGCCGTCACCGGCTCTTCCCCGCGCCTCGACCCGTACCGGAGGCGCACGTAGTCGTAGCCGGCGGCCTCCAGGGTGATCGTCCCCTGCTCGAGCCCCGAGGCCGTCCGCTCGAGCAGCTCGCCGAACGAGCTGCACACGAAGACGAAATCGACGTCGGCGAGCGCGATGACCTGACCGGCGCGCCCCTCGGGCCCGGGGACGAAGTCGAACATCAGGCGACCGTGATCCCAGTACGTCCTCCCCGCGAACGCGACATGCTTCGGATGGAAGTGGACCTGCCGCACGCGACGGCTGTCGTCGAGCCACTCGAAGCGGCCCTCGGTGTCGCGCGCGTCGTACGAGGGCCTGTCGTTCTTCCAGCACGCGACCATCGACTTCAAGGAGCCGAGGCGCTCCGAGAACGGCAGGAGAAAGAGACGCGGTTCGTCGTCCTGCCCGTCATGGACCCGGAGAGACGCGCGGAAGTCGGCGGGGAACGTCACGCCGAGCCGCGTCTCCGCCGCGTCGATCTCCTTCTCCTTCGCCCCCGGCCGGAGCTTGAGGTCGAGCTCGGGGTGGTGCTCGGCGAACCAGCGCTCGATCCGCGCCCAGCACGCGACGGCGTCGAACGCTCGGGCCGCGGGCTCGCTCTTCCTCCTCGCGGCCGAGGGCTTCTTCTCGGGCGGGGGCTTCTTCGTGGCCAGGAGCTTCTTCGTCGCCATCGTCGATCAGGCTCCCTCGACGTCCGATACCGATGGCATACGGAAGGCTCGGGGGAGCGGCGCCGTCGTCTGCCGGTTCGTCGCCACGAGCCCTCCGGCGCGGGAGTCCGGGAGCTCTGAAACCTCACGCGCCTGGACGTCCAGACATCATGCCCGGAAGTCCCGGCGGCGTTCGGCTATGTTCGCCGCGATGACGGCGGACGAGCCCCGGCGCAGCGCCACCACGTCGCTCGCGAAGCGCCTCCGCGCTTCGGCGCGCAACGCGCTCGAGATCGCGCGCTTCGGGCGCCTGGGCGAGGACTACAGCGCGCCGTTCGAGATCGTCGATCGCGGCCCGCACCACCGCCTCCGCAGGTACGCGGGCGCCCCCGCCGACGCTCCGGTCGCGCTCCTCGTCCCGCCGCTGATGGTGACGGCCGACGTCTACGACATCGCGCCCGACGTCTCCGCGGTCGCGGCGCTCCTCCGCGGGACGGCGGGCGGCGCGCGCGTCGCGCCGTGGGTCGTCGACTTCGGCGCGCCCGAGCACGAGGCCGGCGGGATGCGCCGGAGCCTCGACGACCACGTCCGCGCCGTCGTCCGATCCGTCGCGCGGACGCGCGAGCTCTCGGGGCGCGACGTCCACCTCTGCGGCTACTCGCAGGGAGGCATGTTCGCGTACCAGTCGGCCGCCTACCTCCGCGGAGAAGGCATCGCGTCGATCGTCACCTTCGGCAGCCCCGTCGACATCCACAAGAACCTGCCCGCCGTGCGGAGCGATCTCACGGGCGCGCTCGTCCGCTCGCTCTACCCGATGACGAAGGGCGTGCTCGAGCGGCTGGAGGGCCTCCCCGGCAAGCTGACGAGCACGGCCTTCAAGATCGTGAGCACCAGGAAGGAGGTCGAGCAGCGCCTCGAGTTCCTGCGCTCGCTGCACGACCGCGAGCGCATCATGAAGCGCGAGGCGCGGCGCCGCTTCCTCAAGGGCGCCGGCTTCGTCGCGTGGCCGGGGCCCGCGTTCCGCGAGTTCGTCGAGGACTTCGTCGTCCACAACCGCATGCTCTCGGGCGGCTTCGTCATCGACGGGCGCGCGGTGTCGCTCGCCGATCTCTCGTGTCCGATCCTCGCGTTCATCGGCGCGACCGACGAGCTCGCGCGCCCGGCGACGATCCGGGCGCTCGCCGACGCGGCGCCGGACGCGGACGTCCGCTTCGTCACGGTGCGCGCCGGGCACTTCGGCATCGTCGTCGGCTCGCGCGCGATGGAGACGACCTGGCCGACCGTGGTCGCGTGGATCGACGCGATCGAGCGCGGCGCGAGCGCGAGCGAAGCGCTGCCGCCCCCGGACCGCGCGGCGCCGGACGCCGCCGCCGACACGGATCCCCACGATCTCGACGTGGAGATCGACCTCTTCGTCGACCTCGTCTCGCGCGGGGCCCGCTCCGCGTGGCGGCGCCTGGAGGACACGCTCGCGAGCGCGAGCGACACGGCCGCCACGGTCCGCTGGCAGGAACCTCGTCTCCGCCGGCTCGCGCGCATCGAGCCGGACACGCGCGTGAGCGCGAGCCTCGAGCTCGCCCGGCGGGCGCGCGAGACGCCGAACGCCACCTTCTTCCTCTGGCGCGGCCGCGCCTTCTCCTTCGGCGTCGCCGACGCGCGCGTCACGAACGTCGCCCGCGGGCTCCACGCGTGCGGCGTCCGCCGCGGCGATCGCGTCGGCGTGGTCATGGGGAGCCGGCCGAGCCTCTTGTCGGCGACGACGGCGCTCGCCCGGCTCGGCGCGGTGGCGGTCGTCGCGCCGCCCGACGCGCTCACGACGGCGTTCACGCCGCTCGGCGAGGTGTTCGCGCAGCTCGACGTGCGGCGCGTCGTCGTCGATCCGGAGCGCGCCGGGGCCGCCGCCGGCCTCGGCCTCGAGACGTTGGTCCTGGGCGGCGGCGCGACGCGCCGGCCTTTGCCCGCCGGCGTGCGCGACATGGAGACGATCGATCCCGACGCGGTCCCCCTCCCCTCCGACGTCGAGGTCGATCCGGGCCGCGCGCGCGACGTCGCCAGCGTGCTCCTCCGCCCGTCCGCGGAGGACGCCGCGCTCCGCGCGGTCCCGGTGACGAACCACCGCTGGGCGCTCTCGGCGATCGGAGCCGCGGCCGCGTGCGCGATCAAGCCGAGCGACACGGTGTACTGCGGCGTGCCGCTCGATCACCCGACCGGGATGCTCGTCAGCGTGGGCTCCGCGCTCGCCGGCGGCGCGCGCCTCGCGCTCGCGGAGCTCGACGGCGCCGACCACGACGGCGCGGCGCCGCGCAGCGCGCGCCGGCTCCTCCTCCAGATTCGTCGAGCCGGGGCCACGGTCGTCTTCTACGCCGGGGAGATGCTGAGGCCGCTGCTCGAAGAGCCGCCGTCGCACGCCGACCGCCACCTCCCCGTCCGCGTCTTCGCGGGCAGCGGGATGCGCCCCGCGCTCGCGGCGCGGCTGCGCGAGCGCTTCGGCGTCGACACGATGGAGTTCTACGCCGGCACCGCGCACCGCGCGATCCTCGCCGACGCCGCCGGCGACGCGCCCGGCTCGCTCGGCGGCGTGCTGCCCGGGAGCGCCGACGTCGAGCTCGTCCGGTGCGATCTCGCGCGGCGGGCGGTCGTCCTCGCGCCGCCGCACGGCCAGATCGTCCGCGCCGGCGACGACGAGCCGGCGCTCCTCGCCGTGCGCGTGTCCGACGAGGAGATCGAGACGCTCGGCGACACGCGCGGGGTCGTGCGCGACGCGTTCGGCGACGGCGCGGCGTGGCTCGTCACGAACGACGTCGTCCAACGCGACGCGGCCGGGCGCCACTGGTTCGTCGACTCGCTCGCGGGCTTCGTCGCGCCCCCCGGCGGCGAGCCGGTGTCGCTCCGCGGCGTCGAGGACGCCTTCTACGCGATGCCGGAGGTGCGCCTCGCCGCGGCGTGGGAGCGCGAGCCCGGCTCGGGGGAGATCGAGGTCGCCTTCGTCTCGCGCGTCGCCGTCTCGACGGCGCGACTCACCGAGGCGATGGCGTCGCTCCCGCTGCGCGCGCGCCCGAAGCGCGTCGCGCGGGTCTCCGACGTCCCGCTCACGGAGGGGTTCCGGCCGTGCAGGCGCGGCGCGATCGCGCGCGCCGAAGGCGCCGACGAGAGATGGACCCTCGCCGGCGACGGCTACGAGCTCGTCACCGCGCCCGCGCGTTGACGCGCGCAGCCATCCCGTCTCCCCGTGCGCGGTGGGCGCGCATCGCCCCGCGCGGTGAGCGCGCACCGACGCGCGCGAGGTCGGACGCCGCTCACTTCGCGAGGGCCTGCGCCAGCTCCGCGTAGAGGTGGACGTTCGCCTTCACCGTCTTCGTGTAGACGCCGACGTGCATCGACTCGTTCGGGCCGTGCGCCCCCGTCTCCGGATCGATGACGCCGTTCAAGACGAGCGGCAGGCGCGCGAAGCGCTTCCCGAAGAGGGCGACGAACGGGATCGATCCGCCGAGCCCGACGCGGAGCGGCGCGCGCCCCCAGGCCTTCTCGTAGGCGCGATCGGCCGCGTCGAACGCCGGCCCCGCGGCGGTGTAGTCCCACGACGCCGCCGCGCCGGGCATCCGCTCGAGCGAGACGGTGAGGCCGCCCGGCACGTCGCGCCGGAGCTCGCGCTCGATCGCGGCGAAGAGCTCGTCGGACGTCTGCCCCGGCGCGATCCTCAAGCTCAGCTTCGCGGAGGCCGACCTCCGGATCGCGTTCTTCTCCGATCCCGGCGCGGGGAACGTGGTGGAAAGGACGGTCACGGCCGGCTGACGCCAGACCCACGCCGCCGGGGTGAGACCTCGTTCGGGGAGCGGCGCCACGCCGTCGAGGAGGCGGGCGCCGGTCCGGATCACCGCGTCGTTCAGCGGCACGTCACGCGAGCTCGCGAGCCACTCCGGATCGATCGCGCGACGCGCGACCCGCAGGCGACCGTCCTCGTCGACGATGCGCGCGAGGAGCGCGAGGAGCGTCGTCGCGGGATCCGGGACGACGTTGCCCCAGAGCCCCGAGTGCACGTCGCTCGCGGCGCTGGTCACGGAGACCTCGACCTCGAGGAGCCCCCGGAGGCTCACGGTCAGCCCCGGGATGTCGACGCTCGGGTTCTCGCAGTCCGTGAGGACCATCGCGTCCGAGTCGAACGCGTCGGGGTAGGCGTCCATGAAGCGCTCGAGGTTGGGGCTGCCGATCTCCTCCTCGCCCTCGAGCAGGATCTTGATGTTGCACGGCAGCCCGCCGGTCTCCTTCAGCCACGCCTCCATGGCCACGAGGTGACTGAGCCACCCGCCCACGTCGTCGGCCGAGCCGCGGCCGTAGAGGCGATCCCCCTTGCGGACGATGGCGTGCGGATCGGTGCTCCAGGCCTCCCCCTTCACCGGCTGCACGTCGAAGTGACCGTAGACGAGCACCGTCGGCGCGCCGAGCCCGGCGCCCGTCCACTCCGCCGCGACGCACGGGAGCGCGTCCGAGAGCTCGAGGACGCGCGCGCGAGAGAAGCCGAGCTTCGCGAGATCCGTGCGGATCACCTCGGCGAGCTCGAGGAGCCTCGGCGCGGCCTCGGGGTCGCTCGAGATGGGCGCGAACGCGATGTAGCGGTTCAGCGCGGCGAAGGATGCCTCCACGGCCTGTTCGGCGACGAGAGCGACACGGGTGACGTCGACCATGGCTCCTCGCTAGCACGGCGCGGTCCCGGCGGTGAATCGGGATGCGTCGAGCGCGCCCGTCTCCCCGAACGGCGCGCGGACGCGCGTGCGACAGGCGGCCGGCTCGAATGCGTCGAGTCGACGCGCCGAGTCGCCGATGACTCGGAGCGTCAGCGCCGGCCCCCGCGCCGACGCGCATCGGCGGCGCGCGCCGCGCCGCTTCGTGGTAGACGCGGAGGAATGAAGCCCGCGACCTTGGCCCCGATGTTCACCATCGCGGGCGACGAAGCCGGCGAGCGAACCGTCGCCGTGCACGTCACCGGCGAATCGCTCATCCGTTCGCCGCTCGTCAACAAGGGGACGGCGTTCACCGCCGCGGAGCGCGTCGAGCTCGGCCTCGTCGGGCTCCTGCCGCCGCGGGTCGAGTCGCTCGAGGAGCAGAAGGCGCGCGCGTACGCGGCGTTCCTCCGCGAGCCGACGCCGCTCGGCCGCCATCAGCTGCTCCGCCGCGTCCAGGACACGAACGAGGTGCTCTTCTACGCGCTCCTCCAGGAGCACGTCCGCGAGATGCTGCCGGTCGTGTACACGCCGACGGTCGGCGAGGGCGTCGAGCGCTTCTCCGACGTCTACGAGGTGCCGCGGGGCCTCTCGATCTCGATCGAAGACCCGGAGAGCCCGAAGGACGTCGTGGCGAGCTACCCCGTCGAGGACGTGCGGATGATCGTCGCGACGGACTCGTCGGCGATCCTCGGCATCGGCGATCAAGGCTACAACGGCCTCGCGATCTCGATCGGCAAGCTCGCGCTCTACACGCTCGGCGGCGTCAGCCCGCTCCGCACCGTCCCGGTCGTCCTCGACGTCGGGACCGATCGTGCCGCGATCCTCGACGATCCGTCGTACCTCGGCGTGCGCCGCAAACGCCTCCGCGGCGAGGCGCACCTCGAGCTCGTCCGCCAGTTCGTCCTCGCCGTCCGCGAGCGGTGGCCGAGGGCCGTCGTGCAGTGGGAGGACTTCGGCAAGGAGACCGCGTTCGACGTGCTCGACGCCTTCCGCGACGTCGTCCCCTCGTTCAACGACGACATCCAGGGGACCGGCGCCGTCGCGCTCGCGGGCCTGCTCGCGGCGACGCGCGCGCAGGGCCGGTCTCTGTCGGCGGAGCGCTTCCTCGTCTACGGCGCGGGCGCCGGCGGCGCCGGCGTCGCGCGCGCGATCCGCGACGGCCTCGAGCGCGAGGGCCTGAGCCGCGAGGAGGCGTCGTCGCGCGTCTTCGTCGTCGACTCCAAAGGCCTCCTCGTCGAGGGCCGCCCGATGGAGACGTACAAGCAGGAGCTCGCCCAGCCGGTGAGCGCCGTCGCGGGCTGGACCGTCGCGGGCAAGGTGCCGTCGTTGATGGAGACCATCGCGAACGGCAAGGTGACCGCGCTGCTCGGCCTCTCGGGCCAGCCCGCGTCGTTCGACGAGCCCGTCATCCGCGCCGTGACGGCGAACACCGCCGCGCCGGTGGTCTTCGCGCTCTCGAACCCGACGAGCGTCTGCGAGGCCGTCCCCGCCGACGTCCTCCGGTGGACCGACGGGCGCGCGATCGTCGCGACCGGGAGCCCGTTCGCGCCGGTGGAGCTCGCCGGCAAGACGTACGCGATCGGCCAGGGGAACAACGCCTTCGTCTTCCCGGGGCTGGGCTTCGGCGCGATCCTCACCGAGGCCCGCAAGGTCACCGACGGGATGGTCGCCGAGGCGGCCTACGCGCTGGCGGACTTCACGGTCGAGCGGTACGGCCGCGAGGGCCTCGTCTACCCGCCGGTCGAAGACATCCGCGACGCGTCCGTCCGCGTCGCCGCCCGCGTCGCCAGGAGGGCGGTCGCCGACGGCGTTGCCGGACGCGCGGATCTCCCGGACGACCTCGAGGCCCACGTGCGCCGCCTCGCGTGGACGCCCCGCTACTTGCCCTTCCGCCGCGCCTGACGCGGTGCGCGCGCGGCGGTCGCGCGAGGGACGGTCACGGGGCGCTCACTCGCAGTCGGTCGGCTCGATCGCGAAGGCGATCGGGCGCGGCCCGTCGACGCTCACGTCGTAGACGCGGCCCGGCTCCGTGGTCCAGCCGTCGGGCACGATCCGGATCGCCGAGCGGCTCCCGAGGAGCGGCGTGAGGTGGGTCACGCGCACCGCGAGCGAGCGCCCGGACGAGCGGACGGTGGCCGTCGCCCGATCGAGGTCGTCGTCGTCGCTCTGCACCGTCCACCCCATCTCGTCGAGGCGCTCGGCGGCGAAGACGTCGAGCGGCACCGGGCCCGCCGGAGGCCACGCCGCCCAGCCGCGCGGCGACGGGCGCGCGGCGTCGTCCCCGGAGCCGTCGGCCGCCGCGTCCCCCGGAGCGAGGCCGGGCTCCGTCTCCTCGCCGAGGCCGCGGCCGTCCACGACGACGCACGCGTAGCGATCCGTCGTGCCGACGCCGACGCGCGCGAGGGCGTCGGACAAGAGCCAGCGCCGATGCACCATCGTCGTCTCGTTGCCGGGGTCCTCGAAGAACGCGCCGATCGAGACGGGCGCGCTCCGGTTGGCGACGAGGCCGAGCGACGACGCGAGCGCGGCCTGCTCCGACCAGCAGCGCGAGGAGGGCGGCGGCGTGTGCGAGAGCTTCTCGTTGGCGTGCGCGACCAGCGCGCACGCTTGAGCCGCGCTCGCCCACGCTTCCTCGACGCGGACGGGCGGGAGGTCGGCGAGGAAGCGGTGCAGGTTCAAGACGCGGAGCGCGCGCGCGACGGCGTCCGCGTCGGGGGTCGCGGCGACGCACGCCGGCGCGTCGCCGGTCCAGCGCGCCGCCGCGCGGCCGGCGCGGCCCTCGCATCGCCAGCGGTGGCACACCTGCGCGCGACGGCTCGGCCCGGGCTCCTTCGAGCACGCCGCGTCGAGCTCGTCGGTGAGCGCGTCGCGCGCGGCCGTCGCGCGCGCTTCGCTCGCCTCCGCGGCGCTCGCGGCGCCGTCGGCGGCGAGGTCTCCGCTCTGGATCACACATGCAGGCAGGACGAGCGCGGCCGCCGCGGCGGCACACCAGAGACGAAACATCGGGATCCACGACGACAACGGCCACCGCCGCGTGGACTTAAGACCCGACGCCCGCTTCCCTCCTCCGCGCCGGGCGCGGCCCGCGATGCCCGTCGTCCGACGCACCTCGAACCACATTCGCGCCGTCGCGGCGGTTCGGCGCCCGGTGCGCATCCCAGCGCCGCCGCGCGCGCCGAAGCGCCGGGCGCGAAGCGCGGGCCCCGGAGCGCCGAAGACGGCGCGTGACGGCGCGCGACCGGCTCGCTAGCCTCGGGCCCGCGTGAACCTCTCGAAGGCGCAGTGGCGGACGCTGTTCGTCGTCTGGCTGACCTACGGCGCCTTCTACCTGTGCCGCGTCAACATCGGGCCCGCGCGCGTCGAGATCGAGAGGACCTTCGCGATCGATCCGCTCGAGATGGGCCTCGTGCTCGGGTCGCTCAAGATCGGCTACGCGATCGGCCAGCTCGTGAACGGGCAGCTCGCCGAGCGCCTCGGGCCGAAGCGCATCCTCCTCGCCGGCATCTTCGGGTCGGTCTCGGCGTGCCTCCTCTTCGCGTCGGCGGGCAAGCTCGTCGCGGCGCTGCCGTCGATCGCCGGGCCGGTGAACGCCGTCGTGCACGTCGTGTCGCCGAGCGCGGCGCTCGGGCCGGCGGCCGCGCTCCTGCTCGTCATCTGGTTCGCGAACGGTCTCTTCCAGGCGGGCGGCTGGCCGCCCACGGTGAAGATCATGGCGAGCTGGTTCTCGCCCGCGCAGCGCGGCCGGATGATGGGCGTCCTCGGCACGAGCTACCAGCTCGGCTCGGCGCTGACGATCGCGGCGTCCGGCGCGCTCGTCGCGTTCGCCGGCAACGACTACCGCGCGGCGTTCATCCTGCCCGCGGTCGTCCTCGGCGGCGTCGGCGTCCACGCGCACCTCCGGATGCGCGAGCGGCCCGAGCGCGGCGAGGCGCCCTCGATCGACGAGCTCACGAGCGCGGCGGCGGCGGCGCCCGAGGCCGGCGCGGCGAAGGCGTCGATCCGCGAGACGCTCCTCGTGACGTTCACGAACCCGCGCATCTGGGTCCTCGCGCTCGCGCTCTTCGGGCTCGACATCGTCCGCTACGGCTTCCTCGACTGGGCGCCGGGGCACCTGAAGAAGCTCCACGGCTCCGGCGTGCTCCTCGCGGGCCTGAAGGTCGCCGTCTTCCCGCTGGCCGGAGGCCTCGGCGCGCTCGCGTCGGGGTGGATGACCGATCGCTGGTTCCAGTCGCGCCGCGCGCCGGTCATCGCGGTGACGATGGGCATGGTCGGCGTCCTCACGCTCGCGTTCGATCGCGTGGCCCCGCTCGGCGCCGGACCGACGGTCGCGTGCCTCGCGCTGATCGGCTTCTTCCTCTACGGCGCGCAGATCCTCCTCGTCGGCACCGCGGCGCAGGACTTCGCGAAGCGCGGGACGACCGCGGCGGCGGCGGGCTTCGTCGACTTCATGGGCTACATGGGCGCCTTCGGCGGCGACGTCGTCACCGGCTGGCTCCTCAAGAACAGGGACTTTCACGCCGCGATCGTGTTCTGGGCGAGCGCCGCGCTCGCCGCCGCGCTCCTCTCCGCCCTGCTCTGGCGCGCGCGCCCCGAACCAGCCAACCCGTGAACGAGCCCGAGCCGGTGACCGGGTCCTGCGAGCCCGGACGCGGATCGCCCGTTCGCTCGGGCGGCGTCGTCCTGGGGACGCGAGCGTCTCGGGATCTCCCGCCGGCGCGGCGCGGAAGAGCTCGGACCTCGGCGCGAGCGTCCCCGGGACGAGCTCGACGACACCTCCGGCTCCGTCCGCTCGAGCGAAGCGGGCCGACGCCGACCGCCTCACGCTCCGGGCCTGCGCCGGAGCCGGCAGCCCGACCGCGCGCCCGCTGGCTCGTCGCGTGCACCGTCGCCGGCCATGCGGCCCGAACGGATCCTCTTCGCCACCGATCTCAGCTACCGGTGCGACCGCGCGCTCGATCGCACCGTCTCCCTCGCGCGCGAGTGGACCTCCCGCTTGATCGTGCTGCACGCGCTCGAGGCGCCGTCGCCGGTGACCGACGCGCCCTCCTGGCGCCGCCCGCACGATCCGCGCCGCGCCGCCGAGCGACGCATACGCGACGACGTCGACGGCTCGGGCGCGCCCGACGTCGAGATCGACGTGCTCGTCGAGCGCGGCGAGCCCGCGCCGCTGATCCTGGACGCCGCCGCGCGGCTCGGCTGCGAGCTCATCGTCGTGGGCGTCTCGCGCGACGAGGCCCACGGCTCCGCGCGGCTCGGGAGGACGATCGGGACGGTCGTGCGCGGCGCGCGGGTGCCGGTGCTGACCGTGAAGGCCCGCGCGCGCGGGCCGTACCGCGACGTCGCGGTGGCGAGCGACTTCTCGGATCACTCGCGCCGGGCCCTCGTGACGGCGCTCGCGCTCTTCCCGACGGCCACGGTCCGTCTCTTCCACGCCTACGACGTGCTCTGCGAAAGCTTCATCGACGACAAGATGTCCGCCCGCGACAGCGCCGCCGAGCAGGCTCGCGAGGAGGGCCGCGCGTTCCTCTCCGGCACGCCCGCCCCTTCGGCGGAGCGAGTCGAGCTGATCTGCGAGTACGGCTCGCCGGTGTCGCTCGCGAACGACCTCGTCCAGTCGGCCGGGGTGGACCTCGTCGTGGCGGGGACGCGCGGCCGCGGCAGGGTCGCCGAGCTGGTCCTGGGCAGCGTCGCGCAAGAGCTCCTCGCGAAGCTCCCCGGCGACGTGATGGTCGTCCCGCGCGCGTGAGCCGCGGCCGGCCGACGGCGGCGCGCGGCGAGGTCATGTCAGTCGACGAGCAAGAACAGGAGCGCCGCGAACAGGCCGAGCAGCAGCACGCCGACCTTCTCGAGGTCCGCGAGCCGGCCGTCGACGCGCTGGAGACGCGCCGACAGCCGGGCGACGCGCCGCCCGAGCCGCAAGCGCCGCGCCGCCTCCGCCTGCAGGCGCCGCCGCGCGCGGCGAGCGCGACGGCGAGCGTCCACGATCCCGCGCCGCGACTCGAAGACGGCGGCCTCGACGAAGACCAAGACGTCCCCCGGAGGGACGGTCGGCGCGGCGCGGCCGAGGCGCCGGAGGACGGCCGACGCGGCCACCGCCAGAGCGACGCCGGCGAGCAGCGGCCACCCGCCCGACCAGAGCGCGCCCCACCCGACGAGGGCCGCGCGCGGGTCGGGCCGCAGGCCCGGGTGGAAGGCGAGCGCCGAGCCCGAGGCGAGGAGGACGAGCCACGGTACCCAGAGCCCCGCGCGCGGCCCGCGCTCCTCGGCGTCGGCCGCCGGGGCGGCGAGCGACAGGAAGCGAACCATGAGGAGCGTGCTGCCGATCGCGGCGACGGAGAGCAGCGCGGCCGACGCCCCCGCCCCGCGGGACGGCGCCGTCAGCACGTCCTTGAGCGCGGCCTTGGCGAGCGCGCCGCTCGTGAACGGCGCTCCGGCGATCGCGAGCGCCGCGACCAGGAGGCCGAGGGTGACGAGCCGCGCGGGCCAGCCGCCGCCCGTCTCCCTCGCCACCGCCGCCCCGAGGAAGAGCGAGCCCTTGGCCATCGCGTGGTGGCTCGCGAAGAAGACGATCGCCGCCGTCGCCGCCGGCGCCGCCGCCGGAGCGGCGAGGCCGGCCCCCGCGGCGACGACGGCGAGGCCCATCTGGCTGACGCTCGAGTACGCGAGCACCACCTTCGGGTCGACTTGCAGGACGCCGACCACGGCGCCGTAGAACGCGGTGACGAAGCCGACGGCCGCGAGGGAGAGGCCGAGCCCGGGGAGCGGCGCGACGCCGAGCGGCAAGAACCGGAGCCAGGCGAGGAGCGCGACCTCGATGATCGTGCCGCTCAAGACCGCGCTCGCCGGCGAAGGCGCGACGGGGTGCGCCAGCGGGAGCCAGAGGTGGAGGAGGACGAGGCCCGCCTTCACCCCGAACCCGACGACGAGGAACGCGCAGATGACGCCGCGGTGCGGCGAGCGCGCGACGCTGACCGGGACGTCGCCGAAGGGCAGATCGATGCGCTCGCGCACGACGAGCAGGAACGCGGCGAGCAGGAGTATCTCGCCGCCGAGCGCCATCACGAGGTACGTGCGCGCGGCGCGGCGCGCGGCGTCGCTCCGCTCGTGAACGACGAGGCCGTACGCCGCGAAGGTCATCACGGCGTAGAAGACGTAGAAGGTCGCGACCGAGCCCGCGAGGATCGCGCCGACGTTCCCGGCCATCGTCACGAGGAAGAAGAACCAGAAGGAGCACGCGTGGGCGCCGACGTACGCGCGCGCGAACGTCCCCGCGAGGAGCCAGAGGACGGCGGTGAAGGCGAGGAACGCACGCGTCGCCGGGTCCGGCGCGCCGAGCCGCAGCCCGAGGAGCGCCGCGTCGAGCTCGAACGCCGGCGTCTGGTCGGCGAGGCTCGACACGAGCGCGGGCAGAGGAGCCCACGGCGCGAGGCGCGCCGCCAGCGGACGCAGCGCGACCGCGCCCAGCGCCGCGGCCAGCGTCAGCGGGACGATCACCGCGAGGACGATGCCGATCGACGTCACTCCGCGAACTCCCTCCTCGCGATGAGCTTCGCCCACCCGAGCGGGCTGAAGTCGAACCCCGCGAACACGCCCACGGCGAGCGACAGGGCCGCGGTCGTGAGCGTGGGGACGAGGAGCCAGAGGTTCACCTCGGCCCGCCCCGACGGGGCCCTCCAGACCGACGCCGGCGCCGCGAACCACGCGTCGTAGACCAGGGGCAGGAAATACGCCGCGTTCAGGAGCGCGCTCGCGCCGAGCACCGCGACGACCCACGGCTCGCCCGCGGTGAACGCCCCGAGGCCGAGGTACCATTTCGTGATCCACCCGGCCACCGGCGGCACGCCGATCATCCCGAGCGCGCCGACGGTGAACGCGCCCATCGTGAGCGGCATGCGCCGCCCGACGCCGCGGAGCGCGCTGACCTCGTGGATGCCGAGCTCCTCGGCGAGGTTGCCCGCGCAGAAGAAGAGCGTGACCTTCATCAGCCCCTGATGAACGAGGTGCACGATCCCGCCGATCGTCGAGAGCGTGCCGAAGATCGCCACCCCGAGGACGATGTACGAGATCTGGCTCACCGTCGAATACGCCAACCTCCGCTTCAGGTCCCGCTGCGTGAGCGCCTGGACGGAGCCGTAGACGATCGTGAACGCGGCGAGGATCGCGAGCGGGCGCATCACGCCGAGCTCGTGCGCGAGCCGGACGCCGTAGACGTCGTACACGACGCGCGTGATCCCGAAGGCGCCCGCCTTCACCACGGCGACCGCGTGGAGCAGGGCGCTGACCGGCGCCGGCGCCACCATCGCCTCCGGGAGCCAGCGGTGAAGCGGGAACAGCGCAGCCTTCACCGCGAGGCCCCCGACGAGCAACACGAAGGCGACGACGAGCGCGACGCGGTGCTCCCTCGCCGCCAAGGGCAGCGCGCCGCGCTCGACGAAGTCGAGCGGACCGAGCAGCGAGTAGATGAGGACCACCCCCGCGAGGAAGACGGCGCCGCCTCCGATGGTGTACCGGAGGTAGACGTCTCCGGCGCGCAGCGCCTCGATCGTGCCCCGATGAACGACGAGCGGGTACGTCGTGATCGTCAGCATCTCGTAGAAGACGAAGAACGTGAGCAGGTTCCCGGCGAGCGCGATCCCCATCGTGGAGGCCACGCACAGCGAGAAGAAGCCGAAGAAGCGGCTGCGGTGGGGGGAGCCCTCGAGGTAGCCGACGGCGTAGGCGGTGGTCGCGAGCCAGAGCGCCGCCGACAGCGTGACGAAGAGGAGCGCGAACGGGTCCGCGCGGAGCAGGATGTCCACGTCCGCGAGGAACGGGATCCGCGTCTCGTAGCGGCGGCCCGCGTACACCCCGCGGACCATGACGGCCGTGAGGGCGAGCTTCGCGCACGCCGCCGAGATGTTGATCGTCGTGCGGACGCCGTGACGGCGCTCGGGCAGGAAGAAGAGCAGCACACCCGGGATCAGCGACGTCAGGAGGACCCAGAGCGGGAGCGTGGTCTCGAGCGTCATGACCGCCCCGCCAGCTTCAAGAGCGCCATCAGCCGAAGCGGGATCAGGCCCAGCGCCAGCGCGACGACGGCCAAGGACAGGCTCACGAGCTCGGCGTGCCGCGGCGCGCGCCGGAGCTCCGGGCTGCGGCGCTGCGGCGCGAACGCCCCGCGGAGGATCGGGAAGACGTACCCGGCGGAGAGGAGCCCGCCCGCGATCACCACCGCGGCCCACCACCACTCGCCGCGCTCGAGTGCCGCGCGGGCCAAGAGCCACTTCGCGACGAACCCGCCGCTCGGAGGCAAGCCCATGAGGCTCATGCCCGCGAGGCCGAGCGCGACGAACGTGAGCGGGCGCCGGTGCGCGACGCCCTTGGTCGCGTCGAGCATGTCGTGGCCGACGGAGCGCTCGACGACCTCCACGGCCATGAACATCGAGGCGCTCGCCGCCGCGTGCGAGACGGCGACGTACGCCGCGCCCGCCCACGCCCCGGCCGTGCCCAGCGGGAAGAAGAGGAACAGGTAGCCGACGTGGGCGACGCTCGAGTACGCGAGCACGCGCTTGAGGCGGCGGGCGCGGAGCGCCAGGAGCGAGCCCCAGAAGATCCCGAGCGCGCCGAGCGCGCCGAGCAGCCGCGCGGCGCCGCCGCCGAGCGAGCCCGGGAAGACCTCGACCCAGAGCCTCACGAGCACCACGTACGGCGCCTTGCCGATCAGCCCGGAGAGCAGCGCGCTGACGGCCGGCGGCGCGCTCGTGTACGCGGGCGGGACCCACGCGTGCAGCGGGCACAGCCCCGCCTTGAGGCAGAGGCCCGCCGTCATGAGCGCGAGCGCGGTCCACGACGCCGGCTCGGGCGTCACGCGCTCCCCGAGGAGCTCGGTGTCGAGCGTGGCCGTCGCGGCGTAGAGGAGCGCGACGCCCATCAGGTAGAAGAGCGACCCGACGAGGGACAACAGCAAGTAGCGCAGGCCCGCGGCGAGCGCGCGGCGATCCCGCTCGACCACGATGAGCCCCACGGCGGCGAGCGTCACCAGCTCGACGGTGACGTACAGGTTGAAGACGTCGGCCGAGAGGGCGAGCGCGTTCAGCGACGCCCAGGCGAAGAGCCACAGGACGAGGAAGCGACGCGCGCGCGGGCCGCCGCGTCGGCCGATCGCTTGGAGGCTCACGAGCGGCCCCACCACGCCGAAGGTCGCGAGCATCAGCGCCCCGAAGCCGTCGGCGCGCAGCGTGATCCCGAGCGGGGCGCCCCACGCGCCGGCCGCGCTGCTCACCGCGCCGGCGGAGGCGACCTGCCCGACGGTCGCGGCCACCGAGACGATCGTCGCGGCCGACGCGATGACGGCGATCGGGACGGCCCGCCGGGCGACGAGCACCGAGAGGGTGGCCCCCGCGAGCGGCGCGAGGATCGTCCACGAGATCCACGGCGTCGTGCCGCTCATCGCGGGGGCTCGTCCCGAGGGGGCGCGGGAGAGTCCCGCTCGCGCGTCACGGAGAGGGCCCGCGCGATCGCCATCGCGAGGGCGGTCGCGCTCACGGAGATGACGATGCCCGTGAGCACCAGCGCGTGGGGGACGGGATCGGGGATCGCCGACGGGGCGCGGCGCGCGCTCGCGACGAGCAGGAGGAAGACCCCGCCGCCCATGATGTTGACGCCGAGCACCCGGCGCACGACGTGCGTGGTCGCGCCGAACGCGCCGAAGACTCCGGCGGAGAAGACGCCGATCGCCGCGGCGCCGTAGAGCATCCACACGCTCATGGCGAGTCCGCCGCGCGCGCGGGCGGCTCCGGCCGATCGGGCGCTCCGGGGAAGAACGTGACGAGGATGACCGCGATCGAGACGGTCAACGCGAGCTCGAGGGCGAAGACGAGCGGGCCGGCCCACGGCCGCGGGTAGTCGAGCAGGTCGTGCCCTCGGAGGAGCGGCGCGCCGGCGAGGGCGACGAACACCGCGAGGCCGAGCACGAGCGCCGCGCGCACCCGCAGCGTCATCCGGAGCGCCGGGCGCTCGCCGGTGAGCTGCAGGCTCACGCCGCATCCGGCGAGGATGCTGCCTGCCTGGAACGCGCCGCCCGGCGCGTGCGAGCCCTCCCAGACGAGGAAGCCGGCGATCACGATGCTCGCGGGGACGAGGAGGTTCAAGAACGACGCGAGGGGCTCCGACGTGGGCTCCCCGCGGCGGCCGGGCCGGAGGCGCGGACGCTGGACGGCGCGGACCGCGAGCGACGCGACGAGCAGCACCGCCACCTCGATGAGCGTGTCGTAGCCGCGGAAGTCGAGGAGCACGGCCGTGATCGGATGCAGCGCGCCGCTCTGCTCGATGTTCTCGCAGACCAGCTCCGCCAACCCTCCGCTTCGCGCGGGCAGGCGCAGGGTCGTCACGCCCAGCCAGATCGTGATCCCGGCGAGGAGCGCGCCCACCCCCGCGCGGCGGGCGAGAGACGACGGCCGTCGCAGACGGGGCTGGATCGCGGGGAGCGCGCTCAACAGGAGGGCGCCCGTGAGGCCGGAGCCGACCGCGGCCTCCACGAGCGCGACGTCGATCGCGTCGAGGCGCGCCCACGCGAGCGCCGAGACGAAGCCGAGCACGATGAAGAGCATGATCGCCTTGTCCAGCGACGCCGCGGTGACCACGCCCCACGCGATGAGCGGGAGGAGCGCGGCGAGCACGCCGTCGAGCGTCCAGTCGACGAGGCTCACGTCGGTCCCCGCGGGTCGGTTCGGGGCGCCCGCGCCTGCGCTCGGCCCATGATGAGCTGCGACGACAGGCTGCTCGAGACGAGGACGAGCACCCAGATGACGCCGAGCTTCGCGACGAGGACGACCGACGGCGCCTCGACGGCGAGCCCGAGCACGACGAAGCCGAGTCCGAGGTTGTCCGCCTTCGTCAGCGCGTGGATCCGGGTGCAGGGATCGGGGAACCTGAGGAGCCCTATCGCCCCGGCGAGGAAGAAGAACGCGCCGGCGAAGAGCAGGGCGGCTGCCGCGAGCTCCTGGAGCGTCATCGCACGTCCTCGCTCGGGGCGAAGCGGACGAACGCGATCACCGTCACCGCCGCGAGGACGGCGAAGACCAGCGCGACGTTCCGCAGCGCCGCCGCCTCGCGGTCGCCGCCGAGGAGCAGCAGGACGGCCACGCCGCAGGTCCCGAAGAGCTGGATGACGAGGATCCGATCCGTGAGCGTCGGCCCACGCCACGCTCGGGCGAGCCCCGGGAGCAACATCAGGAGGAGGAAGAGGGCGACGCCCATGCGCAGCTCATGCATGCTGGTCTCTCCTCGCGGGCGCGTCGGTCCAGACCGCGCTCACGACGCGCCTCTCGAGCGCGCGGAGCTCGGCTTCCAACCCACCGTCGTCGACGAGCACGTGGACGCGGAGCTCGCGATCGCGCGCCTCGACGGTCAACGAGCCCGGCATCAAGTTGATCAGCGTGGTGAAGAGCCGTTGCTCGGGGCCCGGCGCCAGGCTCGTCGTGTAGGACACGACCGCCGGGGCCACGGGGACGCGCCTCGAGAGCGCGAGGAGCGCGACGTCCCACCCGCCGCGGATCGAGCCCGCGAGGAAGTGCCACGCGAGCCTCGCGCTCGCGGCGAGCC
>JAHBWF010000093.1 GCA_019637105.1 Labilithrix sp.
GGTTAACGTGCGGGGCATGAGCACCTTCCGGCGCGCGCTCGACCGACGACGCGTCGCGCGCGCGAGCCGCCGCTGGCTCTTCGTCGCGTACGATCAGCTGAGCGACGAGATCGGTCCGCTCTCGCGCGAGGATCCGCGCACGCTCGGGATCGTGCTCGTCGAGTGCCCCGAGAAGGCGGCGCGACGGCCGTACCACAAGCAGAAGCTCGCGCTCGTCGTCGCCAACCTCCGGCACTTCGCGCTCGAGCAGGCGGCGCGCGGCGTCGAGGTCCGGCACCTCGTGGCGCCGTCGTACGCCGCGGCGATCGAGGAGGTCGTGAAGGAGACGGGCGCGCTCCGCGTCATGCGCCCCGCCGAGCGCGAGCTTCGCCGGGAGCTCGCGCCGCTGGTCGCGCAGGGCGCGCTCGAGGAGATCCCGCACGAGGGATGGCTCACCGAGACGGCCGACTTCGACGAGAGTCAGCGCGGCCTGCCGTGGCGGATGGACGCGTTCTACCGCCACGTGCGGCGCCGCCTCGGCGTGCTGATGGAGGGGGAGAAGCCCCTGGGCGGCCGGTTCAGCTTCGACCCGGAGAACCGGCGCCGCTGGCCGGGGACGCCGGACGCGCCGGCGCCGCCGACCTTCACGCCCGACGCGATCACGCGCGAGGTCTGCGACCTCGTGAACGAGCGCATGGCGCGCCATCCGGGCGCGCTCCGGCCCGAGGCGCTGCCGGCGACCAAGGGCGACGCGGAGCGCGTGTGGAGGTGGGCGAAGGCGCGCTGCCTCCCCGAGTTCGGGCCCTTCGAGGACGCGATGTCGACGGCGTCGCGCGGGCTCTTCCACACGCGCGTATCGCCGCTCTTGAACCTCCTGCGCCTGCCCGCGCGCCGGGTGGTCGCGGAGGTCGCCGCGATGGACGAGCTGCCGCTCCAGAGCCGGGAGGGCTTCGTGCGGCAGGTGCTCGGCTGGCGCGAGTACGTTCGCCACGTCCACGAGGCCACCGACGGCTTTCGCGTGATCGACGGAGAGAGGCAGGCGAGCGCGAGGACGCCGGGCGACGGCGGCTTTCGGACGTGGGCCGGAGAGCGCTGGAAGCGCGGCGCGGGCGGCGACGGCGGCTCGCGCGTGTCGGCGCTCGGGGCGAGCGCGCCCTTGCCGCCGGCCTACTGGGGCGCGCCGTCCGGGCTGCGGTGCCTGGACGACGTGGTGACGGCGGTCTGGGAAGAAGGCTACAGCCACCACATCACGCGGCTCATGGTGCTCTCGAACGTCGCGTCGCTCCTCGACGTGTCGCCGCGCGAGCTCACCGACTGGTTCTGGGTCGCGTACGTGGACGCGTACGACTGGGTCGTCGAGCCGAACGTGCTCGGGATGGGGACGTTCGGCGCCGGCGCGCTCATGACGACCAAGCCGTATGTCGCGGGCTCGGCGTACATCGACAGGATGAGCGACTTCTGCGAGGGCTGCCGCTTCGATCCGAAGACGACGTGCCCCTTCCCGGCGCTCTACTGGGCGTACCTCGGCCGGCACCGCGACGCGCTCGCGGACGTCCAGCGCATGAAGCTCCCGCTCGTCGCCGAGTCGAAGCGCAGCGCGGCGCAGCGACGCGCGGACGCCGCCGTCTTCGAGCGGACGCGACGGACGCTCGCGCGCGGCGAGCCTCTCTCGCCGGACGACGGCCCGCCGGTCAGGGAACGACGCGGATCGCGCCGAACATCTGCACGGGGTGGAACTCGCACTCGTAGCCGAACGTCCCGGCGTTCGGCATCGTGACGACGAGCCGGTCGTCGGGCTGATCCTCCGCGACGTACGGGATGGGGTTCGGCGAGTCGCCGCCGGCCGCCTGGAGCGGGTGCTGCCGGAACCCGCCGGAGAAGGTCACGCTGGCGCCGACCTTCACCGTGGCGCAGTGGTTCTCGTACTGCCGCGGGTTCGCCGCGTTCAGGAAGGTGATCACGAGCGCGCCGCCGTCGGTGAAGTCGTTCGCCGCGAGCTCGTCGTCGGTGCAGCGGATCGGCGGCGGGCCCGCGTCCACGCCCCCGCCGCCGTCGTGGCCGCCGTGGCCCGCGTCCTTCGCGGCGCCGGCGTCCGCCGCGGCGTCGGCGCCCGCGTCGCCCGAGGGCTCGGTGACGTCGTCACCGCTGCAGGCCTGGACGGCGCCCGCGAGCGCGCCGCCGAGGAGCACGAAGCGGAAGAGGCGCATCGGTCGAGTTCTTACGGCAGCGCGCGCCGACGGGCAACCCGGGCGCGATCGAACGGAGCGACGCCCGGCGGACACGCCGCGAATGCGCCTGGGCTTCCAGGCGTTTTCCCGTACGGCCCTACAAGCGGTAGCCTGGTCGTCGTCCGGCGCCGGCCGGCCCGACGCCGTCGGCTCCTCTCCGCGACCTCGGCCCCTCGCTACGCTGACGGCTCCTCTCCTCGCCAAGGCTCCGCTTGCGACTCGCCCTCCGACTCGCCCTCACGTTCGGCCTCCTCGCGGCGGCGTCGAGCGCGCTCGTCGGGGTGGCGGTTCGCTACCGGCTCGTCGCGACGGAGACCGAGCGCTTTCGCGAGGACGTCCGCGGGATCTGCGAGCGCATCAAGGGCGAGGTGAGGCGTCAGGCCGACGCCGACCGGACGCTCATCACCGGCTTCTGCGAGGGCAACGAGCTCGTCGAGCACGTGGGCCTCGCGATCGACAACGGCGAGATCGACGAGCGACGCCTCTCGTTCTCCGCGCGCGTCCACACCGAGCGCAAGGCGTTCGGGATGGACGAGCTCCTCGTCGCAGCCGAGAAGGGCGACATCGTGGGCGCGAGCCCGACCACGCTGCTCGGCGTCGCGCCCGCGGAGGTCGACGCGTTGATCCGCGCGGACGCGTCGACGTTCTCCCTGCGCCTCCCGCCCGTGCCGGCGATCGTCACGCGCTGCACCAAGGCCTCGCCGAATGGACGGCTCGTCGGGATGGTCGCCGCGCGCCACGTCGATCCGACGATGGACCGCATCGCGCGGACGCTCGGCGTCACGGTGGTCCCGTCGTGGCCGCGGACGACGAGCGCGGACGCCGCCGCCGACCCGCCGTCGAAGGCCCCCGCGCCGAAGACGAAGGTGAAGGGCGCCGCGGTCGCCGCGAGCGCGGCCTCGACGCCCGCGGCGACGCCGTCGTCGTCGTCCGGCGCCGTCGCGAGCGTCGCCGGCGGCGCCGAGCGGGCGACCTGCCAGATCGAGGACGCCCACGGCGCGTCGCTCCCCTTCGAGATCGTGAAATCGACCCGCGAGCTCGAGGCGAACCTCGCGGAGGTCGATCGCGCGATCGGCGTCCTCGCGATCGTCGCCGCGATCGTCGCGTTCCTCGTCGCCGTCGTCCTCGCGCGCAGCATCGGGCGACCGCTCTCGGTGCTCGCGCAGGAGGCCGGCAAGGTCGCCGCCGGCGAGGCGCGCCCGCTCCAGGTGCGGGGCTCGGGAGAGGTGCGCGAGCTCGGGCTCGCGTTCGACCGGATGATCACGGACCTCGCCGTCACGCGCCGCCGCCTCGCGGCCGCGAGCCGCGTCGCGGCGTGGCGCGAGGTCGCCCGGCGCGTCGCGCACGAGGTGAAGAACCCGCTCGCGCCGATCCGCGCCGCCGTCGAGACGCTGCGACGCCTCCGCGCGCGCGAGGATCCGCGCTTCGACGAGTACTTCGACGAGGCGACGCGCACCGTGCTCGACGAGGTGCACCGCATCTCGAACATCGTCACGGAGTTCACGCGCTTCGCCAGGCTCCCGCCGCCGAGGCCGCAGGACATGGACGTCGAGGACGTGGCGCGCCACGTCGTCCAGACGCACCGGGCGGCCGCGGGAGATCGCCACCTCTCGCACGTCACCCAGAGGCGCGCGCCGGCGATCCGCGCCGACCGGGATCAGGTCATCCAGGTCCTCACGAACCTCGTGCAGAACGCGCTCGACGCCGTGAAGGACGTGCCGGGCGGCGCCGTGACGCTCACCACCGACACCGACGGGCGCTACGTCTCGTTCTCCGTCGCCGACAACGGCGCCGGGATCGCGCCGGAGTTCGCCGGGCGCCTCTTCGAGCCGTACGCGACGACGAAGTCGAGCGGCACCGGCCTCGGCCTCGCGATCGCGCAGCGCATCGCCTACGAGCACAACGGCGAGCTGTCGTACGTCGGCGCCAGCGCGAACGGCCGCGGCGCGGTCTTCCGGCTCGTCCTCCCCGTCGAGGGCCCGTCGGCCGCGAGCGAGGCGCCGCCCCCGTCGTCAGACGGCTGAAGAGGTGCCATAGTCGGCGGCCCGAGGCGAAGGAGCCCCTCCGAGTGACATTCAAGAACGCCGAAGCCCCTGGGCCATTCGCGCGGATGACCGCGACGCACAAGCTCTTCGTGTGCCTCGCCGCCGTCTTCGTGTCGTGCCTCCTGCTCGGCGACGTGATCGGCGGCAAGACGATCCCGACGCCGCTCGGCCCGATCTCCGTCGGCATCATCCCCTTCCCGATCACGTTCCTCCTGACGGACGTGGTGAACGACTTCTACGGCCGGCGCGGCGCGCGCTTCCTCACGCTCCTCGGCTTCGCGATGGCGGTGCTCGCCTGGGGGGTCCTCCAGCTCGGCACGGCGCTCCCCGCGCACGCCTCGACGTACTTCACGCAGACCGAGTTCGAGAAGATCTTCGGCGGGAGCGCGCAGCTCTTCGTCGCCTCGATGATCGCCTACCTGCTCGGGCAGTTCCTCGACATCCAGGTCTTCCAGTTCTGGAAGGCGCTCACGCAGTCGCGTCACCTCTGGCTCCGCGCGACCGGCTCGACGCTCCTCAGTCAGATCGTGGACACCGTCGTGATCAACGTCGTCTTCTGGGGTTGGACGGCGGCCTCGGATCCCGGATCGTTCCTCGGCAAGATGGCCTTCGCCGAGCGCTGGCGCTGGGTCTTCGAGAAGGTGGCCCGCGAGTACGGCATCAAGGTCGTCGTCGCGATCTTGCTGACGCCGGCCGTCTACGCGATCCACTCCTTCGTCGTCCGCGTCCTCCGCATCCAGCCCGACGCGCACGAGGGCCCGGGCGGACGCGGAGGGGCCTAGCCGTGGCGTTCGCGCTCCCCCGCACGCTCACGCTGCCGAGCGGCGCGCGGGTGACGCTCCGGCGCCGGGCGTCGACCCCGGTGACGGCGACCGCGCCCGCCCCCGGCGCGCCGCTCTTCTCCGACGTCCTCGCGCTGTTCGAGCGCGACGTCGCGATCGCCGAGGGGACGTCGGAGATCGACGTCCACGACCTCCCGCTCGCGGACTTCCACGTCGTCCGCGCGCTCCTCGTCAAGGCGGGGCTCGTCCACGAAGACGAGGTCACGATCGACTGCCACAACTGCGGCGCGTCGATCGCCGTCCGGCCCTGCGCCGGCCTCGAGACGGGCCCGTGGGAGGACGGCGAGCTCGACGATCCCGAGCTCGATCGGACGGCGGAGCTGGGCGTGCCGCTCGAGATCGCGCCGATCCGCCTGGGGCGCGTGCGCGAAGCGCGGACGATCACGCTCGCGCCGCGCACCGTCCGCGAGGCCTCGCCGCTGTGGGCGGCGCTGACGAGGCCGGGGTTCGTCCTCGACGAGGCGGCGGTCGACGCGCTGGGGATCGTCGAGATCGGCCCGATCCGCGGCGCCCGGCGCGTCGCGCGCGCCCTCGCGGACGGAGGCGACGCGGCGCTCGACGCGATCGCGGACGTCTGGCTGGCGGCGCACTACCCGCTGCGCCTCGCCTGCGACGTGTTCTGCCCGAAGTGCAGGGCGAGGAACACCGTCGACGCGCCCGTCGAGCGCGAGCTCGACCTCGAGGCGAGAGGCCGCGGCGCCCTCGACGACGACCGCGAGCACGAGGCCCTCCCGCCGCTCGCCGAGTTCGTCGAGCTCGCCCACGCCATCGCCGATCCGCTCATCGACGACATCCCCGGCGAGGCCGTCGAGCTGATCGTCGAGGCCGGGACGCCGGAGGTGGACGACGGCGGCGAGCCGCTCCTCGGGTGCTACTTGCCGCCTCCGCCGAGCGGAGCGCCGGTGCCCACGCGCCCCCCCAGGGTCACGGTCTTCTACCAGACGTTCGCGAGGATCGAGCGCGAGGAGGGGCCGTTCGACTGGGAAGAGGAGCTCCGCGAGACGATCCGACACGAGCTCGAGCACCACCTCTACTACCTCCGCGGCGACGACCCGATGGACGACGAGGAGCGCGCGGAGATCGCGCGCGAGGTCGTCCGGGTCGTCGGCAGGGGCGAGGCGACGCGGCGCACGCTCGCGGTCCTCGGGCGCAGCGTGCCCGATTTCTTCAGGCGCGCGTGGCCGCTCGTCGCCGTCGGCGCGCTCGCGCTCGCGATCGGACTCGCCGAGCGCTGCCAATGAAGACGCATTGTTTTGCTCGGTTGTTCGACGAATTGAAGCGTCTCAACCCAAGTTGACAACCTCATTTGAGCACCGTACCGTCGGGGACGATGGCAGCGGTGAAGGGGCGCGCGAAGGTGGGGAAGAGCCCGAGGGCCGACGAGAAGACCGAGCCCGCGCGCGGGCGCGCGCCGAACCGGCGCGGGAGCCCCGAGGCGATCGAGAAGCGGCGCGTCGCCCGCGTCTTCAACGACATCCTCGGCGGACGCGGCGCGGCCTCGCACAAGCTCGACGGCCGTACGGAGAAGCGGCGCCAGCGCCTCCTCAAGGAGCTCGAGGCGGGCAAGGCCCGCGGATCGCGCGAGCTCAAGCCGCTCGACATCCTCCAGCGCGTGCAGGAGCTGATGGACCTCGGCGAGCCGCTCAGCTCGATCCGCAAGGTCGCCAAGGTGAAGAAGAGCGCGGTCTCGCCGGAGTCGATCGTCGGCGTGGTCGAGCGCCTGCACCGCGCGTACAGCTTCCACCCCGAGGTCTACCGCTTCGTGGGCATCGGCGAGGACGTCCTCCGCGAGGCCGGCGTCCTCGCCGAGGCCGCCAAGCGGGGCCGCCCACGCCCGCGCGCCGCCCCCTGACGCGCCCGGCCCGTTTCTGGTAGCCAAGGGCTCCGTGATCGCGCGATCGTTCCGCCGCATGCTCCGCTCCCCCAGGGCGCTCTTCGCCGGGATCCTCGTCGCCTCGCTCGCGGCGTCCGCGGCGTCGCACGCGGCCCCCGACGCCGGCGCGAGCGACGCGGACGAAGCCGCGCGACGCGGGAAGATCGCGATCAGGGTCGGATCGCGGACGGTCTCGGTGGCCGAGCTCGAGGACCGCCTCGCCGAGATCCCGCCGTTCCAGGCGGCGATGTTCGGCGCCTCGCGCGACGAGATCGTGAAGGCGTACGTCGACCAGGTCATCGTCCGCGACCTCCTTCTCGGCGAGGGCGCCGAGCGGAGGAAGCTCGACGACGCGCTGCCCACGAAGCATCAGCTCCAGCGCGCGCGGAGCACGGCGACCCTCCGCGCGATCCGCTCCGGCGAGCTCAAGTCCCCCGCGGCGATCCCCGAGGCGGACGTGAAGAAGTACTACGAGGACAACCGCGCCCGCTTCGACTCCCCGGAGCGCGTGAACCTGTGGCGCATCCTCTGCCGGACGCGGGACGAGGCCGACGAGGTCCTCGCCGCGGCCAAGCAGGAGCTCACGATCCAGAAGTTCAACGACCTCGCGCGCGACCACAGCGTCGACAAGGCGACGAGCTTCCGCGGCGGCAACCTCGGCTTCGTCGCGCCCGACGGGTCGAGCAACGAGGCGGGCGTGAAGGTCGAGCCGGCCCTGGTCAAGGCCGCGTCCGCCGTGAGCGACGGCGAGCTCGTCCCGGCGCCCGTCCCCGAGGGCTCTCTGTTCGCGATCGTCTGGCGCCGTACGACCGTGCCGGCGACGCGCCGCTCGCTCGAGGAGGCGACCGCGCAGATCCGCGCGACGCTCTACCGCGAGCGCACCGAGGCCAGCGAGAGGAAGCTCATCGACGACCTCCGCGCCAAGCACGTGCGCGACGTGAACGTCGACCCCCTGAAGATCATCGAGTTCCCCGCGTTCGACGCGGGGTTCAGCCTCCCTCGCTCGATCCCTCGCGCTCCCGAGGCGGGTCGGGCCGCGCCTTGAGCGCGGCGAGCGCGGCCACGCGCTCGGCCACGCGCTTCGATCGCCCTTCCCCTACGCCCGCCACGGCGTCCCCGACGATCACCTCGACCTCGAACGTCGGGTCGTGCTGCGGCCCGCTCATGCCGCGCACGCGGTAGGTCGGCGCCGGCAGGCCCCGGGCCTGCACCTCTTCCTGGAGCAGGCTCTTCGGATCGCGGATGCCCAGCTGCCCGGCCTCCTGCATCGGCTCCCGGACGACGTGCTCGACGAGCCGCCGCGCGCCGTCGAGACCGCGCGCCTCGTAGACGCACGCGACGAGCGCCTCGACGGCGTCGGCGAGGACGTTGGTCTGCTCGCGCTCCGTGCCCGCGCGAGCGCCCTTGCCGAGCGCGAGCGCCTCGCCGATCTTCTCCGTGCGCGCCCAGAGCGCGAGCGCCTCCGCGTTGACGAGCGCGCTGCGCATGCGCGTGAGCACGCCTTCGTCCGCCTCGGGCTTCTCCCGGCTCAAGAGCTCGCTCACGCAGAGACCGAGCACCGCGTCGCCGAGGAACTCGAGCCGCTGGTTGTCCGGCTCGCTCGACTCGTTCGCGTAGCTCGGATGGGTGAGCGCCTCCTCGAACCGAGGGATCTCTCCGTCCCCGACGATCTCGATCACGCGCGCCTTCAGCCGGGCGCGCGCCGCCAGGAGCTCCGTCTCGCGTGCGGTCACGTCCCCATCAATTGCAACCTACACGCCTCGGATGCAAGCCCCTCGTACAGGGGGAAGCTCACCTGTTTCGATCAGGATACACCGGCGAGCGCGTCGGTGGCGGCGGCCAGGTCCAGATCCAGCTGCGAGACGCCGCCCGCGTCGTGGGTCGTCCACACGACGCGCGCCTTTCCCCAGCCGATGAGGACGTCCGGGTGGTGGTCGCGCTTCTCCGCGAGCAGCCCGAGACGCACGGCGAACGCGAGCGCGGCGGCGAAGTCCGGCGTCTCGAAGGTGCGGACGAGCGCGTCCCCTTCCAGGGTCCACCCCGGGTGCTCCGCGAGCCAGGCGGCGACGGCGGGGGCGTCGAGCTTCGGCGGTCGTGCCATGCCGACCTCCCTAGCACGAGCGGAGCGCGCGGGAACCCCGAGGCCGCCCGCGTGTCGGTCGGAGGGTGAATCGCTCCGGCCTCCTCGCCTTTGGCTATGCTCGTCGCGTGGCGCTCCTCGCCTGCCCGTTCTGCCGTGAGATGTTCGAGGAGGGCGAGGCGGAGGCCTGCCCCGTCTGCCAGATGCCGCTGGCCAAGCTCCACAAGCTGCCGCCGTCGATCGACGCGATGCACGACGAGGCCGGGGTGCCGACCGCCCCGGAGATGGAGCGGATGCCGCTCACGTACCTCGGGCGCGGCAAGGGGCCGCTCGCCGCCCTCGCGCTGGCCGGCCTGGCCCTCTTCTTCATGCCCTGGGTGCGCCTGACGATGCCCTACATCGACGCCAAGTCCGCCTTCGACCTGGCGCACGAGCGGATCGGCTGGCTGTGGGCGTGCTGCGCGGCGTGGGTGGTCCTCGTCCCGACCGTGCTCAGCCGGCGGTCGATCGTCCAGATGCGCGGGGCGCGGATCGCGGCGGCGTTCCTGAGCGCGATCCCCGCCGTCGCGATCGGCGTCCTCCTCGCCCGTCCGCCGCGCGGCGGGCTCATCCCCGTCCGGTACACGTGGGACTGGCCGATGTGGGCGACCCTGGGTGTGTCCCTCGTGGCGGTGATCGTCGCGCTCCGCCTCGGCGGCTCGCTCGACGTCATCGACGTCAAACGCGGCTCCTCCAAGGGCCAGGCGCTCCACTGACGCCGGCGCGTCGCTCACCCACATCGGCGCGCGCGCGAGGGGGAGTTGGCGCGCGCGAGGGGATGGAGGCATGCTCCATCCACGATGGCCGCCGCACGAAGACGCTTCGACCGTGAAGAGTCGCTCGAGGAGCGCCTCGAGCGACGAGCGCGCGACGCCGCCGACGGCGGCTCGTCGCCCGATCTGCTCGACGTCCCCGCCGCCGTCGTCTGCGCGTTCTGCGGAGACGCCGACTGCGCCGGCTGCCGGGACGATCTCGAGGATCTCTCGCGCTCGGGCATCGTCTCCGTCGTCGCCTGGGAGCGGCCCGGGGTGCCCGTGCTCACGCGCCTCTGGTCGACCGCGCGCTCGACGACGCGCGACGCCGAGGGGTTCTTCGAGCTCCTCCCCGACGGCCCGCTCCTGCCCGCGCTCCGCTTCGCCGCGCTCTGCGAGCTCCTCGCGGCGGCCGCCGCCTTCGCGTCGTTCCTCGCCGTCGCCGCGGTGATCGCGCCCGGCTGGCTCGCGCACCTCGCGCGCGACCCCTCGGCGAGGTCGGTGACCGCGCGCGTCGTCTTCTTCGGGCTGCCCGCCTTCGCCGCGCTCCTCGTCGCCGCGCACGCGGCGCACGGGCTTTCGATCGACGTCGGCGCGCGGCGCCAGGGCGCTCGCGGGGCGCGCTCGCGCGCCCTCCGCTTCGGGCTCTACGCGTGCGGCTGGGATCTCGTGATGGGCCCGCTCGGCGCGATCGTGGTCGCGCTGAAGGAGGGCCTCGGGGCCGCGGCGGAGCTCGCCGGCGCGCTCTCCGGGCTCCCCACGCGCGCCACGAACGCGTTCCTCCGCGGGTGTTACCGGCTCGACGGCGAACGCAGCCGCGCCGCGCTCGGCGTCTCCTACGCCGGCGCGACGGTGGCCACGCTCCTCTTCGCCGTCGCGATCCTCGTCGCGATCACGGCGCTGGTCTTCTTCTGAACGCGCCGCGTCGCGGCCGTCCACGCGCCGAGCCGGCGCGGCGCCTACTCGACGACGGGGAAGAGCCCGTCCATCGGCGCGTCGTCGTGACAGCCCGCGCACGTCTCGATCGCGCCGTCGCGCACGAGCTGGCCCTGGGAGCCGACGACGGCGAAGCGCCAGTCGCCGTGATCGCTCGAGAAGCCCGCGGGCTTCTTCTCCATCACCATGATCGGGCCGTCCGGCTTGTCGGCCTCCGCCGAGCCGTCGGGCCCCACGCCTCGCTCGTGGTGCTCCTGGACGACGATCGCGCCCGGCGGGACCTCGCGCGCGCGGGCCGCCAGCGCCTTCGCCGCGAGCTCGTTCGCCCAGACGTCGACCTCCCAGCGGCCGGCGGCGTGGCCTTGCGAGACGAAGCGCGCCTTGTTCACCTTGGTGAAGGACTCGCGGTACCCGGGCGGCAGCGCCGCCGCCCCGTCGACCGCCTCGGCGTCGCCCGCGTCGCGCGCCGCGGACCGCCCCGGCGCCTTGTCGCTCACGCCGACCGCGCCGCCCGCGCCGTCGCGCCCGGCGCACGCGACGACGAGCGCGCCCGTCGCCAGCGCGCTCGCGACGATCAGAAGTGCACGCCGCCTTCGAACGAGAGCGTCCACTGGCGCCTGCCGACGATGCCGGGGTTTTCGTCCCTGGGCTCGTTGATGTCGAACGCGATCTGCGAGCCGAGCCAGACGATCTCGTAGCGATAGTTGAGCGCGACCATGCCGCGGTTGCGGTGGACGCGGACCCTGTCGAACGTGAAGTTGTTCGCGAAGTCCGTGTTGGCGTCGGCCCCGTTCGGGAGCTTGTTGCGGCAGATGGGGGCGCCGCTCGTCTCGTCCAGGCCGCCGAACCCGCACTGCGCGACCGCGTCGACGTTGGGCGTGGAGTCGACGACGTTCGAGTCGCCGAAGATCACGAGCCGCTGAAAGCCGAGCGTCGGGATGATCTGCGAGCTGTCCTGGAGCGTGATCGGCTTGGAGACGCGGACGTCGACGCCCAGCGTCGTCAGGTAGAACCGCGACGTGCCCGTGAGCGTCCGGATCCCTCCGCCGACCGAGATGTCCGGGAGGAAGCCGAGCACCCCCGTGCGGAAACCCTCGAGCATCGACCAGCGGACGTCGCCGCCGCCGACCCAGAGCGTGGTGTTGGAGACGTAGCCGAGGCTCCCGGCGAGCTCGAAGCCGAGGGGGAGCCCCTTGCGCGCCTTGAGCGCGTAGATCTGGAGCACGCTGTCGGGCGACGAGTTGACGATCGACGACTGCCGCGTGTTCTGGTCCTGCGGGCCGCGCGTGCCGAGGTGCCAGTATTGCATCGAGCCGCCGTTGGCCTGCGGGACGGAGCGGTCGGCGCTGATCTTCGTGTAGCTCGCCTCGACCGAGACCTGGAAGCCGCCGATGCCCGTCGTCCGAGCCGGGTAGAACGACGTCGGCGCGATCGCGAAGCCGAGCTCCGAGATCATGTTGGCGAACGCCGCGTTGTTCGGGCGGCACGGGAAGTCTTGCGGTCGGAGGCCCGCCGAGACGAGGGCGCCCGGGTTCGCCGCGATGCTCTGGCACGTCTGACCGGCGGGGAGCCCCGCCGGCTGGTTGACGAGTCGCTCCGGCGTCGGGTCCATGTCCCCCGCTCGCGCCTCACGGGGGATGAGGACGCTCAGCGCGGCGGCGGCGAGGAGGCCAAGCGAGGCGCGACGGAAGCGCACGACGGCTGAGGCTACGTTCCCGATCGGACGTGCGTCAAGGACGGCGTGGGGCCGGACGGGACCTTGCGGCTCCGTCTTCCGAGGCGTTCGCTTCGCGCCTCGCTCGCGACCGCGGCTCCTGGTAAGCCGACCTTGCGCCGCCGCGGACGACGCGTGTCGTCCGCCCCGAGCTTCCAACCATGTCGCGTCCGCTCCCCTCGCCCCGCCTCCGCGCTGCTCCTCTCCAATCCCGCGGCGCCGCTCCGTTCCACCTCGTGCTCGTCGAGCCCGAGATCCCGCCGAACACCGGGAACGTCGCGCGCCTCGGCGCGGCCACCGGCTCGCCGCTCCACCTCGTCGGGAGGCTCGGCTTCCGCATCGACGAGCACAGCGTGAGGCGCGCCGGCGTCGACTACTGGCACCTGGTCGACGTGCGCACGCACGTCGACTTCCCGCAGTTCGTCCACGCCTTCGAGGAGGAGTCGCCCGCGGGCCGCCTCTTCCTCTTCAGCGCGCTCGCCGAGCGGAGCTACCTCGACGCGGGCTTCCGACCGGGCGACGCGCTCGTGTTCGGGAAGGAGAGCGTCGGTCTCCCCGAGGAGCTCACGACGAGGTACGCCGACCGCCTCGTCGGGATCCCCACGCTCGGCGCGGTCCGCTCGCTCAACCTCGCCAACGCGGTCGGCGTCGCGCTCTTCGAGGCGCTCCGTCAGGCGGGCGCGCTCGCGCCGACCTTCATCGGCTGACGCCGCTCGGCGCGTTCGCCCCGAGCGGCGCGGCGGCGCGCGCGCTCGGAGCCCCCGCCGGCTCGAGGGTCCTTCACTCGTACGCGGCGATGCCCGTGACGTCCTGGCCGAGGATGAGCGTGTGGATGTCGTGCGTCCCCTCGTAGGTGTAGACCGTCTCGAGGTTGCAGAGGTGACGCATGATCGGATACTCGAGCGTGATCCCGTTGCCGCCGAGGATGTCGCGGCAGACGCGCGAGACCTCGAGCGCCATCCGCACGTTGTTGCGCTTGATCATGCTCACGTGCTGCGGGCGGAGCGTCTTCTCCTCCTTGTGACGCGAGACCTCGAGCGCCATGAGCTGCGCGGCCGTGATCTGCGTGAGCATCTCGGCGAACTTCGCCTGGACGAGCTGGTGGGCGGCGATCGGCTTGCCCGCGAACTGGACGCGGTTCTTGGCGTAGTCGAGCGCGCTCTCGAAGCACGCGTTCGCCGCGCCGATGACGCCCCACGCGATGCCGTAGCGCGCCTGCGTGAGGCACGAGAGCGGGCCCTTCATGCCCCTCACGTTCGGCAGGATCGCGTCCTTCGGCACCCGCACGTCCTCGAGGATCAGCTCGCTCGTGACGCTGGCGCGCAAGCTCGCCTTCTTGTGGATGAGGCGCGCCTCGAAGCCCTTCGCGTCCGTCGGGACGAGGAAGCCGTGCACCACGCCGTCCTGCCCGCCGACCTTCGCCCAGACGAGCGCGACCTGCGAGAGGTTGCCGTTCGTGATCCATCGCTTCGTGCCGTTGAGGATCCACGCGTCGCCGTCGTCGATCGCCGTGGTGCGCATGCCGGCCGGGTTCGAGCCGGCGTCCGGCTCGGTCAGGCCGAAGCAGCCGATGATCTCGCCCTTCGCCATCTTCGGCAGGTAGCGCTCCTTCTGCGCCTCCGAGCCGTACGCGTGGATCGGGTACATGACGAGGCTGCCTTGCACGCTGGCGAAGCTGCGGACGCCCGAGTCGCCGCGCTCGAGCTCCTGCATCGCGAGGCCGTACCCCGCCTGGGAGAGCCCGGCGCAGCCGTACCCCTGGAGGTTGCAGCCGAGGAGGCCCATCTTCGCGATCTCGGGGATGAGATCGGTCGGGAAGGTGCCGGCCTCGAAGTGATCGGCGATCACCGGCAGGACGCGCGCGTCGACGAAGGCGCGCACGGAGCTCTGGATCGCGCGCTCCTCGGCGGTGAGGTGGCGGGAGATGTCGAAGAAATCGGGCATGGCGACGCCCGACGTAGCACGACGCTCGTGGCGGACGCCAGCGGATGCCTCACCCGCGCCGCACCGCGCTCGACCTCGGCGTCCGCTCGAGGCTCGCGCGCCTTTTGCGGCGCGCGGACGCGGCCGCGACGCCGTCGCCGCAGGCGCCGCGGATCCCGCGCGCCTCGGCGCCTCCCCGCGTCGAGGCGCCGCTTGCGTCGCGACCTCTACGGAGACTAAGAAAATGAGCGGGGGCTTTTGGGGGGTCCGAGCCCGGGGAGGGAAGGCTCGATGGCTGACAAGGTCGTGCGTTTGCCCGTCGTCGACGGCCTGGGCAACACGCTGCGGAAGGACAACTGGTGGGTCGGCCCGCTGGTGACGTTCTCCGTGCTGAGCGGCTTCGTCGTGTACGCGACGTTGCGCGCGTTCGAGGGAGCCCACTACGCGTGGGGGCCGTACCTCTCGCCGCTCGCGTCGCCGTACTTCGAGACGAGGGACCTCGGCGTCCCGCTCTTGACGCCGGCGATCCTCATCTTGCCGTTCCCGGGTCTCTTCCGGTTCACCTGCTACTACTACCGGAAGGCCTACTACCGCGCGTTCGCGCTGACGCCGCCCGCCTGCGCGGTCGGCGGGCGCGCCCAAGGCCACTACAACGGCGAGCGGAAGCTCCTCGTCTTCCAGAACCTGCACCGCTACGCGCTGTATTTCGCGCTCCTGTTCCTCGTCTTCCTCTGGCACGACTTCGCCAAGTCGCTGAGCTGGGAGGGCGAGCTCGGGCTCGGCGTGGGCTCGCTCGTCATCTTCCTCAACTGCGCGTTCCTCACCCTCTACACGACCTCGTGCCACTCCTTCCGTCACCTCGTCGGCGGGAGCGTCGACAGCTACTCCACGGCGCCGCTCGGCGCGCTCCGCTTCCGGCTCTGGTCGGCGGTCTCGCGGCTCAACGTCGATCACATGGCGTTCGCCTGGATCAGCCTCGCCGGCGTCGTCCTCTGCGACGTCTACATCCGCTCGGTCGCGACGGGCGCGATCCAGGACGTCCGGCTCCTCTGAGCCTCGGACCTCCTCTCACACCCTACGGAGACGAACACGATGGCCGAGACGAAGTACGAGACGCACCAGCACGACGTCCTCGTGATCGGGGCGGGCGGCGCCGGCCTGCGCGCGGCGATCGAGGCGAGCGCGATGGGCCTCTCCGTCGGGTTGATCTGCAAGTCGCTCCTCGGCAAGGCGCACACGGTGATGGCCGAGGGAGGGGTCGCCGCGGCGCTCGGCAACGTCGAGCCGCGCGACAGCTGGAAGGTCCATTTCCGCGACACGATGAAGGGCGGCCGCTACCTGAACCAGTGGCGCATGGCGCAGCTCCACGCGATGGAGGCGCCCGCCCGCGTCAACGAGCTCGAGGAGTGGGGCGCGCTCTTCGACCGAACGAAGGACGGGCGCATCCTCCAGCGCAACTTCGGCGGCCACAAGTACCCGCGGCTCGCGCACGTCGGCGACCGCACCGGCCTCGAGATGATCCGCACGCTCCAGCAGCACGGCGTCCACACCGGCATGCAGGTCTACATGGAGTGCACGGTCACCCGCCTGCTCGGCGACGGCCCCTCGGGGGCGGGCGCGAGCCGGCGGCGCGGGCGCGTCACCGGCTGCTTCGGCTACTGGCGCGAGAACGGAAAGTTCGTCGTCTTCGAGGCGAAGGCCGTGGTGCTCGCCACGGGCGGCATCGGGCGCGCGTTCAAGATCAACTCGAACTCGTGGGAGTGCACCGGCGACGGCCAGGCCCTCGCCTACCTCCTCGGCGCGGAGCTGATGGACCAGGAGTTCATGCAGTTCCATCCGACCGGCATGGTGTGGCCCCCGAGCGTGCGCGGGACCTTGATCACGGAGGGCGTCCGCGGCGAGGGCGGCACGCTCCGGAACAAGGACAAAAAGCGCATCATGTTCGACTACATCCACCCGCTCTACGCGAGCGAGACGGCGGACACGGAGGAGGAGGCCGACCGCTGGCTCGCGGAGTCGACGAGCGGCGTGGCGTCGACCGCGCGCCGCACGCCGGATCTCCTCCCCCGCGACATCGTCGCCCGCGCGATCCACACCGAGGTGAAGGAGGGCCGCGGCTCGCCCCACGGCGGCGTCTTCCTCGACATCTTCTCGCGCCGCAGCGCCGAGGACATCAAGAAGAAGCTCCCCGCGATGTACCACCAGTTCAAGGAGCTCGGCGACGTCGACATCACGAAGGAGCCGATGGAGGTCGGCCCCACCGCGCACTACACGATGGGCGGGATCCGGGTCGACCCGGAGACGCAAGAGACGTGCATCGACGGGCTCTTCGCGGCGGGCGAGTGCGCGGCCGGCATGCACGGCGCGAACCGTCTCGGCGGCAACTCGCTCTCCGACCTCCTCGTGTTCGGGCGCATCGCCGGCCTCCACGCCGGCAGGTACGCCAAGGCGACCGCGGGCAAGCACGTCGATCCGGCGCAGATCGAGGCCTTCGCGCGCGAGGCGCTGGAGCCGTTCGACCGCGACGAAGGCGTGAACCCCTTCGCGGTCCACGAGGACCTGATGAACGTGATGCAGACGTACTGCGGCATCATGCGGAACGAGCGCGACCTGAAGACCTGCCTGAAGGAGCTCGATCGCCTGAAGGAGGCGGCTGCGCGGACGAAGGTCGTCGGCGGCAACCGGCACTACAACACCGGCTGGCACGAGGTCATCGACCTCCGGAACATGCTCATCGTGTCCGAGGCGATGGCGCGCTCGGCGCTGGCGCGCAAGGAGAGCCGCGGCGGCCACGCCCGCGACGACTTCGCCGAGATGGACCCGGCGTTCGCCAAGGTCAACCACGTCTGCCGCGCCGCCGGCGGGGGGATGGAGCTCGAGGCCGCGCCCCTCCCCGAGGTGCCCGACGAGATCAAGAAGGTGCTGCTGGAGGAGGACAGGTAGCCATGGCCCACGAGAGGGAGGGAGCCGGATCGAGCGCGACGAAGGCGACGCTGAAGATCTGGCGCGCCGACGCCGAGGTCGCGGGGAGCGGCGAGCTCGTCGCCTACGAGGTCGAGACCTACCCCGGCATGGTGGTCCTCGACGCGATCCACGCCGTCCAGGCCAAGCAGGCGCCCGATCTCGCGGTGCGCTGGAACTGCAAGGCGGGGCGCTGCGGCTCCTGCAGCGCCGAGATCAACGGCAAGCCCAAGCTGCTCTGCATGACGCGGATGAGCACCTTCGCTCCGGCCGAGCCGATCGTCGTGACGCCGATGAAGACGTGGCCGCTCATCAAGGACCTCGTCACCGACGTGAGCCACAACTACCGAGTGGCGAAGAAGATCCCGCCCTTCGCGCCGCGGCCGCGCGACGCCGACGGCCGCTGGCGGATGCAGCAGGAGGACATCGACCGCATCCAGGAGTTCCGGAAGTGCATCGAGTGCTTCCTCTGCCAGGACGTCTGCCACGTGCTCCGCGATCACCACGAGACCGAGGAGTTCGTCGGGCCGCGGTTCTTGATCCACCTGGCGACGCTCGACATGCACCCGCTCGACACCGTCGACCGGCGCCCGATGATCAAGGACGAGTTCGGCATCGGATACTGCAACATCACGCGCTGCTGCACCGAGGTCTGCCCCGAGCACATCGTGCTCACGGACAACGGCATCATCCCGCTCAAGGAGCGCGTCGCGGACGACTTCTACGATCCGTTGCGCTGGATCGCGCGCAAGCTGTTCCCGCCGAAGCACAAGAAGCGCCTCCCCGTCCTGCCGGACGCCGAGCCGGCGCGCCCGCTCGGCGTGCCCGCGCCGGCGAATCGAGCCGAGACGGTCGACGCCGAGGAGTGACCGACGCCGTCGGGCGCTGGGCGCTCGACGGCGTCTGCTACGCTTGGCGCGTGGCCCTGACGCTCCGCAAGATCCTCGCCGGGACCTTCGCCGTTCCGGCGGTCGCGCTCGGCTTCGCCGCGTGCGGGCTGGACGTCGTCGGCGCGGGCGTGGACGCGACGGGCTCCACGCCGACCGACGGCGCGCCGGGCGCGACGACGCCCGAGGCCGAAGGCGGCGCGCCTCCCGACGCGGCGGGCGACGCGGACGCCGCGCCCGGCCCCGAGACGTGCTCGTGGCCGGGCAGCCAGCGCGGCGCGCCGTGGCCGATGATCGGCGGATGCGTCGGCCACGCCGGACGGACCGCGCACCGCGGGCCGAAGGCGAAGCCCGAGATCGTCTGGGAGACGACGATCTCGACGCGTGAGACGCACCCCGTCATCGGCGCCGACGACACGGTCTTCGTCCCGGCGAACGTCGACGGCCTCCTCGCCTTCGATCCCGACGGCGGGCGGCGCCCGTTCGCCGAGTCCGGCACCGGCGTGGCGAACAACGTCACCAACGTCCCGTCGATCGGCGTCGACGGGACCCTCTACTTCGGCGCGGAGCGCAACGTCGTCGCTCATCGGAAGAGCGGGACCTACTGGCGCTTCGCGACCGGCGGCGAGATCGACACGTCCGCGGTCGTGGACGAGGACGGCACCGTCTACTGCGGCTCGTTCAGCGATCGCCTGTTCGCGCTCTCCCCCGACGGCGGGCAGCTCTGGGAGAAGGACCTCGGCTCGGACATCTGGGCGGCGGTGGCGATCGGCCCGACCGGCGAGCTCTACGTCGGCGCCGGGAGCCGGCTCTACGCGCTCAAGCGCGACGGCGGCGAGAGCTGGTCGTACGCCACCACCGGCGAGGTGAGGTGCGCGGCGGTCGTCGCCGACGACGGCACGATCTACGCCGGCACCCTCGGCAGCCGGCTCCACGCGGTCCACCCCGACGGCGGACCGAAGTGGACCACGACGACGCGCGGGGACGTCATGTGGCAGGCCCTCCCGGCGCTGGCCAAGGACGGCACGATCTACGCGGCGACGAGCAGCTGGCTCGCCGCGTTCGACCCCGCCGACGGCTCCATGAAGTGGGAGGTCGACACCGGGGTCCCGCTGCGGACGGCGGTCGTCGTCGATCCCGACGGCGACATCTACGTCGGCGGCGACAAGAAGATGTTCGCCTACGCTCCGGACGGAGCGCGGCGCTGGGAGGTCGACATCGGGGCGAACCCGTTCGGCTTCGCGATCGGCCGCGACGGGACCGTCTTCGTCGCCGCCAACGACAACAAGCTGTTCGCGCTCCACGAGTAGCTCGCGCGCCACGCGGAGTAGCTCGCGCGCCACGCGTAGGAGGGCGGAGCCCGCGGACGGGAGCGCCTGCGAGCCGGCCGAGCTCACGGCGCCCGGGTGCGGCGGGCCTCAGCGCTGCTTCAGCTCGACGCTCCCTCGGACGAGCACGGACGCCGCGAGGTCCTCGCCGCGGAGGACGACGTCGAGCGGCTGGACGCGCCCGACCTTCGCGCGGACGTCGAGGGTGGGATCCGACATGCTGGAGGCGATGGTCGGCACGAGCTCCTTCAAGGTCTCCGGCGGGACCGGCGGGGCGAAGCGCGCCGCCGTGAGCGATCGCACGATCGTGTCCGGGGCGAGCGTGGTCCCGGCCACGCGCTCGCGCTCCCCCTTGGCGAACACCGGCGCCACGAGGCGGAGCGAGCGCCCGTCCTCCGTCCACCCGAGCGTCGAGCGCACCGCGAGGTCGCCGCAGGCCTCCCCGCGGAGGCCGAGGTCGAGCTGCGCGAGGGAGCCCGCCGGGACGGCCGTGGCCCGCGCGATGCGCGAGCGCGCGCCGCCGGCGTCGAACGGATCGCTCCCTTCGAGCCCCGACGCGGAGGTCGCGAGCGGCGAAACCAGCGCGAGGACGAGATCGTCCTCGGCCGGCAGCGCCGGATCGTGCGTGAGCGGCGGGAGCGGACGCGCCGCGGGGACGTCGCCGCAGCGCGAGCGGAGCTCCGGGTAGGCGACGAGGCCGAAGCGGACGCGCAACGACTCCGGGCGCCCGGCGGCCGGGCCCTGGACGATGCCCCGCGGGTTCGTGACGACGCAGCCGCCGAGCGGGAGGCTCCGCGACTTTCCGATCTCCGCCCAGAGCCGCTCGGCCTGCGGCCGGAGCGGCGGCAGCTCGCCGTCGATCTCCTGCTCGACGCGGCGGAGCGACGGCTGGATCGCGGATTGGATCGTGGGCGTGACGTCGATCTTCACCATGCCGCCGAGCGCGCGCACCTCGCACCCGCGCGTGAACGCGAAGGCGACGCGCGAGGGCGCGAAGCGGTACTCGGGCGTGAGACGGAGCGGCACCGTCGCGGTCGCGCGGCCCTGCGGCTCGCACGACGCGTAGCACGACCTCCCGCGGCACGCCTCGGCGCGCGCCTTGACGTCGGTGCGGACGACGAGCGAATCGCCCTCGATCGCGACGCTGAACGGCCCGCGGTCGACCGTGTAGTTGAGGTGGCCCGCGATGCCGATGCCCTTGTTCCGCTCCTCCGCGAGGCGCGGGCCGATCTTGCTCTCGAGCTCCTTCGTCAGCGTCGCGAGCTTCAGCTCGACGTGCGCGACGAGCCGCGACGACCGCGAGGACGCCGGCGGTGCCGGGGCGGGCGTCGCCCCGGGGAGCGCCTCGCTCCGAGGCCCGAGGTTGACGCGGCACGTCTCGGGGAGCGGCTCCGCGCGACCCGGCGACGCAGCGTCGCGACCTCCGCACGCGCAAGCGAGCGAGATCAAGGCGGCGAGCGAGCGGACGCGCGGCGACGAGGGCGTGCGGTTTCGGATCATCGGGCTCGAGGAGTCGGACGCCCGACGCGCGGGGCGGCGTCGGGCGCGCCGTATGATACGCCAAGGGCATGGGGCGGGAACTGAAGGCGCTGCACGCGCGCAACCTGTCGACGGCCGTCAACCTCGCGAAGCACTACCGCGCGCTCAACCAGCCGGAGGACGCCGAGAGCATCTGCCGGGACGTCCTCGACGTGGCGCCCCACGACGAGGAGGCGTGGTGCACGCTGGGCCTCGCGCTCACCGACCAGTTCCCGACGGCGTGGATGACGCTCTTCGACGCCGCCTGCGCGGCCTTCGCGAGGCTGAGCACCGAGTACGAGAGAGTGTACTATACAGGCGTCGCCTGGGAGCGCTACGCGAAGGCGCAGCTCGTCGCGGGGCGCGCGGACAACGCGATCCACGCGTTCGAGGAGGCGCTCGTCCGGTTCGAGCGGGCCGACGCCCTCGGCTCCCCGGACGATCCCGCACCGATCCTCCACTACAACCGCTGCCTCCGCGCGCTCACGACCGACCCCGACCTCGTCCGCGCCTCCGACGCGCCGCGCGAGCTCGCCTACGAGCTCGGCGACTGACGCGCGCGGCGAGCGGTTCGAGCGTCAGCGCTGGATCTTCACCGTAGGCGTCGCCCCGGTGAACTCGGCGCGCACCGTCACGTGGTCGCCCCCCTTCACCGTGAAGCGCTCGCCGCGGCTCTCGCCCGTGGGATCGAACGTGAACCGCACCTCGTGCGGCCCCTCCGCGAGCGTGACGCGGACGGGGCACGACCCGCGCGACACCCCGTCGATCGAGACGCGCGTGCCGGGCTCGCCGAGGAACGTCACCGCCGCCTTGCCCGCGCCGAGCGGCGTCGAGCCCGACGTCGTGGGCGAGCCCGTCCCCGCCGGCGCGCCGGTCACCGCGGCCGGCGGCGTCACGCTCGCCGTCGGGCCCGGCGCGGAGCGCGCCGGATCGGGCGCGGAGGGCTCGGCCGCGGAGGCCTCAGCCGCGGAGGCCTCGGGCGCCTCCTCCGCGGGGGTCGACGGGCGGACGCTCGGCGGCGCCGTCACGGACGTCACGGCCGACGTCGTCGTCGCGACCGGGCGCACCGGCTCGACCGTCGCGCGCGAACGCCATACGGCGAGACCGACGACGACCGTCGCCGCCAGCGCCCCGAGCGCGACGGCCGACCGCCGCCGCCTCGCGCTCGCCGACGGCGCCTCGGCGGCCTCGAACGCGCGCACGGGCGTCTCGAACGGCCGCGTCGCGACCGTCTCGAGCTTCTCGGGCGCCGAGATCTCGGGGCGCGAGAAGCGGGGGCGGCGCACCGTCGGGATGTCCGTCTGCTTGGGACCGGTCCGCGGCGACGCGCCCGCCGCCGGCCGCTCGGCGGCCTCGCCCGCGCGCGCGCCCGCGATGTCGCCGTGGATCCGCTCGAGCTCCTCGACGTCGACCATCAACGGCGTCGGGACCGAGAGCGCGGGATCCTCGCGACGCGCCGGAGGCGGCTGCGACGCCGGGAGCCTCGGCGTGCTCTCCTCGAGGCGGCGCGTGCTCGGGACGAGGAGCCCGTCGTCCGCGTCGAAGCTCGGCGGCGGGCTCGACCACCTCAGGGCCTCGTCGCGCGCCGCGAAGGTCTTCGTGCCGAGGTCCCCGTGGCTCGCCGCCGACGCGCGCGGCGCGGTGGTGCGTGACGGGGGCGCGGGGGACGACGCCTCCTCGCGCAGATCGCGGACGCGATCGCCCAGGGCCCGGGCGATGTCGGCGACGTCGGAGCCCTGGAGGAACGCGCGGAGCGCCCGCGCGAGATCGCTCGCCTCCTGCTGGCGCGCGCGCGGGTCCACGTCCATCGCGCGGGCGATCGCGGCGTCGAGCGGGAGCAGCCGCGGGTCGAAGTCGCTCGGCCTCGGGTGCGGCTCGCGCACGGCGATCGCGCACTCCTCCGGCGTGGCGCGACGGAACGGCGCGGAGCCCGTCCACGCCTCCATCAGCAGCACGGCGACCGCGAAGATGTCCGTCGGCGGCCCGAGCTCGCCGCCGTCGACCTGCTCGGGCGCCATGTGCCCCGGCGAGCCGAGGATCTCGTGGCCGGCGACGAGCGCCGGCGCGGCGATGCCGAAGTCGATCAGCTTGATCTGACCTTCCTCGTCGATCATCACGTTCCTCGGCGTGATGTCGCGGTGGACGACCTTCATGCGGCGATGCGCGTAGTCGAGCGCGCGACAGACCTCGACGCCGAGGTAGGCGCCCTCCTCGGGGGAGAGGACACGCCGCGAGCCGTCCTCGTTCCGCTCGCGCAAGAGCTCCGCGACGCTCACGCCCTCCACGAGCTCCATCGCGAGGAAGTAGGTGCCTTGCTCGACGCCGAGCTCGTACACCGGGACGATGTTCGGATGGCTGAGGGCGACCGTCGTCTTCGCCTCCTCGACGAAGCGCCGGACGAACTGCTGGTCGAACGCGAGCTCGTCGCGGATCTGCTTCACGACGAGCTTCTTCTCGAAGCCGCCGGCTCCCCGCAGCGTCGCGAGGACGACGCGCGCCATGCCGCCTCGCGAGAGCTCGCGCTCGAGGACGTACTTGCCGAAGACCTGCGGGTACACGATCGAAGAGGTAGCGGCCCCCACGGTCGCGGACGCGGTCCGCGGCCGGCCGAGGATAGGACACTATGTCCTGAATTCTATCAGGAACTCGGGCGGGCAGGAGACCGCCGCGTCCCGTCGCGTCCTGGGCCTCGTGTGACGTACACTGTACGCTCGAACGATGCGGGTGCTGACCACCCACCGGGGGAACGCCGGCGCGCTCGCGTGCGCGCTCGGCGCGCTCGCCCTCGGCCCGGGCTGCTCGCGCGACGCCGACATCGAGGAGCGGCCGGTCATCGTCTATTCGCCGCGCCAGTGCCCCGTCGCGCAGAGCGAGGCGTACTCGGTCATCTACGCCGCCGGAGACTTCGAGCGACCGCCCGCCGACCGCCGGGGCGTTCCTCCACGAGGTCGGCCGCGCCATGACCGATCTCCCGAAGGAGACCCGCCCTTCGTCGTCGACATCTCGCAGCGCACCCGACTGGCGCGGCGTCACCGACATCCCGAGCAAGGCCCGATCAACGTCCTCGTGTGGAGGGGGCGGCGAGTCGTGTCGGCTCACGCGCGACATCGAGCGTCGCACGGACGTCGCGCTCGGGGTGGTCGGCCGTCACTTCATCGTGGCCGGGGGACGCTCGCTCTCCGGCTCGCAGGTCCCCCACACCTACGTCGGCGATCTCTCGACCGGCGCGATCGAGCGCCTCGAGTTCGGCCTCAACACACGCCGCTCGAACCCGACGATCACGGCCTTCCGCGCGCCCGGCGATCCCGAGGGCGCCTCGCCGGCGCTGATCGCCGGCGGGCACGATCCCGAGTCGGGGCTCGGCGACGTCCCGCACCGCGCCATCGCGAGCGCGGAGATCTACGTCCCGAAGATCGGCGCCCCGAGCGACGTCGGCGACTTCGAGCAGCGCCGCATCGATCTCTCGGAGCCGCGCACCCTGCACGGCGCCGTCGTCCTCGCGACGGGGGAGACGTTGCTGGTCGGCGGCCGCGGGCCGGCGGGGCCGCTCCGCACGATGGAGATCGTCGATCCAGTGACGCGCCGGGCGCGCAACGGCGGCGTCGCGCTGCTCCAGGTCGCGCGGGAGAACCCCACCGTGCTCCGCCTCGCGAGCGGCGAGATCCTCGTCGCCGGCGGGCGCGACGCGAGCAAGAACGAGGTGCCGACGCTCGAGTGGTTCGCGCCCGACGCCAGCCGCGCGACGAAGCGCCCGGTCGATCTCGTCACGGGGCAGGAGCGCGCGTTCGTCGCGCTCGAGGCGGGCGGCGCGCTCGCCGTCATCCGCCCGGCGAGCGATCTGCCGGACTTCAAGACGGTCTGGGTCATCTCCGCCGACGGCACGCTCGAGCCCGGGCTCCCGATCGATCCCGCGGAGCTCGATCTCGTGCGCCTCTTCGCCGGCGCCGAGGGCGCGCCCGCGCTGTGGACCGGCCGCCGCTGGATGCGCTGGTCGCCCTGGTTCGGCGGCTTCGAGCCGATGGCCGTGGCGCCCGATCCCGCGAAGGACACCGCGCCCGGTCCGCGCCTCGAGACCATCGCGAACGGCGACTCCGGGCTCGCGCTCTGGCTGGACGATCGCGGCGACGCGGGGTTCAACGTCACGGGCTTCCGCTTCGCGACCCGCACGCGCTACGGCGCCGTGCCGAAGCCGCTGCTCGTCCACGGGACCGATCAGCTCGCGCCCGATCGCCTCGCCGGCTTCCCGGGGAGCTCGATCCGGTTCGATCCGGCGCGCGGCCTCGTCCTCGGCACGGGCGCGAGCGCCTTCCTCACGGACGTCACGTTCGCGGACTTCGAGCTGGAGATCGACGTCACGGCGGCCGCGCCGGAGATCGTCCTTCGCCCCGACCGCGGCGCCGAGCTCGAGGTCGGCGGGGCGGCGTGCGCGTTCGCTCAAGCGGCGAAGCAGAGCCTCGACGTGAGGCGCCGGGGCGGGCGCATCACCGTGAGCGTCGACGGCGCGCCGGGTCGCGTATGTCCGACGGAGCTCGAGCCCGGCGCGCGCGTCGCGCTCGGGCTTCGCGGCGCGCAAGGCGTGAGCGTCAGCGCCGCGCGCAACCTCCGCGTCACGCGCCGCTGACGGCGTCACGCGCCGCGAACGGTCGCCGCGAACGGTCGAAGAGGGCGCGAGCGTCGGCGGCGCGCCGGCCCCTTCGCGTCCGACGCCGTGGACGGAATGAAGGCAGATGTGTGTCTCGCTCGCAGATGGTGAAGGCGGGCGGGCCCCGATGGATCCACCTGGAACGCGGACAGCACGAAGAGGGCCAAGAAACGCCGCGCTTCTGCGCTCCCGCCCCTTGGCACCCTGAGTGCAATTTTGCGCCGAGGGTGAACGCCATGAGTCGACGGGACCTCCTCCACCGCGCGCGCCGCTCTTCGTCCTACGCGGAGCCTGACTTCGTGGATCCCGAGGAGATCGACGAGGGCGAGCCGACGCGCGCGGCGATGCCGTCATGCGTCGAGGCCGCGGATCTGGCCGGCCTCGCGGCGTTCTCCGGGTACGAGGACGAGCCGACGCAGGCGCCGCGTCCGTGGCACGTCGAGCGGCTCGCCCGCGGCGCGCGCGGCACGATGGCGGATCCGACGCGCTCGGCCCACGAGTCGTACGCCGCGCGGACGGAGCCGCCCGATGCTCCGGCCTACGCCCCGCGCGGCGGCGACGCGACCTGGTCGCCCGAGGCGGCGGCCGCCGCGTTCGGACGCGGCTTCGCGGACGAGGCGCTCCTGGACGGCGAGGTCGAAGAAGACGAGGTCACGTCGTTCGTCGACCGCGCGTCGCTCGTCGCGGCGTCGGAGCTCGACGCGCGGGCGGAGGGCAGCCCCGAGAGCGTCACGATGTTCCGCGCCTCGTGCGTCGCGCTCGAGGCGCTCGGGCCGCACGGCGACGGTGAGCCGCCGCACGCCTACGCCGAAGGCGACGCGCGCGAGCCGCTCGCCTACGCCGACGGCGAGCATGCTTACGCCAAAGGCGTCGCGCGCGGGCAGCTCGCCGGCATGGCCGATCGCGACGCCGCGGACGAGCTCGCCTACGCCGAAGGCGAGCATGCCTACGATGAGGGCGACGCCTACGCCGAGGGCGAGCATGCCTACGTCGAGGGCGACGCCTACGCCGAGGGCGACGCCTACGCCGAAGGCGACGCCTACGCCGAAGGCGACGCCTACGCCGAAGGCGAGCATGCCTACGTCGAGGGCGACCACGCCTACGCCGAGGGCGTCGCGCGCGAGCAGCTCGCCGACATGGCCGATCGCGACGCCGCGAACGCGATGGAGCATGCGTACGCGACGTCGGAGCTCGAGGAGGTCGACGCCATCGAGGAGGTCGACGACGTCTCGCCGTATGCCCCCACCGAGAGCGTCCCGAGCCAGGCCAGGCCGAACGCGTACGCGGTGCGCCGCGCGAGGGCGTCGGCCCACGCGCTCGACGCGTCCTCGACGCCACCCGACCCGAGCCCTGCGGCCTCCATCCGCCGCTCGCTCCCGTCGGTCCCTGCGCCCCCGGCGCGACGATCGATGCACTCCGTGCCCCCCGTCGACACGCACGCGCCCGCTCCGACCGCGCGACGATCGATGCACTCCGTGCCCCCCGTCGACGCGCACGTGCCTCGGGCGATGGCGTCGCACGGCGTCCCGATGGCGACCCACCACGCGATGACGACGATGGCATCGCACGGCGTCCCGATGGCGACCCACCACGCGATGACGACGATGGCGTCGCACGGCGTCCCGACGACGATGCGTGGATCGATGCCCTCGATGCATCCCCTCGCGGCGCCGCACGCATCGATGCGCGGATCGGTGCCCTCGATGCACCCCCTCGCGGCGCCGCACGCATCGATGCGCGGATCGGTGCCCTCGATGCATCCCCTCGCGGCGCCGCACGCATCGATGCGCGGATCGATGCCCTCGATGCACCCCCTCGCGGCGCCGCACGCATCGATGCGCGGATCGATGCCCTCGATGCACCCTCATGATTCGTCGGCCGAGAGCCCGTGGATCGTCACGATGGGGCCGAGCTCGTCGAGGCGCGCGCCGACGGCGCAGCCGGCGCCGTTCCAGCTCACGGCTTCGGTCATCGCGGCGGCTGCGATCGCGCTGCTCGCCGTCGGCGTCATGGTGGCAGGCGTCGTCTTCGTTCACTCCGACCCGTCCGAGCCGACGAGCCGCGCGTCGACCGCGGCGCTCGACGTCGCGGCCCCGAGCACCGACGCCGCCGAGCTCGATCTGCGGCCGCTCCCGCTCGTGCCGCCGGCCACCATCACGATCAGCTCCGACGACGTCCCGGCGGCGCTCGCTCCCGCGGTCGCGGACGCGCCGCCCCCCGCCGTCGTCCCGCCGCCCTCCGTCGCTCCGGTCTCCATCCCGCCGGACGCGAACGCCGTCGCGACGCCCGCCGACGCCCCCGCGGCTGCCATCCCGAACGCCCCCGCGGCTGCCACGCCGAACGCCCCCGCAGCTGCCACGCCGAACGGCTTCTCTGCTCCGGTCGCACAGCGCGGCACCGCTCCCACGGAGCGCCCCGCCGCGCCGGCCGCGTTGAAGCGCGTCGCGAACGCCGCCCCCGCCGCCGCGAAGCCGGCCGCGGCGACCGAAGGCGCGCCCACACGCGCAACGCCCTCGAAGAAGAAGAGCGGCGAGCAGAGCATCGAGGACATCCTGAACGCGCTCGGCGAAGAGCAGCTCAGCCGCTGACCTCTCACGCGCGGAAGCTGCGCATCCCCGGAGCGCGATCGGCGAAGCCCACTCCGCCGTGGACCTCTCCCGCGGGGAGCAGAGCCCCTCCAGAGCGCGATCCGTGAAGCCCAGGAGCGAGGCCGCCCGCGGGCCCGCGCCGCCCCGCACGGGCTGAGCGCCGACGCGCGCCGCGAGCTTCGGGCCCTTCGGGGCGTCGCGCCTGCGGCAGGACACCCGCTTTTCCCGCGGAAAAGAGCCTCCTTGACACAACTTACTATTTACTAAAAAGTTAGTTCCATGCCGCTCGCCGCAACGGACCCGTCGTCGCCCGCCGCCTCGTCCACAGCACCGCGCGCCTCCGAGGTCCGCCCGGCCGCCCCCGAGAGCGAGACGCTCCTCGCCCAAGGCGACGCGCGCGGCACCACGTACGCGTGGGACTACCGAACGCAGCGCCCCGAGCTCCGGACGCTCTACGAGAAGTCGAAGGACCTGAACTGGAACGCGCGGACCGATCTCGCGTGGGACACGAACGTCGATCCCGAGGGCGAGATCGTCACCGACGCGTGCAACCCCATCTTCGGGACCGACATCTGGAAGAAGCTCGACCCGAAGTCGGAGGTCCCGAAGCTCCGCCGCCACCTCGCGAGCTACATGCTCTCGAACTTCCTCCACGGCGAGCAGGGCGCGCTGCTCGCGACCTCGCAGATCGTCGCGCAGGCGCCGACGATGGACGCGAAGCTCTACGCGGCCGCGCAGGTCTTCGACGAGGCGCGCCACGTCGAGGCGTACCATCGCTACCTCTCCGAGAAGATCGAGCTCGTCTATCCCCCGAGCGCCCACCTCAAGACGCTGCTCGACACGGTCCTCGCGGACTCACGGTGGGACTTCAAGTTCCTCGGGATGCAGATCCTCATCGAAGGCGTCGCGCTCGGCGCGTTCGGGCTCATCCACCAGACGGCGCAGGAGCCGCTCATCAAGCAGATCACGCAGATGATCATGCAGGACGAGGCGCGCCACGTGGCGTTCGGCGTGATGTCGCTGAAGGGCTTCTACGCCGACATGTCCGGGAGCGAGCTCCGCGATCGAGAGGAGTTCGTCATCGAGAGCTCGCGGCTCCTCCGCGACCGCTTCCTCGCGCAGGAGGTGTGGGCCACGGTCGGGCTGCCGCAGGCCGAGTGCGAGGCCGCGGCTGCGTCGTCGATGATGCTCCAGATGTTCCGCCGCCTCCTCTTCAGCAAGATCGTCCCGAACGTGAAGCGGCTCGGCTTGCTCACGCCGCGCGTACGGAAGGGTTTCGAGGAGCTCGACGTCATCGAATACGAGACCTGGGAGCCCAGCGCCTGAGCGCCGCGGCGGCCATCGAGCTCGCCCGCGGAGGGCTCGGCCCGAGAGAGAGTCGTCGTCCGGCCGATCCTCCGTTACGCTCGAGAGGTGCACGCCGCTCGGCGCGACGCGCCGGCTCGTGAGCCCACGCAGGAGCAAGCCCGTGAAGCTAGGTCTCACGACGACGTCGCGAAGCGTTCCTCCTCCCTCCGTCACCCCGAAGACCGGCGCGAAGACGGAGCCGCTCCCGGCGCCTGCCCCCGCCGACGTGCCCCCGAGCGCCCTCGTCACCGCGACCCTGCGCGCGGCGCCGGCGCGCGCGCCGAGAGACGCCGCGGCCCCGGCGAGCGACGAGGGGGACGCCGCGAAGGACGAGCCTCCAAAGGCGGCCGCCGTCGCGCGGCCGCGAGAGGGCGCGCCGCAGTCGGCTGTTCGCCGGCGGACGCCTGGTCTACGTTCGGACGGCTCGATGCCGATCCCGACGGACTCCTCTCGCGCCTCGCCGCGAGGCCGCGCGAAGCCGACGTCACGCGCTCCGCGCGCGGCCTCGAACGACC
>JAHBWF010000094.1 GCA_019637105.1 Labilithrix sp.
CTCGCGGAGCGCGGCGAAGCTCTCGCCGATCTGCGCGTGCCGCTCGAGCCACGCGCGCATCTCGGAGAACGCCGCGGGGCGCGGGGGCGCGAGCTTCGCCTCCGCGAAGAGGGCGGCGAGCTCGTCGCCCTCTGCCGCGAGCTCCGCCGTCGCGCGCTCCCGCTCCGCCGCGAGCCGCTCCGACTGGCGCGCGTTCGTCTCGGCCTCGGAGCGGAGGCGCGCGAGCGTCGTCACGCGATCCGCCTCGCGGATCATCCGGTCGGCGACCGCGTCCGCCTCGCGGAGGAGCCGCTCCATCTCCACCTCCGCGCGGCCGCGCGCGGCGGCGTCGGCGGCGCGGAGCGCGGCCCAGGCGTCGTCGCGCGCGCGCCGCGCCGCGACGAGCGCGGCGGCGTCGGGCGGCGCGAAGTCGCCCGACTGCACGGCGATCTGGCGCTCGATCGCCGCGGCCTCCTTCTCGAGATCGAAGCCCCGCTCGGCCAGCCTGGCGAGCGCCTGCGCCGCCGCCTCGGCGCGCGCCTCGAGGCGCTCGACGCCGGCGACGGACGGCAAGCGCAGCGCGACGAAGGCCTCGAGCGAGCCGTCGAAGAGGCCGCCGGCGCGCGCCTTCGCCTCGAGGTCCCTGCGCCTGCGCTCGAGCTGGGCTCGGCGCGTCGCCAGGCGTGACTCGGCGTCGCCGAGGTTGCGAGCGCGCTCCAGCGCGGCGGCGAGCTCGGCGACGTCGGCGCCCCGGGCGTCCGCTCCGCTCGAGGGCGCGTCGCCCGCGATCGCGCCCAGGCGCGCGAGCTCGCGCTCTTGCTTCGCGATCTCCACCCGCGCCGACTCGATCGCGCCGACGAGCCGCGTGCGGTCGCGGAGCAGCGCGTGGACGCGCTCCTCCTTGCGCGCGTCCAGGCGGAGCGCCTCGGCGTTCGCTCCGGCGTCGAGCCCCGCCCGACGCGCGGCCTCCGCCACGCGATCGGCGAGGCGCTCGACGTCCGCGAGCGACGCGCGTCGCTGCTCGCGCGCGTGCTTGTACGCGACGAAGCGCTCCTTCAGCGCGTCGAGCCGCGCGGCGTGCTCGTGAACGCGCTCGTCGGCGAGCGCGCCGAGCTCGCCGCGGCGCTCGAGCGCCCGCCGACGGCGGCGCTCGAGCGGGAGCCGCCGCTTCGCGCGCTCGAGCCGCGCGCGGCGGGCGGCCAGGTCCGCCCGCTCTTTCACGCGCGCCTCGCGCGCCGCGATCGCCTCGGCGAGGCCGCGCTCCTGCTCGAGGAACGCCTCCGGGCGGCTCTCCTTCTCGCGGATCGCCTTCTGGGCCTCGGCGAAGGACTTCAGCGCGTCGTTGAGCGGCAGCGCCGAGCCGCGCGGCTTGTAGAGGCGGTCGGCCTCCGCGTTCAGCTCGGCGAGCAGCCTTTGGACCTCGCCGCCCCCGCCCACGCTCGCGTCGAACAGGCTCTCGCCGAGGTCGCCGCGCCCCTCGAGCAGCGCCTTCGCGCCGGCCTCGAGCGCGCCGTGGTCGAGGCCGAACGCGTGCGTGAACGTCTCCTTCGACACGCCGCCGAGGAGCTTCTTCATCACGCCCTCGTCGAGGGGCTGCTCGCGCTCGTCGAGGAGCGTGTTCGCGTTGCCCTTGCGCCGGATCACGCGGACGCGCGCGCCGGCGGCGTCCTCGAGGACGCCGCCGACGCGGAGGTCGGCGAACCGGTGGACGTGCGCGTCCGGCGTCTTCGCGTCGATGCCGTAGAGCAGCCCGGTGATCGCCCGGAGCGTCGTGCTCTTCCCCGCCTCGTTCCGCCCGAGGACGACGTGGACGCCGGGAGACGAGAAGTCGAGCGCGACGCCGCGGAACGGTCCGTACGCGAGCAGCTCGAGCGTGGCGAGGCGCACGCGCTACACCTCTCCGCCTTCGAGGAGGCGGGGCACGAGGATCTGCTCCACGTCGTCGAGCAGCGCGCTCAGGGTCGCCGGGTCGGACAGGCGGAGCGCTCCCTCGCCCTCGCGGAGCTCGGCCGGAAGCTTCTTGTCGAGATCGGCGAGCACGGCGGCGAGATCGGCGAGCTCCTCCGGATCCTCCTTGATCGACGCCAGGCGCCGCGCGAGATGACCGACCGCGCTCGCCTCCTCGCGGATGCGATCGAGATCGACGGTCGCGCGCGTCCGCACGATCACCTTCTCGAGCCACGCGGCCTCGCCGAGCCCGTCGATCGCCGCCGCGCGGAGCTCGCTCGTGAAGCGATCCAGATCGCGCCGGACGGCGCCGTTCGCGCGCGTGGCGCCGAGGACGACGACGCGCGCCGCCAGCACGCGGCCGTCGGCCTCGGCGGCGCGCGCCTCGAGCGCCGCGCGCGCCAGATCGACGACCTCGAGCGCGTCGGTCGCGGGCGCGGCGTCGACCGTGACGACCTCCCAGCGGACGACGTCGAGCGCGCGGTGCTCGACGCTCACGACCACGTTGTCCTCCACCGTGACGACGCTCGCGCCCTTCGGCCCGGTCTCGCGGGCGTGCCGCCCCTGGAGGTTGCCGGGGTAGACGACGTGCGGGTCGATCGAGACGATCTCGCGGGCGTGCACGTGACCGAGCGCCCAGTAGTCGTAGCCCTTCGAGCGCATCGTCTCGATCGACGTCGGCGCGTAGGGCTCGTGGCCCTCGCGCCCGTCGATGCTGGTGTGCAAGAGCCCGACGTTGAAGACGCCCGGCACGCGATCGGGGTAGCGCGCCGCGAGGTCCTCGGTGGTGACGCGCTGGGAGAAGCTCTGGCCGTGGACCGCGATCCCGACGCCCGGGAGCTCGAAGGTCTCGGGCCTCCGCCACGAGAGCTCGTGGACGTTCTCGGGCAAGCGCAGCGCCCTGACGACGGAGCTGGCGGCGTCGTGGTTGCCCCGCACGATCACGACGGGCACGTTCGCCTCGCGCAGGCGGGCCATCTCCGCGGCGAAGAAGAGGCCGGTCGAGTAGTCCTTCCACGAGCCGTCGAAGACGTCGCCCGCCAGCAGGAGCACGTCGGCGCGCTCCTCGACGCACAGCGCGACCAGGTTCTCGAGCGCGCGCCGCGTCGCGCCGCGGAGCCTCGACGCGGGGGCGCCCTCGTAGCGATCGAGACCGCGGAGGGGGCTGTCGATGTGGAGGTCGGCCGCGTGGACGATCTTCAAGTCACGCGCACTCTAGCATCACGACGACCGCGGGCCCCGGAGCGGCGGCGCGAGGCGTGCTGCGCCGGCGGCGCTCCGCGCGGGCGGGCCTGCTCCCCACGCGCTCGATGCCTCGAAAAGCGACGACGCGGTCGCGTCGAAGCTCCTCGGCGGGGAGATCGACGCGCCACGTTCGGGCGCGGTTCGGACGCGCCGTCGGCCGGGCCGCGTCATCGCGCTCGACGCGCGACGGTCGACGAGACGCGCCCGACGCCGACGCGCCCGACGCCGACGCGCCGGTCGACGACGAGACACCCCGGTTCGAAACGGAGCCGCGTCCGGCTCCCTTTCACGCTCACGCGCGGCGCCTCCCGCTGCAACGCTGCGCGCCAGCACGATGCGCCATAGTCCCTAATGGTAGGATATCTCGACGAATACAGATTGACGCAAAGCGTCTCAATTGCGCATCGCGTCATCATTCACCTGGGCACTTCCGTCACTCATGCCAGAGTGACGCAATGCCCCGCAGCTCGCTCCCGACGCGGTTCGCCGGCCTCGCCCTCCTCGCGCTCGTTGGCTGCCCGGGCGCGGACGCCGACCCGTCGACGGACGCGCCTCCCGCGTCCCGAGAGGCCGGCGCGCCCGCCGCCTCGCCCCCCGACGCGTCGACCGACGAGGGGCAGCTCCCGGACTTCGGCCTCGGCGCACGGATCGACGCCGCGCGCGCCGTCGTCTCGTTCCGCGTGCGATCGCCGCGCGCCTCGCGGCTCGAGGTTCATCTGTTCGCGCGCCCGCGCGGCGAGGACGAACGCCTCCGCGTCGCGCTCGATCGCGCGGCCGACGGGTCCCTGTGGTCGGCCGAGGTGGCCCTCGCCGATCTCGAGGCCAAGGGGATCGAGACGATTTACTACGGTCTTCGCGCGTGGGGCCCGAACTGGCCGTACGTGCCGACGTGGACGAAGGGCTCGCTCGAAGGCTTCGTCGCGGACGTCGACGACGCGGGCAACCGCTTCAACCCGAACAAGCTGCTCTACGACCCGTACGCCCTCGAGCTCAGCCACGATCCCTTCTCCCCCGAGCCCATCGACGGGACGATCTACGAGCTCGGCGAGGGCAACCGGCAGAAGGACTCGGGCGCGATCGCGCCGAAGGGGATCGTGCTCCGCGGCGAGCCCGGCGACGCCGCCGCGTCGAAGCCGACGCGCGCGCTCGCGAGCGACGTCGTCTACGAGGTCCACGTCCGCGGGCTCACGATGCAGGATCCGTCCGTGCCGCCGGCGCTGCGCGGCACCTACGCGGGCGCCGCGCTCAAGGCCAAGTACCTCCGTGATCTCGGCGTCACGGCGATCGAGCTCCTCCCCATCCACGAGACGCAGAACGAGCAGAACGACGACTCGCCGAGCAAGCAGAACTACTGGGGCTACGCGTCGAACAGCTTCTTCGCGCCCGACCGCCGCTACGCGGCCGACAAGCGGCCCGGCGGTCCGACGCGCGAGCTGCGATCGATGGTGAGCGCGTTCCACGCCGAGGGCATCAAGGTCTTCGTCGACGTCGTGTACAACCACACCGGCGAGGGCGGCTCGAACCACCTGCTCTCGTGGAGAGGCCTCGACGCCCGCGGCTACTACGAGCCGGGCGAGGGCCACCACTTCGCGGACAACAACGGCGTCGGCCCGAACTTCCACCCGCGCGCGCCGATCGCCAGGCAGCTCGTGATGGACTCGCTCGCGTACTACGCCCACTACCTGGGCGTCGACGGCTTCCGCTTCGATCTCGCGGCGGTGCTCGGCGACCGCTGCGAGTCGTACTGCTTCATCTTCGACGCGGGCGACCCGGGGGGCGTGATCGCGCGCGCGGTCGAGGAGCTCCCCGCGCGGAGCGCCGAGGGCGGCGCGGGCGTGGACCTCATCGCCGAGCCTTGGGCGATCGGCCTCGGGACGTATCAGGTCGGCGGGTTCCCCGCCGGCTGGTCGGAGTGGAACGATCACTTCCGCGACACGATACGGAAGGCGCAGAACCGCGTCGGCGTCGAGGACATGGCTCCTCGCCGCGTCGCGGACGGGCTCGGCGGCTCGCCGTCGCTCTACGGCGCGAGGACGCCGTCGAGCTCGGTGAACTTCGTCACCGCCCACGACGGCTTCACGCTGCGCGATCTCTACACGTACGGCGCCAAGCAGAACGAGCAGCCGCCCCCCTTCGGCCCGTCGACCGGAGGGACCGACGACAACATCTCCTGGGATCAGGGCGGCGACCCGGCGGAGCAGACGAAGGCCGCGCGGACCGCGATGCTCCTCCTCGCCGTCTCCGCCGGCGTGCCGATGGTCCTCGGCGGAGACGAGCTCTCGCGCACGCAGCGCGGGAACAACAACGCCTACAACCTCGACAACGTCGCCACGTGGCTCGACTGGAGCGACGCCGAGGGCCACAGCGCGTTTCGCGCGTTCACGCGCGGCGTCCTCCGCCTCCGCGGAGCGCACCCGGCGCTCCGGCCGACGCGCCACCGCGACGGCGCCGATCACGACGGCAACGGGCTCCCCGACGTCGCGCTGCTGACGCCGTCCGGCGAGGTCGCGAGCGCGAGCTTCCTCGACGACTCGTCGAGGGGGTTCGTCGCGCTTCGGATCGACGGCGAGGAGGCCGGCGACGACGCGCGCTCGATCTACGTCGCGTACAACTGGAGCCCTTCGAGCAGGATGGTCACGCTGCCGGCGCCGAGCCCGGGCCGGAGATGGAACCTCGCGGCGCACTCGGAGCTCGGCTTGGCGGCCGGAGAGGAGAGCAGCGAGGCGCCGGTCGCCGCCAGCGTCCTCCAGCTCGCGGCGCGCTCCGCGATCGTGCTCCTCGAGCGGTGACGCCGCCTCGCCAAGGGCGCGGTCACTTCGCCGTCGTCGCCGCCTCCGGCCGCGCGCGGGGCCGCGGCCGCCGCGACGACGCCCGAGGCTCGCCCCAGACCAGGCAGGCGTCGCCCATCTCGTGACCGAGGAGGCCCTCCGCCTCCGCGCGCGCGAGCGCCCGCTCGAGCACCTCCTCGCTCGCGAACGCGCCGAGGAGCGCGTAGTGGCTCGTGTCCGCCTCGTGCACGCCGGTGAGCACGGCGTCGACGACCGCGCGGCGAAGACCGCGTCCGATCCGCAGGTCGGTCACGCCCTCGCGCCTGCCGGCGCGCGCGCCGCCCTCGAGGGCGCGCGCCGCGCTCGTCCCGATCGCGACGACGCGTCCGCTCGCCCTCCGCGTCCGCGCGATCGCCTCCCAGGTCTCCTCCGTCACCTCGTAGCGCTCGGGCAGCGGCAGGAGCGCGTCGAGCGCCGCCTCCCCGATCGACGAGAGGCCGGCGGCGTGGGTGACCCAGGCGATCGCGACCCCGCGGCGGCGAAGGGCGAGGAGCGCGGCGGCGTCGAGCACGCGGCCGGCCGACGGCATCTCCACCGCCCACGGGCGCGCCGCGTAGACGTTCTGGACGTCCCAGAGCGCGAGCGGCTCCGGCACGTGCGCGTACTGCACCGGACGCCCGGCGCGGTACAGCTCGGCCCACAGGTCGGCGAGCGCCGGCTCGGACGGCCGATCGAGCCCGAGCTCGATCTCGACGAGCCGCGCCGACTCCGGCCGGAGGCCCACCACGCGCGCGGAGAGGGAGCCGCCGAGCGCGAGGCGATCGCCCGCGACGACGCGCGGCGGGGGCGGCCGGTCCTCCGTGCGGGTCCGCCAGTCTCCGCCGCCGAGGAGCGCGGCCGTCCAGCGACGGTCGCTCGCCTGCGCGAGCAGCCGGAGCTCGATCGCCTCGCCGCGCGCGGTCCGCCCGGGGAGCGACGCGGGGACCGTCGCGGCGTCGTTGACGACGAGGAGATCGCGCGGCTCGAACAGCGCTGCCAGCTCGGCGCTCGAGGCGACGCTCATGGCGCCGGTGGCGCCGTCGACGACGAGGAGCCGGACGTCCCGGGCGGCCCGGGGAGCGGCCGCCGCCCTCACGCCGCCGCTCCGCCGGTGCCGCGCGCGTCGAGCGCCGGGAAGTCCGCCGCGGCGAGGCGAGCGCCGTTCGTCGACGCGCCCGAGCGCGCCACGATCGTCACGATCCGCTCGGCGACGTCCGCCGGCCGCGCCAGCGTCGTCGGGTCCGCGTCGGGGATCGCGTCCGCGTGCATCCGCGTGTCCATCTCGCCGGGATCGACCGAGAAGAACCGCACCGGATCGAGCTCCGCCGCGAACGAGCGCGCGAGGTGGTCCGCGGCGGCCTTGGACACGCCGTACGATCCCCAGCCCGGATACGCGCTCACCGCCGCGTCGGAGCTGAGGAACAGGACGAGGCCGCGCTGGCGGAGGACCATCGGGCCGGCGAGCGCCTTCGTCAGGCGGAAGGGTCCCACGAGGTTGACCGCGAGGACGCGCTCGAGGTCCTCGCAGTCGGTGTCGAGCAAAAGCGGCATCGGCACGGGCCCGAGCGTGCTCGCGTTGTGGACGACGATGCTCGGCGGACCGACGAGCGCGGCGGCGGCGCCCGCGAGGCGGTGGATCGCCTCCTTGTCGCCCACGTCGAACGCGAGCCCGTGCGCCTCGCCGCCCTCGGCGCGGATCTCCGCGGCCGCCCGCGCGAGCTCGTCCTCGCCCCGCGCCACCATCACCACGCGCGCTCCCCGCCCCGCGAGCGCCCGCGCGAGCTCCTTGCCGAGCCCCCGCGACGCCCCGGTCACCAGCACAGCTTCGTTCCGGATGTTCATGCATCCCAACATGACCTCGCCTGGTCATCGTGCTGTCTTTGGTGACAACGTACTGGAGCGCTGCTACCTCGTTGGAATGGACGACGTCGCGGCGCGGCTGGGGAGGAACGTCCGGACGCTGCGCGAGGCGCGCGCCATGACGCAGGCGCAGATGGCGAAGCTCGCCGCGATCCCGCGGGCGACCTGGGCCAACATCGAGTCGGGCGCCGCCAACCCGACGCTCGCCGTGCTCGACCGCGTCGCCTTCGCGTTCCAGGTGACGATCGAGGAGCTGATCGCCGCGCCCCGCTCCGACGCGCGGCACTACCCGCGGGCGAGCCTCGTCACGAAGCTCCGCGGCGCGGCGGCGATCCGCAAGCTTTTGCCGGATCCCATCCCCGGGATGGAGATCGACCGCTTCGAGCTGCCGCCGAGGGCGAAGCTGAGCGGCATCCCGCACACGCCCGGCACCCGCGAGTACCTCACGTGCGAGGCGGGCGCGATCGAGCTCGTCGCCTCGGGCGAGCGCTACCGGCTCGAGCCCGGCGACGTCGTCGCCTTCCGCGGAGACCAGCGCCACTCGTACGCGAACACCGGCGCGAAGCCGGCGATCGCCTACTCGGTCGTCGTCGTCGCCCGGCGCTGAGCCCCGCGCGCCGCCGGGCGCGCGCGCTCGCCGCGCCGCGACGTCAGCTCGCGCGGCGCTCGCTGGCGCGGCGGTCGCGCGTGAAGGCCGCGGTGAGGCGCTCGGCGAGCTCGTCGCCTTCGCCGGACGCGCGGCGATCGTTCGAGCGGCGATCGCGGAGGACGACGCGGAGCTCGGCCGCCGTCCGGCACGGCTCCGTCGTCCGGCTGTGCATGAGCGCGTGCGAGCCGCAGAGGGTCGCGGCCGCCCCGCCGTGAAGCTCCACCATGACCAGGAGACGCGCGTCGCGCGTTCCGCACACGGCGCAGGCGCCGTGCTCCACCGCGCTCTTCACCGCTGCTCGCTTCCTTCGCTCCATGCTCTCGTCGTCGCACGCGCCCCTCCGCGCGGCCAAGTTTTCTCCCTCCTCTTCGCTCGATGACGGGGCTATACCGGTGCCATGGGTCTCTACCTCGTCACGGGCGGCGCCGGGTTCATCGGTTCATCGATCGCTGAGAAGCTCCTCGCGAGCGGCGAGCGGGTCCGCGTCCTGGACGACTTCTCCACCGGGCGACGCTCCAACGTCGAGGGGCTGAAGGGCGAGGTCGAGATCGTCGAGGGCTCGATCGTCGACGCGGCGCTCGTCGAGCGCGCGATGAAGGGCGTCGAGGTCGTCTTCCACGAGGCGGCGATCCCCTCGGTCGCGCGCTCGGTCGACGAGCCCCAGGCGTCCATGCTCGCCAACGTGCAGGGCACGACGGTCGTCCTCGACGCCGCCCGCCGCGCCAAGGTGCGCCGGCTCGTCTTCGCGGCCAGCTCCTCGGCCTACGGCGACACGCCCACGCTGCCGAAGGTCGAGACGATGACGCCGGCGCCGCTGTCGCCCTACGCGATCTCCAAGCTCACGGGCGAGCAGCTCCTCAAGGTGTTCTCCGCGCTCTACGGGATCGAGACCTTGAGCCTGCGCTACTTCAACGTGTTCGGCCCGCGCCAGGACCCGAACAGCCAGTACGCGGCCGTGATCCCGAACTTCATCAAGGCGGCCATGGCGAAGACGCGGCCCACGGTCTTCGGCGACGGCGAGCAGACGCGCGACTTCTGCTTCATCGACAACACCGTCGACGCGAACCTGCTCGCGGCGTCGACCAAGAACAAGCTGACCGGCCAGGTCGTGAACATCGCGTGCGGCGAGCGCATCTCCCTCAACACGCTGCTCGAGCACGTCGGCGCCGAGGCGGGGCACCAGCTCGACCCGATCTACGAGCCGACGCGCGCCGGCGACGTCCGCGACTCGCTCGCGTCGATCGACGCCGCGCGCGCCCTCATCGGATACGAGCCGAAGGTCGACGTGCGCGAGGGCCTGAAGAGGACGTACGCCGCGTTCAAGGCCGCCTACGGCTGAGCGCCGCGCGCCCGCCGCGCGCAGCGCCGCTCAGCGCTTGTTGCGGCGCCTCGCCGAGAGGCCGACGACGACCGCGACCAGCGCGAGCGTCCCGCCGAGGTCCGCGCCGCCGCCCGCCGCGTTGCAGCCGGAGCTCGCCTGCGTGACCAGCCGGCGGCGCTTCTTCGGCTTGGCGACGACCTCCTCGTCCTCGCCATCGTCTTCGCCGTCGGCGCCGTCGTCCGAGCCGGGGCTCGCGCCGATCTCGTCGTCGTCCGAATCGGGCACGCCCGGCGTGCTCGACTGCGGATCGACGAGGCTCGCGCAATCCCCCTGCGCGATGCCCGTGGCCTTGAAGGCGCACTCGACGATGTTCGTCTCGTTTTCGGTGAGCCCGATGTCCTTCGCCGCCTGGAGCACGCCCTGCGCGGCCTGCCCGAAGTTCGTGGTCTGGAGGAAGTACTTCGAGTTGGCGCGGTACCAGAGCTTCTCGCTCTTCTCCCAGCCGATGCCGAACGCGACCTCGACCTTGGAGACGGGGTTCACGCCGCCGACCGTCATCAGGTAGGCCGCGTTGTTGATGATGCCGCTGTTGATGTGGACGCCGCCGTTGTCCTGCTGCGTGTTGACGAACCGGCTCATGTGGGACGGCTGCGCCTGCGAGACCGCGCCGGGGTTCTTCATGTCCCGGAGCGGACCGCCCGACTTCACGACCGTCTCGCCGAGCTTCCAGTTGTTGACCGGATCCGGCTTCAGCTCGTGCTCGATGAACGCGCCGAAGATGTCGGCGACCGCCTCGTTGAGCGCGCCGGGCTGGTTCTCGTAGACGAGGTTCGACGTCTTCTCGATCACGCCGTGGGTGAACTCGTGCCCGACGACGTCGATGCTGACGGAGAGCGGGCGGAACATCTGCCCGCCGTCGCCGTAGAGCATGCCCGTGCTGTCCCAGGCCGCGTTGTCGTACGCTTGCCCGAAGTGCACCGTGGAGATGAGCGGACCGCCCGCGCCGTCGATGGCGTTCCGGCCGTGCTTCTCCTTGTAGTACTTGTAGACCGCGGCCGCGTTGAAGTGGGCGTCGACGGCGGCGCCGGCGCCGGGCACGCCCGTGTCCCAGGAGTTCTGCGACTGCGAGGTCACGGAGGTGCCCCGGACCTGCTGCTGCGCGGCGGTGAGCGTACGGATCTGGACGCCGTTGGCCGCGTCGGTCATCACGAACGCGCCGTTGCCGGTCGACACCTCGAACTGCTTCATGTCGCCGAGGACGCCGTTGCCCTGGCCCTGGATGGTCTGGAGGTTGTTGTAGCGGTGGAGGATGTCGCCGGTCTTGGCGTCGACGGTGACCACCCAGATCGCCGGCTCCTCGGCCGCCATCGCGCGGACCTTGTACTGATAGGCCAGCGTCGGGCGCGTGAGGTGCTCGTTCGAGGCGTAGACGACGAGCTTCTGCTCCTCGGCCTCGAGCGACGCCTCGGAGACCGCGGAGCGCGTGAGGATGTCGGCCTTCACCATCGAGAGCGCGTCCGACGCGCTGAAGACCGGGTTCACGTCGACGCCGTCGAGATCGGCGACGTAGTTCGCGTCGACCGACGTGAGCCGGCCCGCCGCGTCGTAGTGCGCCATCAGCTCGGCGCCCGCGACCGGCACGCCCCGAACCATCTGCTGGAAGCGGGCGTGCGTCATCCCGAGCTCGTCGACCTCGGTCCGCGCCGCGCCGAGCTCGCGCGCGGGATCGCGCATCCGGAAGAGCGCCTTGTGGTCCTCGAGCACCGAGAGCGTCACCTTCACCGCGTCGGCGCCCTTCGCCAGCACGGGCTCGCCGGTGCGCGACGTCGAGAGGTGCATCGGCGTCTTCAGATCCTGGTGCTGCACCCACGTCCACGACTGACGCGTCGCGGCCTCGAGGACCTCGAACGCCTGGAGCTGCGCCGCGGTGACGTCCGTCGGGACGGGCAGGGACGCGGGCGCGTCGCCTGGATCACTGGTGCTGCTGCAGCCGGCGGCAGCGACGATCGACAGTGCCAGGAACGCGAGCTTCTTCATCTCTTCTCCGCTGGAGCGGGGGCGTCGCCGCCCCCTCCGGAGGCGTCGGGCTCTCCGGTGTCGTCCCCAACCGTCGGGCCAACCGCGCGGGCGGCTGTCACTTCAGTGAAAACAGGAAAAAGGACGTCCCCGGGCGATCGGTTCCATTTCCGGCGTTCCGGACGAATTGCTCCCGCAACGGCGCTCTTGTCGTTCCGTGTCGGCAGGAGCGGACGTTCGTCCGCTAGATCTCCGGCGCACGGATGGTGGGATGATGATCCACGGAAGCGATCAGGAGACGATGTAGGTCCTGCGGGTCTCGCGCAGCAGCAACGCGAGCCGATCGCGCCTCGATCCGCGGCGAGCCCGTGAGCGTCGAACGGAGCGTTCGTCAGCCCGCGAGGATATCGGCGAGCTCGGGCGACGCGATGCCGTAGCCCTCGGCGGCCGCGAGCAACGCGGCGTTCGACGAGACCTTCATGAGGAAGTCCTTCGCGTGGGGCGTGCCGCGCAGGCCGTGCACGCGCGTCACGAGCCGGGGGAGCCCCCGCGCGATCGCGCTCTTCGCCTCTTCGTGCCGGCCGAGGCTGACGAGCACGTCGTGGAGCGCGAGGTAGATCGGCGCCTCGTTGAGCAGGCTCGGCGAGCCGTCTTCGAGGAGCGTGATGGCCTCGGTCGCGAGCTCCATCGCGCGGTCGGCCTGACCGCAGCGGAGCTCGGCGACGCTCCAGAGCCCGAGCGCGACGGGCACGACGTCGAGCATCTTCGTGGCGCGGTAGCCGCCGGCCGCCGTCTTGAGGAGCGTGCGCGCCTGGCGCGCGGCGTGGTCGCCGCCCGGCGGCTCCGAGGCGAGCGGCGCGGCGCGCGGCGCTCCGTCGGTGCGCAGGAGCTCGACGCCTCGGTAGAAGAGGACGCCGAGCGTCGCGCGATCGTGCGGCACCCACGCCCCCGACACGGCGTTGTCCGCGATCGCGCGCGGGTCGGCGAGCAGCGCGTCGAGCGCGGGCTCGTGGCCGAAGGTCGCCGTCCAGCAGAGCAGGTTCATCTGGCCGTGCCGCACCGTGCCGGGAGAGCCGACGGCCTGGGCGATCGCGATGCCGCTCTCGATCGCGACGCGCGCCTCCTCCTTGGCGCCCATCGTCGTGAGCGCGAAGCCGACGTTGATCGTCAACGTCGCCTCGCGCGTCTTCAGGCCGGCCTCCGACGCGGCGCGCGCGGCGCTCCGGCGCGCGTCGAGCGCGGCGCCGACGTCGCCGCGCGCCTGGCGCACGACCGCGAGCGTCTGCCAGGCGTCGACCGCCGCGCCCGCGATGCCGTGCGTCCGAGACAGCTCGAGCAGCGAGTCGGCCCAATCGGCGGCCTTGTCGAGCTCGCCGGCGAACGCGTAGCGCGCCGCGAGGTCGGCCGCCGAGCGCGCGACCTCGTCGAAGAGCCCGGCGGCCTTCGCGCGCCGGATGACCTCCTCGAGCCCGCTGCTCGTGTCCGGGCCGCCGCCGCACGCGTTCTCGTAGCGGACGCGCGCGCCGAGCGCGCGGACGGCGCTCGGCTCGTCGTAGACCGCGTCCTGCATCGCGCGGACGGCCGTGTCCCGCTCGCCGGCCCGCGCGTCGAGGCGCACCCACGCCTCATCGAGGAGCTGCGCGCGCGCGAACTGCTTCGAGCTGTCCTCCGCGAAGTCGAGCGACTTCTCCGCCAGGCGCACGGCCTCGCCGAGCGCGCTCGCGGCCAGCGCGCGGCGCGCCGCCTTCTCGAGGTAGTTCGCGGCCTCGACCGGCTCGCCGCCGAGCTCGAGGTGACGCGCCACGACCGAGTCGTCCTCGCCCATCTTCGCGAGCCACCGCCCGGCCAGCGTGTGGAGCTCCTTGAGCTGCTCCTCGCCGAGCGCCGCGTACGCGACCTCGCGCGTGAGCGCGTGCTTGAACGCCCACTCCCGCGTCTCCTTGAAGCGCGACGTCGCCTGCTCGACGATGATCTCGGCGGCCGTCAACGCGCGCATGACCTCCGCCACGTTCTTCACGCCCAGCGCGGCGAGCCCGGCGTCCCAGACCTGCAGCCCGAAGACGGCGAGCTTCATCGCCGCCTCGCGGACGTCCTCGTCGAGCGCGTCGAGGTGCACCTGGATGGCGGCCTCGATGGTCGGCGCGCTGGCGGCGTCGCGTCCTTGATGCGCGAGGCGCGCCAGCTCCTCCGCGAAGAGCGGCGATCCGCCCGCCTGCGCGGAGATCGACTCGACCAGCGCCTCGCCCTCCGTCCCGCTCGCCTTCTCGCCGAGGATCGCCTTCGCGATCGCGCGCACCGTGCGGCGCGCCAGCGGGCGAAGCTCGATCCGCACGTGGTCGCGCCCGCTCCAGCGCGCGGGATCGTCGCGCCAGAGCGTCGGGCGCGCCGTCGCGAGGACGAACACCGAGTGGCCGACCGCGCGCGCGAGCAGGTGGTCGAGCCACGCGAGCGACTCGAGGTCGGCCCACTGCGCGTCCTCGAGCGCGATCGCCAGCGCGGTCTCCTTCGAGACGCGCAGCGTCATGTCGGTGAGCGCGATCCACAGCGCGTCGCGCGCGCCGCGCGGGTCGACCGCCTCGGGGAGCGGCTCGTTCGCGACGAGCCGCACGACGAGATCGCGCGTGCCGTCGCCCGACAGGTCGATCCGCGCGAGCAGCGCGTCGATCGCGGCCATCGCGTCGGCCAGCGCCGCGCCCTTCGCGACCCCGGCGAGCCCGCGCGCGACGTCGGCCATCACGCCGAGCGCGTGGCTCTTGGCGAAGGACTCGGCGCGGACCATCACGACGCGCGGCGCGGACGGGTGCGAGGCGATCCGCGCGATCGCCTCGCGCCGGAGTCGCGTCTTGCCGATGCCGGGGGCGCCGGTCAACGTGACGATGATGGGCGTCTGATCCTCCTGACAGCGCTCGAACGCGGTCACGACCTGCGACAGATCGGCCTCGCGACCGACGAAGGGCGAGCCCCCCGCGATCTCCTTCTTCGCCGTCACCTTCGGGCCGACGACGGACGTCCCGTCGGGCCGGACCTGCATCTCGAAGCGACCGCGCGCCAGCTCGCTGGTCGTCGTGTCGGCGAGCACCTGGCTCTTCTGCGCGTCGCGCGCGAGCGCGGCGGCGCGATCGACGACCTCGCCGGTCGGGCGCGTGCGATCGATGCGCGTGCGCCCCGTGGCGACGCCGACGCGCGCCCCCATCTTCGAGAGGCGGAGCGCGAGATCGAGCGCGCGGGGGGCCTCGTCGCCGAGCGCCTTCCTCACGCCGAGGTGCGCGACGATCGCGTCGCCGCCGAGCTCGGTCGCCTCGGCGCCGCGCGCGCGGAGGTGCGCGATGAGCCGACCGCGCGGAGGGCCCTTCGGCACGTGGGTGGCGAGGATCGACGTGACGAGGCGCGAGCCGCCGGGCTTCGAGGTCGAGAGCACGATCGAGCCCATGCTCATCGGCGCGAGGTCGGGCGACTGGGCGCGCGTCGTGATCGGCGTGCGCTCGAGCTCGACGGCGATGCTCCGGAGGCGGAGCGCGACGTCCGCGGCGCGGGCCGGGCGCTCCTCGGGGTGCGTCGCGAGCATCTCGCAGAGGAGGTCGTCGAGCGCGACCGGAGCGTCGGGGAACACCTCGCCGAGCCTCGGCGCGGGCGTCGTCACGAGGCGCGCGAGGATCGCGATGGGCGTCGGGCCCATGTGCGGCGGGCGCCCGGCGATCATCTCGAAGAGCGTCGCGCCGAGGCCGTAGATGTCCGCGCGCGCGTCGACCTCGGCGTCGCCGCGCGCCTGCTCCGGCGCCATGTACGCGGGCGTGCCGATGATCGCGCCCGTGCGCGTGAGGCGCGCGTCCTCGGCCGAGGCCACGCCGAAGTCGACGAGCTTCGCGTCGAGCGGCCAGTCGTGCGCCGGTCCGGCGTGGCTCTCGGCGGCGTCGGACGCGGCGCCGTCGGACGCGCGACGCGGGACGAGGATGACGTTCGACGGCTTGATGTCGCGATGGACGATGCCGACGCCGTGCGCGTACGCGAGCGAGTCGGCGACCTGCGCGGCGATCTCGACCGCGCGCCCGAGCGTCAGCGGCGCGCGCTTCTGGCGCTGCGCGATGTCCTCGCCCTCGAGCCACTCCATCGCGACGTACGGGTGGCCCTCGTCGAGCTGACCGAAGGCGACGACGCGCACGATCCCCGGGTGGCTCAAGCCGGCGAGCACGCGGCCCTCGCGCCCGAAGCGCGCCTCCTCGCCGGCGTCGACGCCCGGGATCGCGATGACCTTCAACGCGACCGGCGCGCCCGACACCTCGTCGCGCGCGCGATACACGATACCGACTCCACCGCGTCCCACCTCGCGTTCGATCACGAAGCGGCCGGCGAGGAGCCCCTGGAAGGCCGCGGCCGTCACGAAGGGGAGACTACCGAAAGCTCCTGCCGTACGCACCCCTCGACCGCACGTCTTCGCTCGTCCGAGGCGTGACGAATCGCGGCAAGACTTCCGGCGCGAGCGACGTAGAACGCGCTCACGAACCGCCGAGCGTCGAGCTCGCGACGACCTTCTTGCCGAGGCCGACGATGAACATCTCGTAGCTCGTCGCGCGCGTGCCCTCGGGGCGGATCCCGCGCTCCTCGGTGAAGAGGCGCTTCACCTCGGCCTTCGCCCGGGGGAGGTCCTCACCCATGAAGATCTTGCCGACGAACGCGCCGCCCGGCTTGAGGAGCTTGTCGGCGACCGCGAGCGCGCGCATGAAGAGCTCGAAGCTCCGCGTCTGATCGCCGAGGCGGTTGCCGGTGGTGCGCGGGGCCATGTCGCTGAGGACGACGTCGTACGGCGCGTGCTCCGCGAGCGCCTCGTTGTCGAGCGCGAGCGCGTCGCCGACGATCGCCGTCGCGTTCGGCGGGAGCGGGATGTTCAGGGGCTCGAGGTCGACCGCGACGAGGCGCCCCGCGGGCCCGACCTTCTGGGTGACGTAGAGCGACCAGCTCCCCGGCGCGGCGCCCAGGTCGAGCACGCGCATCCCGGGCTTGAGGAGGCGGATCCGCCGATCGATCTCGTCGAGCTTGAACACGCTGCGGGCGGGGTAGCCCGCGAGCCGAGCCTCGCGCGTGAACGCGTCGCCTCCTTTGTAGGGGTTCTTCCCGCTCCGTCCGCTGCGCGCTCTCGCCATGAGGCCGCTCCGTGCTGTGGTCCGGGGCGCTCGAACGCGAGCGTCCCCGCTTGTCGCGTCCACGAGGCGTGGACCCCTCACACATACAACGGGATGGAGTCGCAGAGGACCAATGCGCTGGATCGCCGAAGATCCAAGCGTCGTCGCGGCGCCGACGCGCGCGGTGCGAGACCCTGCGGAGACGGCGAGAGATCCGCCGTTCGGCGCCGTCGTTCGCGGATGGACCGCGCGTTGCAGCAGCGCTCGTAGCCTCGAGGAGCCACCATGAACCTCCGCTGCGTCTTCCACGTGAGCCCCGCCGTCACCAGCGCCCAGACGAAGCCGGTCCGCCCCCGGGTGCCCAGCCTTATCGACGTCGACGTCGACTTCGTCGACGAGCCTCCGCCGCGCGGCCGCTCCTTCGAGACATGGACCCGCGCCCGCGGCTGGTCGAGCGAGGACTGATCGGCGCGACGTCACCGGCGCGCCGCGACGCGGGACGTCCTCTGCCGGCGAGCAACGCCGGCCGGAAGACGCGCCGACGAAAAAAAAGGGCGCCGCGATCTCGATCGCGGCGCCTCTTTTTCGTGTGCGCGGACGGAACGCGCGGGCTCAGCGCTTCTTGCGCTCGCGGCCCTTCACGCCGTGGCGGACGGAGACGATCGCGTTGCGCGGGCCGGGGATGCCGCCCTCGACCATGAGGAGGTTCTTCTCCGCGTCGACGCGGGCGATCTTGAGGTTCAGGATGCTGACGGTCTCGTTGCCGTACTGGCCGGGCATCTTGAGGTTCGGGAGGGTGCGACCGGGCGTCATGTTCGTACCGATCGAGCCGCCGTGACGGCGGTACTCGTGGGTGCCGTGCGTCTGGACGAAGCCGGCGAAGCCCCAGCGACGGACGACGCCGGTGAAGCCGCGTCCGCGGGTGACGCCCTGCGTGTCGACGATCTGGCCCGGCTGGAAGATGTCGGCGAGGTTCACGGCGGCGCCGATCTCGAACTTGGCGGCGAAGTCCTCCTCGCAGCGGAGCTCGCGGACGACGCGCTTGGGCGTGACGTTCGCCTTCTTGAACGCGCCCTGCTGCGCCTTGGCGAGGTGCTTCTCCTTCGCGTCGGTCAGGCCGAAGACGACGGCGGTGTAGCCGTCCTTCTCCTTGGTGCGCTTGCCGACGACCTGGAGCGAGCTCACGTCGACGACGGTCACCCGCTGAACGGTGCCGTCCTCCTTGTAGAGCTGCGTCATGCCGAGCTTCTTGCCGATGATGCCGGGCTTCGTGTTCATGATGTTCTCTCGTCCTCTCGCGCTCGTCGGTGCCGAGCTCCGTCGCGACGGGCCAGGGCACTGTCTGGGTGGTCTCCCAAGACCGGTCGATGTTCTCGAGCGAGACGGGTCCGAGCGCTGGACCCGGGAGCCGAGGCTCCGACACCTTCAGTCTTCCCCTCACCGGAAGGTCGAGGGGGCGCGCAGCATGGTCGGCCGCGCCGGCTTCGTCAAGCGGCGCGTTGCGGCCGTCAGCCGAGCTTCCGCACGAGGTCCCGGACGCCGTCGACGTGGTGGCTCGCGCGGAGCGCCGAGTCGAAGACGCCGGCGATGTGGCCCTTCTTGTCGATGACGTAGGTGACGCGGCCGAGCTTGCCCAGCACGCGCGACAGGAGGCCCGTGGCCTCGTAGCGCTCGGCGAGGCTCTTGTTCGCGTCCGACACCAGCGCGAACGGCACGTCGTGCTCCCTGGCGAAGCGCCGGTGCGTCTCGTCGGAGTCGACCGAGACGCCGATGACCTCGGTGTCCGCGCTCGCGAGCTCGGCGTAGCTGTCGCGGAAGCCGCACGTCTCGCGCGTGCAGACCAGCGTGAAATCGCCGGGATAGAAGTAGAGGACGACGTTCTTCTTCCCGATGAAGTCGCTCAGCTTGAGCGATTTTCCCGCGCTCGAGGTGACGTCGAAGTCGGGTGCTTTTTGTCCAACGCGGAGGGCCATCTCGCGCGGCCTGTGGTAGCACGCCCGTGACGCCGTCCTTCCACCTCTCTTCGCCGTGAAGCGTCGTGAGGCTCGTTGACACGTCCCACATCGCGTGCTTTAAAGCGCGACCCCGAGTGGCCCTGGGAGCGTGGTTTTCCCCAGCTTTTCCGCAAGGCTATCGAGGGTTCTGAAAGAAGAGAGACACGGTCATGCAGAACGCGAAGATCGCCGAGATCGAGAACGAGCAGCTCCGTACGGGGGTCCCCGACTTCCGCGTCGGCGACACCGTCCGTGTTCACTACAAGATCGTCGAAGGCGACAAGGATCGCATTCAGGTCTTCCAGGGCGTCGTCCTCAAGCGCCACCGCGCGGGCGCGCGCAGCACCTTCACCGTGCGCAAGGTCAGCTTCAGCGTCGGCGTCGAGCGGCAGTTCCTCCTTCACTCGCCGCGCATCGACAAGGTGGAGATCGTCTCGCGCGGCGTCGTTCGCCGTGCGCGCCTCTTCTACCTCCGCGACCTGCAGGGCAAGGCCGCCCGCGTTCGCGACCAGAAGGACACCTGAGCGGGCGCCGCGCGCGCGGCGTCGCTCGAGCCGGCGATCGACGCCCGAGATCCGTCTCGGGCGTTTCGTCGTTTGTTCGTTCGGCGGCGGCGCTCGGCGCGTGGAGCCCGCGTGGCCGATCGGCGCGGGTCCGGCCGCGCGTCCTCCGGCGCGTCGTCGCTCGCCGACGTACGGGCCGGGCCTCGTCCGGCCCTGCGCCCCCACCCGGCGCGGGCCGGGCGTCATCCGGCGGCGGCGCCGACCGACGCGAGCATCTCCTGCAGGCGGAGCCGCGTGTCGCGCAGCCACACCGCGTCGGAGTAGACGTCGCCCGCGAGGAGCGACGTGATCGAGCGGCGAAGCGCGGTGTGCTTCTCCTCCGCGAAGAGGTAGTCGACGAGCGGACCGGCATAGAACGCCTGGACCGCGAGGATGAACGTCTCGGCTCCGGCGCGGACCCGCGCGTCCCACGCGCCGACGACGCTTCGCTCCTCTTCGGGCGCGTCGAGCGCCCGCGCGACGGCGTCGGCCGCGAGCTTGCCGCCGGTGATCGCCAGGTGCGCGCCGGTCGAAAAGAGCGGGTCGATGAAGCCGCCGGCGTCCCCGACCGCGAGCCACCCCGCTCCGCTCGTCGCGCGGACGCGGTAGCTGAAGTCCGCCGTCGCCTCGGCGCGCGGCCAGAGGCGCGTCGCGCCCTCGAGGAGCCGCGCGGCCGTCGGCGACTCGGAGACCGCCACGTCGAAGAGCGACGTCGCGACGTCGCCCACGACGCCGAGCCGGGCGCGACGGTCGCGCATCCACGCGCGCGAGACGACCGCGCCGACGCTCGTGCGCCCGTCCTTGAAGGGGATGAACCAGAACCAGTTCGGCCGCGCGCCGGCGCTCGCTCGCGCCGGCGCCTCCCCGCCCCGCGCCCCCGACGCCGCGGGCGCGCCAGGCCCCGCCCCGCCCGGCTCCGGCGGCGGGCCGCTCCCGAAGAGGACGATGTCGATGTCGCCGGCGAGCTTCCCCTCCTCCCGCGGTACGCCCTCGTAGTGGGCGTAGAGCGCCGTCTGATCGAGGCCGCCGATCTTCGTCGTCGCGCCCGTGGCGTGCGCGGTCAGCGCGTCGCGCCCGGACGCGTCGACGACGAACCGCGCGTCGATCCGCACGGGCGCGCCGTCGGCCGAGATCGCGTCGACGCCGACGGCGCGCCCGCGCTCGTCCGTCACGACGCGCTCGACGGTCCATCGCTCGCGCACGTCCGCGCCGCACGCCCGCGCGTGGTCGAGCAGCAGCGCGTCGAACGCGTCGCGCGGCACCTGGAAGGCGTGAGACGCGGCGGGCTTCCAGGCGGCGTCGAACGAGAACCTCTCCCGCTTGCCGCGCCGATCGTCGTGGAACCGCGCCCCGTATTTCTCGAGGAAGCGCGCCTTCAGCGCGTCGAGGACGCCGATCTCCTCGAACACGACGAGCGACTGCGGCAGGAGCGACTCGCCGAGGTGAAACCGCGGGAACGCGGCGCGCTCGAGCACGATCGTCGAGCGCCCGTGGCGCGCGAGCTGCGCGGCGCACACGGAGCCGCCCGGACCTCCACCGATCACGACGACGTCGGCCGCGCTGTTCACGGTGGGCTCTCCCTGTCGTTGCGGAGCGTCTCGGCGGACGCCGCCCGGCTCGGCGGCGGCTATTCGGCCGCCTTCGGGGGCGGCCCGAGCTGGATCCGCTCGCCGATGTACGCCCCGATCAACGTGAACATGATCCCGATGCCGCTCATGACGACGTAGAGGAACGTCGGCATCGTGCGGACGGTCTGACTCTGCACGAGCAGGAACGTCGTCGGGATCGCGATGACGAAGCTCGCCACCATCGGCTCGATGAAGGTGCGGCCGGGGGAGATCATCCCGACGAGGAGACCGCCCAAGAACCAGACGGGCACGCAGACGATCATGCCGTTGCCGCCCTCGAAGTCGAGGAGGGTGACGATGCGCGGCAGGCCGAACACGAGCGCCGCGGTGAGCACGCCCTGCACCGCGATCGCGATGAAGAGCCACTGAACGCTGACGCCTTCCTGCTGGTAACGGCGCTCGAGCTCCTCCTCGCGGCTGCGCGGGCCCTTCCCGAGCACCTCGATCTTGGCCCCACAGGACCCACACCGGACCGAACCCGGGGGGTTCTTGCCGAAGCCGCACGAGGGGCAGGAGACCAGCTTTCCGGCTGCCATCGAAGGGCGAGGCTATACGGTCTTGCCGTGGTCCGTCGAGCCCTTGGCGGCGGGCGGCCTACGGTCGAGCCGGGGCCGCGCCCCCGCACGGCCGTGCCATCCACACGCGAGAATTCTCGGAACTCTAGAACCGGGCGTTTGTCTTGAGTTGGCAGAGAGCGACGTCGAACCGTAGAGTATCCGTAGTTTCCGTAGTTTGCGTTCGCTCGCCGCACCGTCCGAGATGATCGAAGCGCCTACCAATCCGCTGACCGGCTCGCGCGAGGGCTCCTCCGACAAGGAGGAGGTCGACCCCGAGCTCCTCGGTCTCCCCGATCCGCCGAAGCGCGACCGGACGATGACCGTCGGCCTCCTCGTCTTCACCGCCCTCGCCTCGCTGGCGATGGTCCTCGCCCTGCGACGCGACGCCGCCTACGCGTTCGCGGAGCCCCACGCGCGCGACCTCGGCGACCTCAACACCGCCAGCCCGGACGCCTTCGTCGAGAACCAGTACGTCCGCGGGCAGGCGATGCTCGGCGCCGCGGGCGCGATCCGCTACGAGCGGCCGCTCGTCGAGGGATCGTTCCGCCTGATGCCGGTCACGCGCGCCGTGCCGGGCGGGCCGGCGGAGGACGTCTGGGTCGAGGTCCGCGTCCCGCCGCGCGGGGAGAACATCCGCTGGGTGCCGCCGTCGGAGGTCTCCGGCCGCCTCGTCCGGTTCGACACGGCGGGCCCACGCCACCGCGGGCTCGCCGGCGCCGTGAAGGACGCGACCGGGAAGGAGGTGCCGAAGGGCTCGTGGCTGCTCGTCGACCGCTCCGCGCCCTCGGACGCGCGCTGGGCCGTCGTGCTCGTCGGGCTCTTCGTCGGCTTCGCCGCGTGGAACGCCTTCGCGACCGCGAAGCTGCTCCGCAAGGTCAAGGCCTGACGGCACCTCGCCGAGCGGGCACGCCGAGCGCGCGCGCCGCGATCGGCTCACGATCCTTCGAGCAGCGCGCGCACCTTCGCGAGGACGGCGACGTCCGCCGGCGGAAACGCGGCGGGGTCCAGCGCGTCGCGCCCCGCCCACCGCACCTCGGCGACGTCGATCGCCCGCGGCTCCGGCGAGCCGGCCTCGCGGACGGCCAGGAAGAAGAGGAGCAGCACCGCCTTGTCGGCGTCGTCGTAGCGGTGAAACGTGACGTCGCAGATCTCGCCCACCTCGACCAGGACGCCGAGCTCCTCCTCGAGCTCGCGCCGGAGCGCCGCGCGCGGGTCCTCTCCCGGCTCGACCTTTCCGCCCGGGAACTCCCAGCGGCCCGCGAGGTGCGTCCCCGCCTTGCGACGCGAGAGCAAGACGGTCCCGCGCTCCACGACCACTCCCGCCGCGACGATGTCCGTGCGCATCGCGGCCGAGTATAGTCGAGTCCGCATGCCCGACGCCCTCGGCACCGACGACGCGGGGGGGCTCGCCGAGAGCGCGCCGCCGCGCGTCGGTCCGGTCGTGTGGTGGTTCGGGCTCGGCGCGACGTCGTTCGTCGCCGCGTGCTCGACGTGGATCGTCTATCGCGAGGGGCTGCCCGAGCGGTTCGCCGCGATCCCGGAGCTCGACAAGGCGCTCCACCTCGGGATGGCCGGCGCGCTGGCGTTCTTCCTCGACGGCGTCCTCCGTCGTCGCGCGCTCCGCGTCGGGCGGTCGTCCGTGCCGCTCGCGGCGGTGCTCCTGCTCGTCCCCGCCGGGATCGAGGAGTTCTTCCAGCGCTACTCCGTCCACCGCTCGTCGAGCCTCGGCGACTTCGCCGCGGACGTCGCCGGCGTCGCGATCTTCATCTGGCTCTCGCGGCGGATCGGTCGCTGACCTCCGCGTCAGAGGCCGGCCTGCCGGACGCGCGCGACGATGTCGCGGAACATCGCGACGTGATCGAACGACGCCGCCGACGGTCCGAGCTGGCCGACCTCCTTCAGGTGATCGGCGGGCACGCACTGCTCGAAGGTCCCCCACTTCGCGCTCTCGACGGTCACGAGCCCGTCGTTGACCTTGAGCTTCCCCTCCTCGAGGAAGATCGCCGTCGGGAGGAGGGGGAGCTGGACGGCGTCGAGCTTGGTCGGCTCGTTCGGGTAGACGCTCCCGTCGCACGCGAAGATCCCGCTCCTCAGGTTCGAGCGCCCCGCGTAGCTCTTGTAGACGACGTTCGGATCGTCCACGAACGTCGGGTTGAAGACCTCCTTCATGTGCTTCTCGCTGAGGAGCACGAGCTGCTCGCGGAACGTCGGGTCGGTCTGCAGCTCGTAGGCCGTCTTCTGCACGATCGAGAGGAGCGCGTTGGTGAGCTCGTCGATCTGGCTCGCCGGCAGGTACTTCAGCAAGCCCAGCGCGGCGTCGGCGACCTTGCTCCCGCGGTGCGGCGTGGCGATCGTCGTGACGGACGCGACGCGGTCGCCGTAGCCGAGGCCGTTGGGGCTGGCGAGGACGCGCGCGTCGAGGCCGCCCTGGGAGTGCGCGACGAGGTTGACCTTCGCCTTGCCGGTGCGCGCGAGGATGTCGTCGATCTGCTTCGCCACCGCCTGGGCGCGCACCTCGCTCGTCGCGTACGGCGGGGCGAGCGTGACGTAGACGGCCTCGCCGTTCTTCGCGAGGTCCTCGACGACGCCCTTGAAGTACGTGATCTCGACGGGCCCGACCTCGAGCTTCCCGAAGCCGGCCATCCCGTGCATGAGCACGATCGGGTACGGGGCGCCGAGCTTCGGCGGCGCGGCCGGCGCCTCGGGCGCGGCCGGGAGCGCGTCGCTCGAAGGCGCCGCCGCGCTCGGCGCGGAGCTCGTGACGTCGTCGCCGCCCGCCGGCTCGTCCGGGCCGGGGCCCGAGACGTCTGCCTCGCTTCCGCACGCGACGAGCGCGAGCGCTCCGAGCCCCAGGACGTGAACCCGCATGTCTCCGCCTCCTCCGAGCACCGCCCGCTCGACCCGGCTCGCGTGGACCCGAATCTTTCGGACGCGAAAGGTTTTGAAACAGAGCCGTTCTCATGAGGCGTCCCGGCAGCGTCTCAAGGCAGAGTTCAGTGGGCCGGTGTAGGATTGCGTGAGCCCTCCCCTCCGCGCGAGCACCAGACGCAGATGCCCGAAACGACAGCGCCCATCGATTGGCTGCGGAGCGCAGGCGCGCAAGGCGACGTGATCGACGGCCTCGCGCGCCTGACGACCTGGCGCGCCGTCTACGACGAGTGTCCGCGCGGGGACTGGCTGCTCGCGATCGCCGAGCGCCTGGGCGTCGAGCACGTCGCGCTCGTCCGCGCGGCGATCGCGTGCGCGCGCGTCGCCGACGTCGACGACGACGCGGGCGCCGTCCTCGACGCCGCCGCGCGCTGGGCCGACGGACACGGCGGCGCCGGCGACGTCGCCGCCGCGACGCGCGCGCTCGAACAGGCCGCGAGCCGCGCCGTCGATCCCGCGAGAGAAGCCGCCGGACGCGCCGCGCTCGCCGTGGGCCTCGGCGTCGAGGACCGCGGTGTGCTGCCGGCGGCCCCCGCGGCCGCCGCCGAATCGGTGATGGTCGCGTCGATCGACTGCGGGCTCGAGCTCGCGATGCGCTGGGCCCACGACAGGTGCGCCGCCGCGGTCCGCAGCGCGGTGCCCTGGAGCGTCTTCGCGGGTTGCGTCGAGCGCGCCGGGGGCCAAGCTTGAGGGCGTGCCCTCCACGTCGTCGTCTCGGATGAGCCGCGTCCTCGCGCTGCTCGCGCTCGCGGGCGTCGCCCTCGTCGGGCCGCGCGCCGTGGCGGCCGACGCGGGCGCGCCGGCGCCGGCGCGTCCGGCGTGCGTCGGCGTCTCGACCGACGCGCGCTGGGTCCCGTACGGCTACGACCACGTCGTCGTCCTCGCGAACCGCTGCGACCGCGCCGCCACGTGCAGCGTCGCCACGGACGTGACTCCGGAGGCGCGCGCGGTCGACGTCCCCGCCGGACGCGCGGTCGAGGTGACGATGTTCATGGCGTCGCCCTCGTCGACCTTCGTCGCCAAGGTCTCCTGCGAGCTCCGCTGAGCTCGCAGGCCCGTGCGTCGCGTCGCGCTATTTCGGCGGCGGCGCTTTGCAGCCGACGGCGACGTCGAGCTTGCCGGCCGTGTCGGCGCCGGCGGTGCTGCACGTCGACGGGCAGAAGAGGATCTTCGTCGGGTTCGCCGCGTCGTCGTAGTACCAGCCGTCCGGGTTGGCGCCGCACTTGCTCACGTCGGTGACCTGCGTGAGCGTCTTCTTCGCCGAGCCGTCGCCCGGCGTGTACGTGACGACGACCGTGGTCGGGTCGGTCTCCTTGCCGCCCTCCGCCTCGGGGATCGTGAACTCGCAGCCGAGCCGCGTGATGAGCCCCTTGGCGATGTTGTCGAAGACGCTGGCGTAGCTCGCCTCGCAGACCGAGTCGACCGTGCCGCCCGTGAGCTGGCTGAGGTGCTGGTACTGGTCGCCGTTGTTCTCCGCGCTCGAGCACTTCTCCGCCGAGAGGATGGGCGTGTTCCGCTTGTAGCCGCAGATCGAGTTGAAGATGTACCGGCGCCCCGCGGCGTCGCCGAACTGCGCCGGCGACTTCGCGAGGAGCTGCGGATCGAACGCGTCGTAGGCGAGCGACGAGTTGTCGTCGGTGACCTCGATGAAGACCTTGTAGGCCGTCTGCCGGAGCCACTTCTCGTACTGCGGGTACTTGTCGAGGATGACCTGGAGCGAGTCGAAGCTCCCGACCGACGTGTCGAGGTGGTGGAACTTCGGACCGTCGGCGCAGTCCGCGCCCGCCAGCGGAGGCGGCACGCAGATGCCCGGCGGCGTGAACCCGGGCGGCGCGAACGGAAGCTTCGTCGGCTTCGACGCGATCATGATGACGTTGTAGTCGAGGCCGGTGTTGCCGATCGACTGCGCGAAGGAGTTCAGGTTCTGCTTCACCTGGTTGGTCTCCTCCATCATGCTGCCCGAGGTGTCGATGACGACGATGACGTCGACCTCGGCGCGGTTCGCGCTCGTGACCTCCGCGGCGCACGCCTCGGGCGGCTCGCCGGACGGGCCGCCGCCGCCGCCGAGGCTCGGGTCGCCGCCGGCGAGATCGCCCGAGGGCGCCTCGCCCGCCGGCGTGTCGTCGAAGCCGGAGCGGTCGGAGCCGCAGGCGGCGGCCGTCAGGCCCATGGCGGTCGCGACGACGAACAACGGCAGGTAGCGCATCTTCCCTCTCCCTCGAGCGCGCGCGCCGGACGCCGCGCACGGGGATGATGCCCCCAGTCGCGCCCTCGCGGTCGGCTTACTGTGTCTTTCGAGACCCGGTCGTGACGATCGCCGCGGGGGCGGCGCGACGCAGGCGCCCTCACCGGCGCGCTCGTTCGTCGGGGTCCTTTCGAGCGTCGCCGCGCCGCTCCAGCCGGAGCCGCATTCGATCCATGAAGAAGGCGCCGTCCTCCGATGGGAGGCTCCAGGCCACGAGCAGGTTCACCGTGAGCACGGCGTTCGCCGCCGCCATCATGTGCCAGACCTGCTCGGGCAGGGCGCACGCGCCGACGAACGCCGCGAAGAACGCCGTCACCGACGGCCAGAAGCGGCGGTCGACGAAGAGCGCGAAGACGGCCGCGGCGGTGAACCAGTTGTGCACGTAGAGGATGAAGATGTGCAGCATCGACAGCCCGAGGAGGTTCCCCCCGAGCTGGAGCGCGAGCTGCGTGGCGAACATCGTCATCGCCGCGGCCTGGGTGCGGCGGTTCACGGCGGTCTTCGCGAGCGAGTCGCGTCCCCATCGGACGACGACGGCCGCGAACGCGAGGATGAGCGCGGTGAAGAGATACGGGACCCAGCGCGGCGTGGGCTGGTACGCGCGGTAGAGCCAACCGCAGATCTCGGGCGCGATCGTCCAGCTCACGCCCATGATCGCGCCCGCCGCCATGCGCGTCCGACGGCCGGTCGCGGGATCGAGATCGGCGTGGAGCTTCTCCAGGTTCGCCACGCGAGACCGCTCTTGTTCGCGCCGGCGCATCGCCTCGGCGACCCTCCGCGCGAGCTCGGGGGGCGGGGTGTCGAGCTCGGCGAGCGCGGCGGCCGCGGCCTCCGGCGTTCCTCGCTCGAGCTCGAAGACGACGACCATCTCGGTCGCCGTCCCGAGGCCGAGCCGCGCCGCCTCGTTGTCGTCGCACGCGCGGATGGCCTGGCGGAACCCGAAGCGCGCCTCGGCGAAGAGGTGATGGACGCGGTCGCGAACGTCGTGGAGGTCGCCGCCCAGGGTGAGCTCGCGGCGCATCTCCTCCACCCGCAGCGCGGCCTCGGCGGAGAGCGCGAGCGAGCCGCGGTGGCGGAGGTACCACTCGAGCCTCTGGCGGAGCTCGCCCGCGGACGCATACCGGTCTTCGGGCGCGCGGCTCATGGCGCGGCTCGCGATGGCGCCGAGCTCGGGCGGGACGTCGGGCGGGAAGGAGAACTTCGAGCGCAGGATCGAGGCGACGATCTGCGGGAACGTCTCGCCGGTGTGCGGCGGCCGACCGACGAGGAGCTCGTGGAGCGTCGCGCCGAGGAGGTACACGTCCGTCCGCTCGTCGAGCTTGCCCCTCCCGCCGAGCATCTCGGGCGCCATGTACGAAGGCGTGCCGGCCATCTCGGTCGCCTCGGCGGCGAGCGGCATCCTCCCGGTCGGATCGTCCTTCAGGCTGACCGCGATCCCCCAGTCGACGAGGTAGACCTCGCCGAAGCGCCCCACCATGACGTTCTCCGGCTTGAGGTCACGGTGGAGGATCCCGCGCGAGTGGGCGAGGCTCACCGCGTTGCAGAGCTGCACCAGGATGCGGAGGTTGTGCTCGAGGAGATCGGTCGCGCCGAAGCGCGCCTCGACGGCCGCCGCGTCGCCGAGGAGCTCCGACCAGGCGAGCCCCTCGATGTGCTTGAGGACGATGATGGGCGTGCCGTCCTCGTCCAGGCCGAGGTCGTAGACCGGGACGATGTTCGGGTGCTCGAGCGAGCCCGTGACCCACGCCTCGCGGAGCAGGCGCAGCGTCGCCTGCTCGGTCTTCACCTGCGGGCGCAGCGTCTTGACGGCGACCTTGCGCCCGAGCGAGCGCTGCGTCGCCGTGCGGACGACGCCCATGCCGCCCTCGCCGATGATCGCGCCGAGATCGAGGCCGCCGGCGACCCCCGCCTGGGCGCCGGCCCCGCCCAGGCCCTCGAGCGCGCGCTTTCCGGCGGAGCTCGACCGCAGACGCGCGGGCTCGATCGTCGACCCCGGGCTCCTGGCGACCGTCCGCGCGAGCTCCGCGAGGCTCGAAGGCGTCATCGCGAACGTGCGCGCCAGCTCCTCCTCGGACATCGTGGGCAGGAGAGCGACGTCGTCTTCGGGCGGCACGAGGTCAAGTGTTCCGGATGCACGCCCGCAGGGGAAGAGCCTTCAGGGAGCGCCGCGTCGGGCCGTCGACGTCGGGACGCGCTCCCCGTCGAACGGGAGCCCGCGTCGACCGCAGCCCGAGCCGAGGGTCGCCTCGTCTACGACGGCCGCCGGCGCGGGCGCTCGCGGTGGGCGTGCAGCGCGGTTCGGGTGATGTTACGGAGGGGCCTGTGCCTCGGTCCGCCCTGCACCGATCCGCTCCCTCCGGCCTCGGGGGCGGCCGCCACGCGGGAGGTCCTCCGTGAACGACGCGGAGGACCTGCAGGATCGCGCCTGGGCCGCCGCGGTCGTCGGCACGATCCTCGATCGCCGCTATCGCATCGACGCCGTCATCGGACGCGGCGAGAAGGGCGCGTGGGTCTTTCGCGCTCACGAGGTGGTGAGCGGCGCGCCCGTCGCCGTGCGCTGCCCCGGCGTCCCCGCGGAGCTCACGGGCCTCGACTACGAGCAGGCGCTCGACGCGTTCGTCGCCGAGGCGGAGCTGCTCGCCCGGGCGTGCGCCGACGGCGGCGACGTCGAGCAGGTCCTCGCCTACGGCGTCGCCGAGCCGGCGGCCCTCGCGCGGCTGCCGTTCTGCGTCTTCGAGTGGCTCGAGGGGAAGTCGCTCGAGCAGCACATCGTCGAGCGCGCCGGCGCGGTGCTCTCGATCACCGAGGCGCTCGCGATCCTCGAGCCGGCGGCGCGCGGGCTCGCCGCCGTGCACGCGGCCGGCGTCGCCCACCGCGATGTCCGACCGCAGAACCTCTGGCTGGCGCAGGTCGGCGGGCGCACGCGGCTGAAGGTGACCCAGTTCGTCCTCGCGTCGCGCGTCGGCTCGTCCGACGACGCGTTCGCGCCCGCGTACGGCGCGCCGGAGCACTTCAAGCGCTCGTACGGCGCCGTCGGGCCGCCGACGGACGTGTACGGCCTCGCGCTCAGCCTCGTCGAGCTCGTCTCCGGGAGGCGCGCCTACGACAGCCAGGACCCGGTCGAGCTCTACCTCGCCGCGAGCGATCTCGCGCGGCGCCCGACGCTGCGCGCGCGGGGCGTCCAGGTCTCCGACGCCGTCGAGGCCGTGCTCGCGCGGGCGCTCGCGGTCGATCCCAAGCGTCGCTGGCAGAACGCGCGCGAGCTGTGGGACGCCCTGCTGGCGGCGGTGCCCGAGCTCACGCCCGCCGCGCCGAGCGTCCGGCCCGAGGCGGCGCGCGCCGAAGATCC
>JAHBWF010000095.1 GCA_019637105.1 Labilithrix sp.
CGGCGCGATCGCGCTCGGCGGCGGCGCGGCGCCCGGCTGCGCGAGGCTCGGCTGCGCAAGGCTCGGCTGCGCGAGGCTCGGCGCCTGCAGCGGGCCGCCGCCGCTCTGGGCCACGCTCGGCGGAGCGCCTGGCGCGCCGACACCGGGCGGCTGGAACGCGCCCGGCTGCCCGACGTTGAAGCTCATCGCGACCGTCCGCGGCGGAGCCTTCTTCGCCGCCGCCGGCGCCGGCGCCGGATCCTCGCCGGCCGGCGCGACGGGTCGGCTCGGCGCGCCCTGCATGAGCTGCGTCCCGGGCTTCTTCGCGCGCGGCGCGGCCGGCGGCGCGACGGACGACCGGACCTTCTCCTCGGCGCTCGCGAGCGCCTCCTGGAACGCGCCGCGCTGCGAGAGCGCGTTGCTCACCGCCAGCGGCGACACGTGCGAGCCGTCGGCGCCCGGCGGCGGCTTCGACGGGGATCTCGGCGCGGCGCCGTCGGGCGCCTCGCCCGTGGCCGGCTGCCTGGGCTCCGACGCGCGCTTGCCGGGCTCGTTCGGCGCGCCGCCCGCGGCGTGCGACGTGGGCGACGCCGTGGCCGCGAACGGGTTCACGTGCGACGCCGGGCCGTGGCTCGGGCCCGAAGCGCCGCTCGAGGCGCCGGGCGTCGCGGCGGCGAGCCCGCTGAGCGTGCTCGGCCCCTCGTCGCTCGCGGGCGCGGCGGCGGCCGGCGCTCCGCAGGTCGCGCAGAACTTCGCCGACCCGATCAGCTCAGCGCTGCACTGTGCGCAATTCGCCATGGCGGTCGTCCATGTTGGGTCACCTCGCTCGATCGCACAAGGGCACGAGCGTCTCGGCGTCCCCGGCCGCCGCGGCGGGGCGTTTTCCGCGATTCAGCGAGGTCCGCGCTCGCGTCTCCCGTCCGGCCGTCGCGCCGGGCCGCGCTCCTCGCCGCGCACGATGCGCCGCCTCCGCTCCGCGCGCTTCACGTAGACCGCGAGCTCGGCGGAGAACCCGCCCATGTCGACGCTGAACGCGCGGGTGAGCTCGAGCCCGGCCGCCGCCGCGCGCTCCCGAACGCGCCGCGGCTCCGGCACGAGCCACACCAGCGCGCCGCCGGGGACGAGCACGCGCGCCGCGTGCGCGACGAAGCGCTCGAGGAGATCCACGTGCGCGCCGCGCTGGACGCGCCGTCCCATCGGGGGGTTCGTCACGATCGCCGTCACCCCCTCGGGCGCGACGGCGACGGCGTCGCCCTCCTCCACGACCGCGCCCGCGACGCCGGCGCGCGCGAGGTTCGCTCGCGCCGCGAGGACGGCGCGGGGATCGACGTCGGTGCCGACGAGGCGCGCGTACGGCCCGAGCCGCGCGCGCTCGATCAGCTCCGCGCCCGCGCCGGCGAAGGGGTCCCAGACGACGTCGTCGTCGCTCCGCGGGGCGACCCGCGCGAGCGCCGCCGCGATGGTGGGGTGCGACGACGCGGCGACGACGTCCTCGCGCCAGGCGAAGCGGTCGTCGTCGTAGCCGCGCGGGACGAGCTCCACCCGGAGCCGCGGTCCGGCGTCGTCGACGTGGACCTCCCAGGTGCTCGCCTTCGGATCGTTCACGAGCTCGCGTGTCTCCGACCGGACGAGCTCCGCGACGCGCCAGGCGACGGCGCGCCGGTGGCCGCCTCGGGCGAGCTCGATCCGGAAGCGGATCGCCGCGCCCTCGGGCGTCGAGGTGAACGCGCGGAGGATCGCGAGCGCGCTCGGCGAGCACACCGCGCGGACGATGTCCTCCGCGAGGTCCTCTCCCTTGTCGAAGGGCGCGAGCGGGAAGCCGACGTGCGCGGCAGTCCGGACGGCGAGCGCCCGCGCGAGCGGGCCGGTCAGCTCCGCCGCGACGATCCCGGGCGCGACGAAGCGCGGCTTCGCGAAGGCCGCGCCGAGCTCGTCCTTCACCACGTCCTCCAGCCCCGATCGCGTGTGGAACCACACCTCGAGCGGGCGGTCGTGCGCGCGCGAGGGGACGATCGACCCCGGCGAGCGCCGCGCGCGCTCGCGATCGACGATGACCGACGCCTTGCCGTGCGCTCCGCCGGCGAGCCGCGTCTCCGCCGCGCCGCCGCCGAGCTTGCCGAGCGCCAAGGCGAGGACGCGCCGGTCGTCCTCGTGCGCGGCGCGATCGAACGCGCCGGCGAGCGCCGCTTCGGTCTCCTCCGTCCGCTCGAGCTTGCCGAGGGCGCGCGCGGCCGCGCGCCGTGTCTTGGGATCGGCGTCGGCGAGCGCCTCGACGAGCCACGCGCGCGCCGCGCCGCTCGGATCGCGCCCTTCGTGCGCGAGCCGCCCGGCGAGCTGCGTGAGGCGCCCGCGCGCCGGTCGCTCCGCGGTCCGCGCCCGGGAGACGGTCTCGTCGACCACGCGCCCCGCGTACTGCGCCTCGACGCGCAGGACGGCGCGCTCGGCGTCCTTCGCGACGCCCTCGTCGTCTCGGCGCAGGAGATCGAGCAGCGCGTCGAGGAGGCGGACCGAGGGCGTGAAGCCGGCGTCGGCGACGCGGCCGATGAGGTCCGCCGCGGCGTCCGACGCGCCGCCGGCGCGGCCCTGCTTCGAAGTCGGCATGATCACTCTGCTTTACACGACCTCGCGCGCCGCGTGTGAAGCCGCGTAACCGGGAGCCGCCTTCGCGCGTAACCTCGGAGGGAGAAGCCAAGATCGTGAGCCGCATCGAACGACCGTCCACGCCCGACCTCGTCTTCCAGCCGTCGATGAGCCGCCGCGCGTTCGTGCGGTCGGCGACGATCGGCACCGTCGTCGTCGCGCTCGGCGGCGCCACGTACGTCCTCGCCGGCACCGAGGACGAGAAGAAGGCGCGCGCGACGAAGCGCCCGGACGGGCGGCCTCGCCTGCCGCCCGACCAGTACCTCCTCACGAAGATCCGCCCGATGGGCGGCGCCGAGGGCGATCCGAGCCCCGGCGCGTTCCGCCTGCGCGTGCACGGCGAGGTCGAGCAGCCCTTCACGATCGACTTCGCCGAGCTCCTCAAGATGCCGCAGGTCGATCAGACGTGCGACGTGCACTGCGTGACGAAGTGGACCGTGCTCGACGCGCGCTGGACGGGCGTACGCCTCGCCGATCTCGCGGCGCGCGCGAAGCCCAAGCCGTCCGCGCGTCATGTGATCTTCGAGGCGCACGCCGGCTACACCGCGAACGTCCCGATCCGCGAGGCGCTCGCGCCGAACGTCCTCGTCGCGCACAAGTACGAGGGATCGCCGCTCGCGCGCACGCACGGCGCGCCGGTGCGCGCGCTCGTGCCGGACCTCTACTTCTGGAAGAGCGCCAAATGGCTCACGGGCGTCCGCTTCGTGGCGACGGACAAGCCCGGCTACTGGGAGACGCGCGGTTATCACAACCACGCCGATCCCTGGAAAGAGGAGCGGTATGGGTGACGAGGACGCCGCGTCCGCCGACGCCGCGCGCGAGGCGCCGCGCGGCCCGTCCCCGAGGCCGCGCGGGAAGAAGAAGCTCGCATGGCGCCCGTGGCTCCGCGCGCTTCATCGGGACGTCGGCTACGTCGCCGTGGGCCTCACGTTCGTCTACGCCCTCTCGGGGCTGGCCGTGAACCACATCACCGATTGGAGCGACGGCGATCCGAGCTTCCGGACGTACAGCCGCACCGTCGACGTGGGCCGCCTCGACGGCGACGACGACGCCGTCGCCGCCGAGCTCCAGCGACGCTTCGGGATCACCGAGGCGCCCCGCGAGGTCTACCGCGCGTCGCCGGAGCAGCTCGACGTCCTCTTCGACAGGCGCTCGCTCCACCTCGACACGGTGAAGGGCACGGTGGTCGACGAGGGGCAAGAGCCGCGCTTCGTCCTCCGCGTCGCCAACTGGCTGCACCTCAATCGAGGGAAGAAGGCGTGGACCTACGCCGCCGACGCCTACGCCGCGGCGCTGATGCTGCTGGCGACGAGCGGCGTCTTCATGATCGCCGGCAAGAAGGGCCTCTTCGGGCGCGGCGCGGTGCTCGTCCTCGTCGGCGTCCTCATCCCGGTGCTCTACGTCCACTTCGCGGGGCCGTGAGCCGCCCGGGCCGCGCGCGTCAGCCGTAGCGCTTGGTGATCGTCGGGATGAGGTACTCGTCGAAGGCGCGCGCGAAGTCGTAGGCGGGCTTCCAGCCCCAGTCGGCGCGCGCGCGCGCGTCCTCGATGTCCTCGGGCCAGGAGTCGACGATCTTCGAGCGGACCGCGTCCGGCTCGAAGGAGATGTCCGCGCCGGGGAAGCTCTTCTTCACGCGATCGGCGATCTCCTGCGCGCTCACGCTGAAGCCGCTGATGTTGTAGACCGTCTGCGTGAGGCGGCTCTTGTCCGCCTCGAGCAGGCCGACGAGCGACGTGACCGCGTCGGGCATCGCCATGAACGGGATCCTCGCGTTCGGTCCGACGAAGCTCTTGTACGGCTGCTTCTGCGCGGCCGCGTGGAGCATCTCCGGGCCGAAGTCGCTCGTGCCGCCGGTGGGCGCCGTCTCGGCGGAGATGAGGCCCGGGAAGCGGATCGATCGGAAGTCGAGGCGCGCCGCGTTCGCGAGCGCGCCGAGCTGGCGGAAGTAGCTCGTGAAGTAGCGGCCGAGGTGCTCGCAGTAGAGCTTGTTGCAGCCGTACATCGTGATCGGGACGTTCCAGTCCTCCTCCTTCACGCGCCCGGCCTTCGTCTTCTCCTCGAGCGAGGGCAGGCCGTAGACGGCGATCGAGCTCGGGAAGACGAAGCGGACCGCGCGGCCGAGTCGGCCCGACTGGTTCTGCGCCACGCGGAGCAGGTGGAGCGTGCCCTCCACGTTGACCTGGTGCGCGAGCTCGGGATCGCGCTCGCCGCGCGTGGAGAGGAGCGCCGCGAGGTGGAAGACGACCTCGATCTCGTGGTGCGCCGCGATCTGATCGAGCAGGTAGCGGTCCATGATGTTGCCCGCGTACGTCTCGAGGCAGAAGCCGCGGTACTTCTCGGGCAAAGGCGTCAGGTCGACGGTGACGACGCGGTAGCGCCCGTCGGTGTGCAGGCGTTGGAGCAAGGAGCGGCCAATCTCTCCATTGGCTCCGGTGACGAGGACGACGGGTTTGCTCATCGGCCGCGCCACGCTAGGCGGGCGTGGTCGCGCGGGCAAGCGCCGCTCACGCGCAGGGACGACGCGCGCGGCTCGGCGCGTCGTGACGCGGCGCGGCCATTCCTCCGCGGTCGAGCTTGCGGTCCTCCGTCAACCGGCGCATACGCTTTGGTCCGATGCCGACCACCTTCGTGAAGGGCGATCTCTTCGAGGACGCCAAGACCGCCCCCCCGCCCCGGGCGTTCGCGTTCGCCGCCGACTGCTCCGGCGCGATGGACAAGGGCGTCGCGGTCGCGTTCAAGAAGCGCTGGCCCGCGCTGGCCGATGCCTACCGCGCGCGCGCCGAGGGCGGCAAGGTGCAGCTCGGCGACGTCTTCATGTGGCGTGACGGCGACGACGTCGTCTACGCGCTCGGGCTGCACCACGGAGACAAGAAGCCGAAGGTCTCCACGCTCTCGCGCGCGCTCGCGGCGATGATCGCGCGCGCCCCGGGCGACGGCGTCTCGCGGATCGCGCTCCCGCGCGTCGGCGCGGGCAAGGGCGGGATCGACCGCGTCCGGGTGAAGCGCGTGCTCACCGAGGCCGCCGCGGAGTCCGGCCTGTCGCTCGTGGTCTTCGAGCAGTTCATCCGGAGCGCGGAGCCCGCCCCGCCCGCGTGATCGCGGGGGTGGAAAAATCGCCGATCCATGTAAGACAGAGTCGTCTCATCCCAGGGACGCTCGCGTAACGCCACGAAATCCCGACGTCACAGCACGGGCATGCAGGGTGCACGGACCTCTCGCCGGAGGTCACGGCGACATGCGTTTTCTGCGGGCGGGTCTGGTGTTCGGGGCGGTGAGCGGCATCTTCGGAGGCTTCGGTTGCGCGGCGCCGCCCGAGCCGTCGAACGTGCAGAAGAAGTACGACGCCGTGACGGTCTTCCGCGCGGTGTACTTCGACGAGGGGCCGGCGACGAGCGTCGTGAAGTCGTGGCGCCTCCCCCGCAAGGACGCCGTCGTGGCGCGTCCGAAGAAGCCGCAGCCGGCGGTCGCCGCCGAGCAGCTCCGCGATCTCGCGAAGCAGTACGACGCCGCGAAGCTCAAGGCGACCGCGTCGAACCTCCGTCACCTCGCGGACTCCATCGAGGAGATGGACGAGACCCCGCAGGCGCTCACGAAGAAGCAGCGCGCGGCGGCGACGAAGCTCATCATCGCGCGGATCCGCGCGGCGGACGGCACGTTCTTCGCGCGCTTCGGCAAGAGCGTGCGGAGCGGGTCGCACGTCAAGGTCGAGAAGGTGCTGAAGGAAGGCCTCGCGCGCATCACGGCCGCCGCGGCCCAGCTCCCGAAGGAGGAGACCGCCCGGTTCGGCGGCGGCGAGTACGACGACTTCAGCGGCTACGACGACGGCGGCTACGACAACGGCGGCTACGACAACGGCGGCTACGACAACGGCGGTTACGACGACAACGGCGGCGGCGGCTACGACGACGGCTACGACAACGGCGGCTACGACGACGGCTACGACAACGGCGGCTACGACAACGCCGGCGCCGACAACGGCGGAGCCGACAACGGCGGCTACGACAACGCCGGCGCCGACAACGGCGGCGCCGACAACGCCGGCGCCGACAACGCCGGCAGCGTGAGCACCGGCGGCGCCGACGAGAACGGCGCGGACACTCCGGTGGGCGATCAGGCCGCGCTGCAGGTCAACGTGACCGTCTACTGGGACACCGCCGTCGTGGTCGAGAAGGTGATCGGGGGCTACGCCACGATCGCGTTCGGATCCAACGACGACGGCTCCGTGCAGACCGCGTCGTTCGTCGACCACATCACCACCAGCTTCGAATGAGCGAGGGCGACGCCGACGCGCGGCTCGGCGCGAAGGCCATCGGGCTCGGGATCCTCGCGGCGGGGCTCGTCGCGGTCACGGTGCACGGCTCGATGCCCGCGAACGCCATCGACTCGAACCTCGACCGCGATCTCCAGACGACCGCGTGGGCGCCCGAGTCGTGGCGCTTCTTCACGCGCAACCCGCAAGAGGAAGAGACGACGCCTTACGCGCGAGACGACGAGGGACGCTGGACGTCGGCGGCGGTCGCCGGCGGCTCGCCCCGCTACCTCTTCGGCGTCGACCGCGCGGGCCGCGCGCAGGGCGTCGAGCTCGGCCGCCTCCTCGACGGGATCCCGAAGGGGTCGTTCCGCAAGTGCGACGACGACGAGGCGCCCGAAGACTGCCTCGCCAAGACCACGAAGGTCCTCCGCCTCGTGAACGAGATCCCGCGTCCTGCCCTCTGCGGACAGATCGGCGTCGTCACGAAGCGGCCCGTCCCGTGGGCGTGGGCGCGCTCTGGGCGCACGATCCACATGCCCGCGCGCGTCCTCCGCCTGGACGTCAAATGCTGAGCGCCGTCGGAGCGCGAGCGCGCGCGTGGGTCGACGAGCTCGATCCGTTCACCGACGTCTACGGCGTGGCGCGCTCGCTCGTCGCGCTGTCCTTGCTGCTCACGCTCGTCTTCTCGCGCACGGACGTCTTGTTCCGTCCCGCGGCCGGCGTCGACGACGTCCCCGTCTGCATGGGCGTCCGCGCGATGGGCACGTTCTGCCTCGGCGCGCCCCACCTCGAGCTCGTGCGGTGGCTGTCGGTCGCGGTCCTCGCGGTCGTCGTCTCCGGGTGGCGCCCGCGCTACACCGGCGTCCTCCACGCCTGGGTCGCGTTCGGCTTCCAGGCCAACGCGATGATCGTCGAGGGCGGCGATCAGATCGGCTCGATCCTCGCGCTCCTGCTCGTCCCGGTGACGCTGTTCGACGATCGCAAGTGGGTCTGGCAGCGCCGCGCGCCGCGAGCGCTGGACGAGCGCGAGCGGGGCGTCCGCCTCGTCGCGCGCGTGTGCTTCGCGCTCGTCCGCCTGCAGGTCGCGGGGATCTACTTCCACGCCGCGATCGCGAAGTTCGCCGTCCCCGAGTGGACCGACGGGACGGTGCTCTACTACTGGCTCAACCACGGGACCTTCGGCGCGCCGGCCTGGATGATGCCGGTCCTCCGGCCGCTCCTCCTCAACGGCGTCGTCGTCGCGATGACCACGTGGGGCGTGCTCGTCGTGGAGTACGCGCTCAGCGCGGGGCTCCTGGTCCACCGCAGGTACCTGCCCGTCCTCCTCGCGCTGGGGATCGGGCTCCACGCGGGGATCGCCCTCCTCCACGGCCTCGTGACGTTCGCGATCACGATGTTCGCCGCGCTGATCCTCTACCTCCGGCCGCTCGACCGGACGTTCGACCTCGCGCGGGTGACGGCGCTCGCGGCGCGCCTCCGCGAGCGCGTCCGCTTCAAGCCCGCGCGGCTCGGGCGCGCGTCGCTCGACGCGTGAGGTCGATCAGGCGACGTCGCAGCGGTACTCGGGGACGCTCGCGGCGGCGCGCGGGGCGCGGAGCTTGCACTCGCGCATCGACGCCGCGATCGCGAAGCCGGAGAGCGTGAGCTTCATCCGCCTGGCGTCGACGTGCCCCTCGGCGTGCAGGCTCGTCACGACGTGGCGGACGTCCTCGCGCCGGACGCCGATCTCGGAGGCGAGCTCGTCGAGCTCGACGAGGCGGCCGCGCGACTGGGCCCGCGCGAGGTGACGGAGGACGTGAGCGGCGACCGCCTTGCGGTCGAGGAGGTTCGAAGCGTTCATGAAGAGGTCTCCCGTGGAGGGGCGAGCGCGGTGTGTGTAGTTCACAACCATGTAGGTTGCAATCCATGGACCGCGCCCGATGTCGCATTTTTCCCGCGCGGGCGGGGCGTCCACTTCATTAAGTGCCCCAGGACGAAGGCGTCGTTGGTGGGCGCTTGATCCAGCCGACGAGCTCGACCGTGACGCTTCGACCCGCGATCGCGTCGGGCGGAGGCCGCCTCTTGCCAGCGGTCGCCGCTCGACTAGAACGGCGTCCATGTTCGGCCGAGCGCAAGGGATCTACGAGACGACGTTGAACGAGATCCGCGAGGCGGGCCTCTACAAGGAGGAGCGCGTCATCGTCACGCCGCAGGCCGCGAGCATCGGCGTCGGGACGGGCGCGGAGCGGCGCGACGTCGTCAATTTCTGCGCGAACAACTACCTCGGCCTGTCCTCGCACCCGAAGGTCATCGCCGCGGCGCACGCGGCGATCGACTCGCACGGGTTCGGGATGAGCTCCGTGCGGTTCATCTGCGGGACGCAGGACCTCCACAAGGAGCTCGAGGCGAAGATCAGCGCGTTCTTCGGCACCGAGGACACCATCCTCTATTCGTCTTGCTTCGACGCCAACGGCGGCCTCTTCGAGACGCTCCTCGGCGACGAGGACGCGATCATCTCGGACGCGCTCAACCACGCGTCGATCATCGACGGCATCCGCCTCTGCAAGGCCGAGCGCCACCGCTACCCGAACGGCGACATGACCGCGCTCGAGGAGGCCCTGAAGAAGACCGAGGGCAAGCGGCTCCGGATGATCGCCACCGACGGCGTCTTCTCGATGGACGGCTACCTCGCCAAGCTCGATCGCATCTGCGACCTCGCGGATCGCTACCAGGCGATGGTGATGGTCGACGACTCGCACGCGAGCGGCTTCATCGGCAAGACCGGCCGCGGGACGCCGGAGCACTTCGGCGTCCAGAGCCGCGTCGACGTCATGACGTCGACGCTGGGCAAGGCCCTCGGCGGCGCCGCCGGCGGCTTCACCACGGGCAAGAAGGAGATCGTCGCGCTCCTCCGCCAGCGCTCGCGGCCCTACCTCTTCTCGAACTCGATCGCGCCGGCGATCGCCGGCGCCTCGGTCGCCGTGCTCGATCTGCTCGCGAGCACGACCGAGCTGCGCGATCGGCTGATGGCGAACGCGGCGCGCTTCCGAGCGGGCGTGGTGAAGGCGGGCTTCCGCGTGAAGGAGGGCGAGACGCCGATCGTCCCGGTCATGCTCGGCGACGCGCGTCTCGCGGCCGAGCTCGCGAAGGGGCTGCTCGACGAAGGGATCTACGTGATCGGCTTCTCGTTCCCCGTCGTGCCCCGGGGCGAAGCCCGCATCCGCGTGCAGCTCTCCGCGCAGCACACCGACGCCCAGATCGATCAGGCCGTCGGCGCGTTCGCCACCGTCGGCAAGCGCCTCGGCGTCCTGAAGTCGTAGCTCGCCCGCGCGCTCGGCCCGCGCGCGCCACGAGCGCCGGCGCCCTTCGCGTCACCGCCTCGCGACTGGCGCGTCGGCCACCGCCGACACGCCACGTCGAGGATGGCGCGGCGGGTGCCGTGCACTTATGCTTCGGCGACGATCAACGAAACCTCCCGCCGCGGGACACGAGGTGCGCCGATGTCGATGAACGCGTACGAGACCACCAATACGTTCCTCAAGCGCGCGATGAGCGTGCTCGACCTCGAGCCCGGCTACGAGACGCTGCTCTTGACGCCGCGCCGCGAGGTCCGCGTCGAGCTCACGATCCGCATGGACGACGGATCGATCGGCAACTACATCGGCTACCGCGTGCAGCACGACAACGCGCGCGGCCCGTACAAGGGCGGCCTCCGCTACCACCCCGAGGTGGACGTCGACGAGGTGCGCTCGCTCGCGAGCCTGATGACCTGGAAGACCGCGGTGATCGACGTCCCGTTCGGCGGCGCGAAGGGCGGCATCCAGGTCGATCCGACGAAGCTCAGCGAGAAGGAGATCGAGCGCCTCACGCGCCGCTTCGTGGACCTGATCCACGACTTCATCGGCGAGCGCGTCGACATCCCCGCGCCGGACGTCAACACGAACGCGAAGGTCATGGGCTGGTTCTTCGACCAGTACACGCTGCACGAGGGCTTCTCTCCCGGCGTCGTCACGGGCAAGCCCGTCTCGCTGCACGGCTCGCTCGGGCGCGAGTCCGCGACCGGCCGCGGCGCGATGCTCGCCATCCGCGAGGTGCTCGCCGCCGACGGGAAGAAGCTCCAGGGCACGAGCTTCTCGGTCCAGGGCTTCGGCAACGTCGGCAGCTGGTTCGCCCGCCTCGCGCACGCCCAGGGCGCGAAGATCGTCGCCGTCAGCGACGTGAAGGGCGGCATCTTCGTCGGCGACGGCATCGACGTCCCGAAGCTCCTCGAGCACGTGAAGGCGACCGGCAGCGTCGTCGGCTTCGCCGGCGCGCGGTCGATCAACAACGAGGAGATCCTCACGGTCGACTGCGACGTCCTCGTCCCGGCCGCGCTCGGCCACGTCATCACGGACAAGGTCGCCGCGGAGATCCGCGCGAAGTACGTCGTCGAGGGGGCGAACGGCCCGTGCACGCTCGAGGGCTCGGACGTCCTCGACCAGCGCGGCGTCCTCTGCCTGCCGGACATCTGGGCCAACGCCGGCGGCGTCACCGTCAGCTACTTCGAGTGGGTGCAGAACCTCCAGCAGCATCGCTGGTCGGAGGAGAAGGTCAACGAGGAGCTCGAGCGCCACATCGTGGCCGCGCACAAGGACATCCGCGCGGCGATGGCGCGCTACAAGACGTCGATGCGCACCGCCGCGTTCGTCCTCGCCCTCGAGCGCGTGAAGGCGGCGACCGACCAGCGCGGTCACGGCTGACGCGGCTCGCCCGCGAGGCCTCGCCGGCGGGCGCTCTCGGTCCGACCGAGAGCCCGCTCGGCGCGCGCGATCACCCGCGGCGGACGAGCTCGTCGAGGATCGTGTCCGACTGCTTCTTCGCCCACGCGGCGAAGTCCTGCATGTACGTCGAGACCTGGCGGAACCGCTGGATGATCGCCTCGCGATCGCTCATCGCCACGGCGCGCGCGAAGTGGCCGGCCTCCTGCTCGAAGACGCTCGAGAGGCGGAGCGCGTCCTCGTTGGCGGTGAGGATGTCGGCGTAGAGCTCGGCGCGCTGCGAGAAGATTCGACCGACCATCGCGAGCTCGGTCCGGTAGATCGGGCTCGCGAACTGCAGGCTCCGGCCGAGGTCCGCCTTGAGGCGCTCGAGGACGGAGCCGAGCACCATCGTCTTCTCGTGGATGAGCACCTGGATCAGCGCCATCTGCGCGTCGTGCTCCTCGGCGGTGGCCTCGATCGTCTCCGCGCCGAAGGCCTCGTAGAGCTTCTTGACGCGGGCGAACCCGGCCTCGCCGCGCCCCCGGCAGAGCACGACCTTCTGCCGATCGAAGTCGGCGCCGTGCGGGCCGAACATCGGGTGCGTACCGACGACGTCGACGGTCTCCGGCGTGCTCTCGAGCATCGCCGCGAGCGGCTGGCGCTTGATCGACGTGACGTCCATCAAGCACGCGCCCGGGCGCACGCTCGGCCCGATCCTCCGCGCGACCTCGACGGTCGTCGCGATGGGGACGGCGAGCACCACGAGGTCGTGCGCCGCGGCGACCTCCTCGGACGGCCGACCCTCCTCGAGCCCCGTCGTCTCGACGGCGTAGCCGGCGGCGCGGATGACCTTCGCCATGAAGGCGCCCATCCCTTGGGTGCCGCCGATGACGCCGACGGAGAACTTCTCGGCCCGCGCCTGGAGGAAGCGCCGCTGATCGAGGCGCGAGGCCGCGAAGAGCGTGGCGAAGACGTCGCGGACGACCTCGCCGGGGAGCCCGGCCTCGCCGGCCTTCGCGAGCAGCACGTCGAGCAGCGCGCCTTCGCGCTCCCGATCGAAGGACGGCAGCCCCTTCGCGGCCTTGTACTCCGCCACCTCGCGGATGAGGCCCATCCGCTCGGCGAGCAGCCGCACGAGCTCCGTGTCCTTCTCGGCGAGCTCTTCCCTGAGGGTCGCGAGGTCCCTGGCGGGCCCGGTGTTGTCCGACATCGAGGCCTACTCTACGCGCTGGCGGACGCCGTACAACCGCCGCCGCGCGGGAACGCGCGGCGGCGCGGGGAAAGGCCCGCCGCGGGCGGTTTCTCCGCGGGCGTCTTCGTGTCATCCTTCGTCGTGCGCGCGCACGGCGAGCCGGACCGTGATCGACATCGACGTCCAGACCTTCCTCCTCCTCAACCACGCCCTCGCGGGCTGGCTCTGGCCGATGGTCGTGCTGAGCGCCGTCGGCGGAGGCTGGGGCTCGCTCACCGTCGTCCCGCTCCTCGCGTTCGTGCGTACGCGGCGGTTCGCGCTCTCGCTCGCGGCGGTCCTCGGCGCGACGGCGGTCCTCGTCTTCGGTCTCAAGCGCCTCGTCGGGCGCGTCCGTCCCTGCCACTGCCTCACGGACGTGAAGGCGCTCTTCTTCGCCCCGCCGTCCGACTTCTCGTTCCCGAGCGGGCACTCCGCCGGAAGCTTCGCCTTCGCGGTCTTCGTCGCGATCGTCCTCGTGAAGACGACGCCGGCGGACGCGCCGGCGCGCGTTCGTCGGCTCCGCCGTGTCTCGGCCGCGGCGCTCGTGGCGCTGGCGGCCTCGGTCGGCCTCTCGCGGATCGCCCTCGGCGTCCATTTCCCGGGCGACGTGCTCGCGGGCGCGCTCCTCGGCGCGGCGATCGCGGCGCTCGGCGCGCGCTGGCACCTGGCCGCGTCTCGTCGGGCCGAGTCCGTCGCGCGAACGCCGTGAGGCCCGCGACCGGCGGCCGCGCCGGGGAGCCGCCGATCTTGCGGCTGTGCTTGCGTCGAACGCACCTTCCGGGCCAGACTACGCGCGTTGAACCGGCGAGAGCTCGTCAGCACGCTCGTGGCCCTCGCGACCTTCGCGGTCGTGTGGCTCGTCGCGTCCCCCGCGAGCGCGAGCACGCCGGCCCTCGGCGCAGAGGCGCAGCACGCGGCCGATCTCATGTCGTTCATGAGCGTCGACCGCGCGAGCGACCACGCGCGGGCGGATCGCTCGTTCGTCGACGCGGGGCACGCGCAGCGCGGCGGGGCCGGGCTCGCGTCGTTCGCCGACGCGGCTCCGCGGCCCCGCGCGCGCGCCCTGGCGCCGGTCTGCGATCCGCGCGGGGCGATCGGCTTCGCGCCGCCGCCGCAGATCCAGGACCTCGAGCTCTCCCTCGACGTCCCCGCCGACTGCGTCGACGATAACCCGCTCGAGACGCGCAACTTCGTCCCGGGCCACGGCGTGCAGATCGACCTCGCGTCTTCCCAGGAGCCGGTCGCGCCGACGCGCGCGCTCCTGCCCCCCGTCGCGCGCTCCGAGCGGCTGCCCGTTCGAGCCCACGCGGACACCCGGCCGTCGCTCGGCGTCCGCGCGTCGCTCGATCGACCGCCGCGCGCCTGACGCACGTCGAGAGGTCGCTCGCGACGGCGCTCGCCGTCGGGCCGCGTTCGTCGGCTCGGCGGGCGGGCTCCGCGCTCGGTGTCACCCACCGCGCGGCGCGCGACCTCTTTCGCCGTGCACTCCGTCTCCGGGTCTTCGCGCGCGCCCGCCCCTCGGCGGCGACGTGACCGTCCCCGTCGAGGTCGACGCGCGCATTAGTTGTAGTTTGCATTTATCGTAGGAAGGCGATCATGGCCAAAGACAAAGAGCACAAGAGCCACGCGGCGGACGTGCGGCCGCCCCCCGACGCGGGTGGGATGAGCACGGGCGTGGCGATCATCGGATTCATCCTCTGCTTCCTCGCGGGCGGAGCCGTGATGTGGGGCTACGACAGCCACCGCCTCAAGGCCGGCGGCATCGTCGCCGAGGGCGGCGGCGCGGGCGGCCCGGTGTGGGCCGACAAGGACTCGCCGATCCCCGTGTCGAGCGAGGATCCGGTCTGGGGCAAGCGCGACGCCCCCGTCACCATCGTCATCTTCTCCGACTTCCAGTGCCCGTTCTGCTCGCGCGTCGAGCCGACGCTCGATCAGGTCAAGTCGACCTACGGGCCGGACAAGGTCCGCCTCGTCTGGAAGAGCCAGCCGCTCCCGTTCCACGACAAGGCGAAGCCCGCCTCGGAGGCCGCGCAGGCGGTCTTCGCGCTCAAGGGCAGCGACGCGTTCTGGAAGTTCCACGACCTGGCGTTCAAGAACCAGAAGGACCTCTCGCCCGAGTCGTACGAGAAGTGGGCGCAGCAGGCGGGCGTCGATCCGGCGAAGTTCAAGGCCGAGATCGCGTCGAAGAAGCACGTCAAGAAGGTCGAAGAGGACCAGGCGCTCGCGAACAAGGTCGGCGCCAACGGCACGCCCGCGTTCCGCATCAACGGCGCGGAGCTCTCGGGCGCGCAGCCGTTCGACAAGTTCAAGGAGCTCATCGACAAGGAGCTCCAGAAGGCCAACGCGAAGATCGCCGCGGGGACGCCCAAGGACAAGATCTACGTGGAGATGTCGAAGGAGAACTTCAAGGCAGCTCCGGCGAAGCACGACGACGAGGACGAGGGCGAGAAGGAAGACACCAAGACGGTGTGGAAGGTGCCGGTCGGCAACTCCCCGCAGCTCGGCCCGAAGGACGCGATCGTCACGATCATCGAGTTTTCGGACTTCCAGTGCCCGTACTGCAAGCGCGTCGAGCCCACGCTCGACAAGGTGCGCGAGACCTACGGCAACAAGGTCCGCGTCGTCTGGAAGCACGAGCCGCTCCCGTTCCACCCGCGCGCCGTGCCCGCGAGCACGCTCACGCTCGAGGCCCGCGCGCAGAAGGGCGACAAGGGCTTCTGGGACGCCCACAACAAGATGTTCGAGATCCAGCCGAAGCTCGAGGACGCCGACCTCGAGGCGGCCGCCGGCGAGCTCGGGCTCGACGTGGCCAAGGTGAAGGCCGCGATCAAGGACAACAAGTACAAGAAGGAAATCGACGCGGACATGGAGCTCGGCGAGGACGTCCAGGCCTCCGGCACCCCGCACTTCTTCGTCAACGGTCGTCGTCTCGTGGGCGCGCAGCCCTTCGAGAAGTTCCAGAAGATCATCGACGAGGAGATCAAAAAGTTCGAGGACCAGAAGGGCAAGGTCTCGGCGGCCGCCTACTACGACTCCTTGATGAAGGACGCGAAGGGCGCGCCGGAGCCCGAGAAGAAGGACGCCCCGGCGGTCCCCGCGGGCTCGCCGTGGAAGGGCAACAAGGACGCGAAGGTCGTCATCCAGGAGTGGAGCGACTTCCAGTGTCCGTTCTGCAGCCGCGTCGAAGGCACCGTCTCCGAGGTCATGAAGAACTACGGCGACAAGGTGAAGTTCGTGTGGCGTGACAAGCCCCTGCCGATGCACCCGGACGCGCCGCTCGCCAGCGAAGCCGCGCGCGAGGCGCTCAAGCAGAAGGGCCCCGACGGCTTCTGGAAGATGCACGACAAGATGATGGCGAACCAGCAGAAGCTGAAGCGCGACGATCTCGACGGCTACGCCAAGGAGCTCGGTCTGGACATGGACAAGTTCAAGGCCGCCCTCGACAGCCGCGCGCACAAGCCCGCGGTCGACGCCGACGACAAGGCCGGCTCGGACATCGGCATCAGCGGCACGCCGGCGTTCCTCATCAACGGCTACTACGTCAGCGGCGCGCAGCCGTACGCGAAGTTCAAGAAGCTGATCGACCGCGCGCTCGCCGAAGCGAAGTGACGTAGCGCCACTTCACCGGTGACCCCACGAGGCCCTCCCGCGGCGACGCGGCGAGGGCCTCGTCGTTTCTCCGAGCCCGCGCCCGAGCCCGCGCGCCCGAGCCCGGTGCCGGTCAGGGGCGCGCGAGCGGCTGGTGGACGGCGCGGAGGAGCGGGAGCCTCGGCCGCTGGACGAGCCGCATCGCGGGGGACGCCGGCGCGACCGTGGAGAGCGCGGCGGCCGACGACTGCACGTTCGGCGCCGGCGCGACCGCCGGGCAACGCTGGAGCTCGCGCGCGAGATCCGTCGCGTGGAAGGCGCGCCAGCACGTCGCGTTGTGCGGATCGATGAAGCGCCCGTAGCGGGGCACGCCCCCGGTGCTCACGACGCGGAGACACTCGTCGGGATCGGGCATCTGGCCGACGAAGAGGCGCGCCGCGCCGAGCGCGTCGTCGCCGATCGCCCGGAGGATCCGCACGGCGGCGTCGTCGGCGTCCTCCTCCAGGTCGAAGACGCGGAGCTCGTCGATCGGCAGCTCCGCGCTCGCGGTGAGCGTGGCGGCGCGTTGGTGCAGGGTGGAGACGACCTCGAGGATCCGCTCGATCGTGGTCTCCTCCGCCTTCGTGTCGACCTCCCGCTCGACCGGGTTGACCATCAGCGCGCCGTACGCGAGCTTGTGCTCCGCCGTCGACGGATCGAGGATGGTCTGGAGGCTCGCGGGCGTGCCGTTGACCAGGACCTGCACCGAGCGGTCCTCGATCTTGAGCTCGAAGATCGATTTCTTCACGCTCGCGTAGCAGCTCCGGAGCGCGGAGGTCGTGGCGCGCTCGAGCGCGCCGAGGTCGGCGATCTGCTTCGGCGTCAGCTCCAGCGTCAGGTCGTGGACCGACACCGTGGACTTGTAGAAGGCGCGCGCGCGCTCGAGCCCCGCGTCCGCCGCCTGACACGTCCGCGGATCCGCGGACGCCGGGCGGTTCTTCGCGAGCGTGGCCAGCAGCGACTGGTACTCGCTGTCCTCGAAGGCGGACAGCGGCATCGAGCCGAAGACGTACTCGCGCCCGACGAGCGCGCCGATCGTACGGAGCTCGTCGGCGTGGGGGCGGACGACGGGGTCGTCGTCCACGAAGGCTCCGATGACGCCGTGCTCGGCGCGCCCGGGGACGCGGTAGTGCGTGCGGATCTTCGCGCGCGTCTCGGGGAGCAGGTTGCGGAGGATCAGGTGGGCGAGCTCGTGGGCGTAGAGCCCCTCGAGCTCGGCGTCCGGCCGCGAGCTCGTGACGGTCGCCTGGTGCACCCAGAAGAGCCAGGGCGCCTTGTCCACCTCGGACCGCTCGTCGTAGCCGGCGAACGCGTTGAGCCCGCTCTCCTGCACCACGATGACGCGCGGCGGCGCGTCCAGGCCCGCCGTCTCGCGAGGGAAGACCCGCTTGAAGCCGTCGAAGACGCGCCCGACGAGGCGGAGGAGCCGGGCGTCGGTGGCGATCTCCGCCGCGCTCGTGATGCCGCTCGACGCGAGGAAGCCCTCGGAGTAACGCAGCGCCGCAGCGTCGTCGTCGAACTGGAGGAAGTAGTCGGCGTTCGATCGATCGTGCCCATAGTCGAGCGTGGCGCAGATGTCCCTCCGCGACGCGGCCGTGACCGGATCGTCGGGGCGCGGCGCGGTGTCGGACGCGTCGGCCGGCGGCGCGTCCGGATCGCGGTCGGCTCGGGGCCCCGCTCCAGAGGAGTCCGAGCACGCGACGGCGATCGACAAGAGCGGCAGGAACGCGATCAAGCTACGGCGGAGCATGCGCCACCTTGTGCAACGCGCGCACCGGCCCGCCCGCCTGCGTCACGGCGTCCGGCGCCGCCGTCGCGCCCGGCCGCGGCCTCAGGCGACGAGCACGCGAACCAGCTCCGCGATCACGCGGAGCTGCCCTTCCGTCGCGTCGAGGGCGATCGGCGGGAAGTCGGGGTTGACCGACTCGAGGACGACGCGCGTGGCGCCGCCGCGCTTCTTCACGCGTACGCGCTTGAGCGCGTAGGGGCCTCCGAGCTCGTCGTCGGCGAGCGCGGCGTGCGCGACGAGCAGGATCCGGCCGTCGATGGGCGGGGGGCCCGGCTTGCCGAACAGGCACAGCGCGCCCGCGGGGATCGCCGGCGCCATCGACGCGCCGTGGACCTCCGCGACGAACTGACCCTCGGGGGGAGCCCCGCGACGCGGGAGGACGATCCAACCGAGCACCTCGACGGCGCGCGCGGCGCCCGCGATCCGACCGGCCGCGGCGCGCAGCGTGGTGACCGCGATCGCGCCGGCTGGGCGCCGGCCGCGCTCGGTGGCTCGCCGCACGGTGTACCCTCCGCGGCGCAGCCGCTCGAGCACGTCCGCGGGCCGCGCGTCGTCGATCTCGGTCGCGGGCTCGGGCGCTCCGGCGATGAGCCGCTCGGGCGTGATGTCGAGCGCCGCCGAGATGCGCTCGAGCGTGGCGAGCGAGAGGTTCTGCCTGCCCGACTCGATCCTCTGGACGTTCTTCACCGCGATGTCGAGGAGCGCGGCGAGGCCCTCTTGCGACAGACCCTGCTGGCGCCGCCGCGTGGCGATGCGGCGCGCCACACGGAAGACGAGGTCTCGGCGCTCGAGCATCCGTGGTTTCGTCGCGCGCGCGGCCCGGCTTGACCACCATCCTATAAGATGGTGCAATTTGACCAGGATCGATGCGGCAGGCGGTGAACCGTGAAGCCCTACGCGTCCTGGTCGTCGACGAGGACATCATCATTCGCCACTTCTTCGCTCGCGCGCTCCGGCGCCACGCCGAGGTCTACGAGGCGAGCCGCGTCGTCGAGGCGTGCGCGTTGTTGGAGGCGACCACGTTCGACGTGGTCGTCTCCGACGAGCACCTCTCCGACGGCAGCGGCCGCGCGCTGATGGCGCTGGTGCGCGTGACGCAGCCCGGCTGCCGGCGGGCGCTGATGTCCAACGCCGACGCGGGGGACGCGGAGGGCGAAGGCCCGGAGCCGTCCTTCCCGAAGGTCGGCGGGCTGGCGCGGCTGGTCGCTTGGGTGCGCGCCGCGCCGGGCGTGAGCGGGGGCGCTTGAGCCCGGACGTCCGCCGCGGCGTCGCCGCGTGGGCGCGCCGCGTCACCGCCCCGGCGTCGCGTGGCTCAGCCGAGCCACTTGGCGCTGGGGCGCTCCCTGTGCGGGGTCTGACTGAGCTCCATCAAGAGCTCGCGCACGGTCTTCAGGTCGACCGGCTTCTCGAGGTGAGGCTGCCCCACGGCCTCGAGGAACGTCTGCGCGCGTCCGCTGAACGCGCCGCCGGTGAGGAAGACGGTCCGCTTGGCGAGCTCGGGATCGTCGCGCTCGAGCAGCTCGTGCAGCTCGATGCCGGAGAGCTCGGGCATCATGAGATCGCAGAGCATCGCGTCGAAGGTGCCGCCCGCGCGCACGAGATCGAGCGCCTCGCGCCCGTTGCGCGCCGACGCGACCTCGAAGTCACGCGCGAGGACCCGCGTGAGCGAGCGCAGGACGAGCGGATCGTCGTCGACGACGAGGACCCGGCGCTGCGACGCTCCGCCCTCGGTCTGGGCCCCGACCGGGTTCTCGGAGACTTCGGCCTCCAGCGTGGGCAAGAGCAGGCGAACGACGGTGCCTCCACCGACGCGCGGTCGGATCGAGATCTCGCCGCCGTGCGCGACCACCGTGGCCTGGCAGATCGCGAGGCCCATCCCGGGGCGGCGAGGCTTGGTGGTGAAGAAGGGGTCGAACACCTGACCGGCGTTGGCGACCGGGATCCCGCTCCCGGTGTCGGAGACCTCGACGACGATCGCCGTTCGCCCCTGCTGGGTCGTCGTGATCGAGATCTCGTTCCGGTCGACGTCGCCCTCGGGCATCGCGTGCGCCGCGTTGACGAGGAGGTTGAGGAAGACCTGCGCGAGCTTCGCCTCGCTCCCGAGGACGGGCACGACGGCCTTGAGGTCCTTCACCAGGCGCGCGCGGTGACGGATCTCGGCGAAGGCGATGTTGCAGCAGGCCTCGATGACGGCGTTGAGGTCGACGCGGCCGCGGCGATCGTCGGCGCACGCGAAGGCGCGGAGATCGCGGACGATGAACTGCACCCGCTGCGACGCCGAGAGGGCCTCGTCGAGCATCGCGCGCAGGTCCGCGAAATCGGGCTTCGCCGGATCGGCGGCGGCGGCCTCGAGATCGGCGGTGACGCGGCTCGCCTCCTCGACGTTGGCGAGGACGACGGCGAGCGGGTTGTTGATCTCGTGGGCGAGCCCGGTCGCGAGCGATCCCACGGCGGTGATCGCCGCGGCCGAGGCGAGCTTGCCCTCGACGAGCTTCTGGCGCGTGAGGTCGCGGACGAAGCAGAAGTGGCCGCGCCCGCGCGCCCGCCCGACGACCGAGAGCTGGACGGGGAGGATGCGGCCGTCCTTGCGGATCATGCGGATCTCGAGCTCCTCGAGCCCCGACGAGGCGAGCGCGCTGGCCACGCGCGGGCGGTCCGCCTCGTGGACGAGGTCGAGGAGGAGCGACGCCGTGTCGACCTCGGGCGGCGCGTAGCCGAGGACGGCCTGGAACGCCGGGTTCACCGCGACGCAGTTGCCGTGCGCGTCGAGCGTGGCGATCGCGTCGACCGCGTTGGCGAGCGCGGTCGTCAGCTCCTGCACCTCGAGGTGATGCCGCTGGCGCTCGCACGAGTGGGCGATCGTCAGCGGGAGGAGCTGGTAGGCGTGCTCCGTCTTGACGACGTACTCCTGCGCGCCGAGCTCGACGGCGCGCAGCCCGAGCTCCTCGCGGTCGTCTCCCGTGAGCACGACGACGGCCGCGCCGCCGGAGACACCGTGTATCTCCGTGAAGGTCGCGAGGCCGTCGCTGTCGGGCAGCCCGAGATCCACGAGGACCGCGTCGTGACGCTGATCGCGGAGCGCTTGCCGCGCCGCGGCGACCGAGGTCACGCGGGATACGTCGAACTGGATTCGCGCAAAACGAGAGAGGACCCGAGCGATCAGCGCCGCGTCATCGTCATTGTCTTCCACGAGCAACACGCTCGTCCGCATCAGCACCCCTCTCCTCCAACGGGCCGTGGCGGTGCATCCCCGAGCACCAGAAGCAGTACGTCAGATGCTATCAGCACCGTTTTCGTGTCTCTATCTCAATGCGCTCGGCCGAGCGCCGTTCGCCGAGCGCGTCGCGCGCGGCTCGGCATCATGTGTTCAGGTGGCGGTCAGAGTGGGGAGAGTGAAGATCGCCGTCGTCCCCTTACCCAGCGTGCTCTCGATTCGAAGCTCGCCGCCGAGTCTTCCGACCAGCCGTTTGACTTGGGCGACGCCGAGCCCGGTCCCCGCCTCGCGCGTCGTATAGAACGGAGTCCCGAGGCGCGCCAGGACCTCGGGCGGGATGCCGGGCCCGTTGTCGGTCACGCTCAGCGTCAAACCGCGGTCCCCGACGACCGCGCGGAGGATCACCGTTCCCTGAGGGACGGCGTGCTCTTCGAGCGCCTGCTGGGCGTTACGGACGAGGTTGACGAAGATCTGCATCAGATCGGTCGACGTGGCCCGGACGCGGGGGAGCTCTGCCGGGCCGTCGTACGCGAGCTTGCTGCCGGACGACATGCTCCCCCCGCGGCACATCGCGAGCGCGAGCTTGATCACCGGGAGCGGCGCGACGTCGCCGCTCGCCGGCGGCGCCGTGTCGTGACGCTGGAACTGCTTCATCTGCTTCATGAGATCGGCCATGAAGCTGGCGCACGTCGTGAGGCTCGACGCGAGCTCGGGGAGGTCCTCGCCGAGCTGACCCAGGATCGCGCGCTCGTCCGGCGTGAGCGAGGTGTCGCCCCTCGAGAGGCGGACGAGGACGGGGGCGATCCGGGACAGGTCGTTGAGCTGCTCGGCGCTCATCGAGACCGCCATGACGGGTTGATTCAAGTCGTGGAGGACCGCCGCCGAGACCTGCCCCAACGTTCGGAGGCGCTCCGTCTGCATCAGGCGCAGCTGGAGGGCGTTGTTCTGCTTCCCGGCGACGTACGCCTCGAGCGCCCACCGGAGCGTCTCCTCCAGCTCGACGCGATCCCACGGCTTGACGACGTACCGCGCGACCAGGCCCTCGTTGACGGCGTTGAGGATCGGCTCGAGATCGCTGTAGGCCGTCACGATCATCCGGACGGTGTCCGGGGAGACGTCCTTGACCTTCTTCAGCAGCTCGTCGCCGCTCATGCCCGTCATGCGCTGGTCGCTGACGATCACGGCGATGTGCTCCTGCGCGACCAACGCGATCGCCTCCTCGGCGGAGCTCACGCATTTGATCCGGAACGTCTTGCCGAACGTGATCTCGAAGACGACACGGTTGGCGTGCTCGTCGTCGACGTAGAGGATCAGGTGGTCCCGCACGTTCATCCGCGGGACCTCGACTCACGCGTGTAGCTGGTAGACGACACTCCCCTGATTCTAGCGGCTTCCCTGATTCGATGGCCACGCAGATTCTGCGTGCGACGGCGCGAGGGGCATCTCGAGATGGAAGACCGCGCGATCCGCCGCGCGCCGGAGCTCGAGGTTGCCGCCGTGGCGGAGGATGATGTCGCGCGCCGTCGACAGCCCGAGCCCGGTGCCCTTGCCGGCCGGTTTGGTGGTGAAGAACGGCTCGAAGATGCGCTCCCTCAGCTCCTCGGGCACGCCGGGACCGCTGTCGGTCAGTTCGATGACCACCCGGTCGTCCTCGAGGCCGGTGTGGATCTCGACCCAACCGCCTCTGCCCGCCGCGTGGGCCCCGTTCTCCAGGAGGTTCGTGAGCACCTGCGCGAGCAGCGGCTCGGCGCAGTACAGCGTACCACGGTAGTCGAGGCGCTCGCGGACGACGATCCCCTCGAGGACGTGGCGGATCGTGCTCTTGACGCGGCGGAGGAGCGTCTCGATCTCCACCGGCTTTCGCTTCGGCTCGACGCCGCGCTTGAAGCCGAGCAGCTCGCGGGAGAGCGAGGCGACCTGCCTGCTGCAATGCTCGACGACGTCGAGGAGCTGCGCGGCGGGGGTGTCGGGCGCGATGGCGGCAGGCGGGAGCAGGGCGCGGAGCGGACCGACGGCGTTGATGATCCCGTTGGCCGGGTTGCGGATCTCGTGCGCGAGGCCGGCCGAGAGCGTGCCGAGCGCCGCGAGCTTCTCGGTCTCGAGGAGCTGGAGCGCGAGCGCGCGGAGGGCGAGCTGAGACCGCACGCGGGCGCGCAGCTCGGCGGGCTCGAAGGGCTTGTGCACGTAGTCGATCGCGCCGGCGTCGAACCCGGCGAGCTTGTCGTCGACGCCGCCGAACGTCGTCAGGACCAGGACCGGCGCCATCCGCGTCCTCGGCAGCGCGCGGAAGCGCCGCGTGAGCTCGATGCCGTCGATGCCCGGCATCGCGATGTCCGTCACGAGGAGATCCGGCGCGTGGACCATCGCGAGCTCCAGGGCCGCGAGGCCGTCCGGCGCCGCGAGGACGCGGTAGTCCGCGGCGAGCACCTTCGCCGTGCGATCGCGCAGGTCCGGATCGTCCTCCGCGAGGAGGATCGTGGCGCGCGCGGTGCCGGGGGGCTCGTAGACCGTCGGCCGCTCGGGCTCCGTGGACGCGACGCCGTAGTCGGTGGGCCGAAGCCGGGCGGTCGCGGGGGCGAGCGTCGTCGGGCGCGCGCCGGCCGCCATGAGCGGGAGCTCCACCCAGAACACCGAGCCGCCGCCGTCGCGGTCCTCGACGCCGACGCTCCCGCCGTGGGCCTCGGCGAGCTCCTTGACGAGCGACAGGCCGAGGCCGCTCCCGCTGATCGCCGTTCCCCTGGAGGGCTGGCCTCGCTCGAAGCGCCCGAAGAGGCGCGGCTTCAGCTCGGGGCCGACGCCGGGCCCGTCGTCGCGCACCTCGATCCGCGCGCGCCCGTCTCGCGAGGCGAGCCGGACCTCGATCGCCCCGCTCCCGGGGCTCGCGGGCGTGAACTTCACCGCGTTCGAGACCAGGTTCGCGAGGACGCGCTCGAGCGCGTTCGGGTCGGCGTGGACGAGGAGCCCCGCCTCGACGTCGTGCTCGAGCGAGAGGCCGGCCACGCGGGCCGCGGGCTTCCACGCCTCGGCGACGGACTCGACCATCTCGCTGAGGCTGCAGGGCGCCATCGCGAGCCTGACCTCCGTCTCGCGCCCCTCGGCGAGGATGAGCAGCTCGTCGACCATGCGGAGGACGCGCCGCGCGCCGTGCTCGATCGCGTCGAGCGTGCGCTTGTCGGCGGTGCGCTGGCCGTTCGTGCTCGCTTGCGCGCGCGCCTCGTCGATGCCGAGGAGGACGAGCGAGAGCGGCGACCGGAGGTCGTGGTTGATGTTGGCGAAGATGCGGTCGCGGACCTCCTTCGCCTGTTCGAGGTCGCGGACCGTGCCGGCCAGGGCGTCGCGCGCCTGGCTGAGCTCGGCGGTGCGCTCTTCGACGCGCACCTCGAGGCTGCGCCGGTACTCCTCGACGACGAGGTAGCTGATGGCGTTGTCGAGCGCCATCTCGATCGACGGCACGATGAACGAGAGCAGCTCCTCCCGCTCCGCCACGTTCGCCGACGCGTGCGCGAACACCGTGAGCTTGCCGGAGGGGTGACCGCCGCGGCCCTCGAGCGTCCGCTCGAGCGGCGAGGTCCCGCCTTCGCCGTGCTCGACGGCGCGGGCGATCTTCACGCCGTCGACCTCCGTGTCGAGCTCCACGCGCGTCCGCGCGAACCCCGCCTCTGCGACCAGCGCGTTCGCGACGGCCCGGAGCGTGAGATCGAGATCGAGGTTGGTCTGGATCAGCTCGTTGACGGTGTGCGCCGTCTTGAGCTGGGCGGCCTGCACCGCGAGCTTCGCTCGCGCGCCCTCGAGCTCCTCGTAGCGGGCGCGCAGGGTCTCGTGCGCGTCGTCGAGCTCGCGGGCCGCCGCGGCCGGCGCCGTGAGCCAGCGGACGGCTCGGTGCAGGGGGTTGACGCGGTCGCTCCCGGGCGGCAGCGAGACCTCGAAGCGGGCGCCGCGCTCGAGCGGGCTCATCGTCACCGTCGCCTTCGGCTTGCCGACGAGCCGAGGGATGTCCTCGAAGCCCCCCTTGGTCAGGAGGAAGAACGCCGGGCAGGGCGCGCAGTGCTCGTCGAGCCGGATCTCGACGCTGAGGAGGTTCGGTCCGAGGTCGCGGTACGTCGTCGTCGTGCAGGTGAACATCTGATCGCCGCCGCCGCGACCGCTCTTCTTGTCCGACGCGAGCCACTTGTAGAACTGCTTGGGCGTGAACAGCGTGCCTGCGATCAGGCGGATGTGGCGGAGAAACGGCGAGTCGATCCACGCCCCGCCCATCGCGACGATTTCGTCGTTCGTCCAGATCTTTTGGGCGTTCTCCATGAGGCGCACGAACGCGCTCCACTCGATGCGCTCGTGCTTGTCCTTGAAGTGCGCGAGGGGATAGCCGACCCCGTCGAGGAGGAGGCTCGTCGGGGCGCCCTTCTTGTCGAGCTCCCGGAAGAACATCTCGAGGATCCGGCACGACACCTCGCGCATTCAGGTCATCTTCCCCAGCGCAGCGCCATCCCCGACCAGGTCATCCCCGTTCCTCCCTGGAAGCACGCGACCACCTCTCCCGGGCGCAGCAGGCCCTCCTTCTCGGCAACGGCCAGCTGGAGGGGGAGGTTCACTGCACTCACCGTACCCGTATACTCGAAGTGGTCCACGAACTTCGCGTTCGTGAGCCCCGCGCACTCCTGACTGAGCGGGCGCAGCCACTTGAGCGCCTGGTGCGACGCGTAGAACGCGACTTCGTCCTTCGAGAGGTTCGCCTTCTCGAGCGCCTCACCGACGACCTGGCTCGCGCGTTCGGCGAGGCGGACGATCATGTTGGCGTTCGCCGCATTATCGACCGAGTAGGCGATGCACCGTCCGTCGTACCAGCCCTGGTCGGGGACGCCGCAGACGAGCGCCCCCCAGAGCTTGCCGTCGGTGTGATGCGAGGAGGCGAGGATGCCTCGACCCTCCGAGACCGGTCCGAGGACGAGGGCCGACGCGGCGTCTCCACCTGCGATGTCGATGGGCTCCCCCGAGGCAGGCAAGCGGCTGATCGCGGAGGACTGCGTCAAGAGGGCATAGCGCGCCGCGCCGCTCGCGATCATCCCCTGCGCCAGCGTGAGTTGCATCAAGAACGAGTTGCAGACCGCGTCGACGGCCATGGTCGTGCAACGCTCCTCGAGCTCGAGGTTGCCGTGAACGACGCACGCGGTCGGGACGTTGATGTAGTCGGGGATCATCGTGTAGCTGAGGACGAGATCGATCTCCTCCTTGACGATGCCTGCGCGCGCGATGGCCTCCCGCGCGGCGTTCGTCTCCATCTCGGCCGCCGTCATGCCTGCCGGCATGACGCGCCTCTCTCGGGTGCCACCGAAGGGATCCGCGGCGAGGTCGATGATCGCCTGCATCGTCTTCCGGGCAGCCTCGCTCGGGGCGTTGGCGAGGTCGGAGCGCATGCGATCGATGCGCCGCGTGGCGCGCTCCTGCCAACGCTGGACGACGTGCTCGGGCCACCAGTCGTTCGTGCGGACTTCGGGCGGCAGATAGGTTCCAACACCAAGGATTCCAATGGACGAGCTCATGGTCTGCTCCAGATTCGAGAAGAACGTGTGGGGAGGCCGCAGCGTCGACCGGCGGAAGAGCGCGCTCGTCGTCCAGGGGGACGGGCGGCTCGGCTCGCCGGACGGGCGCGCCGAGGACGTAAGAGGACGTAGACGGGGACGCGCCGTGGCGCGCGGCCGGCTCAGCTGCCGGACTGGTTGGCCATCTCTTTGAGGAACTCGAGGCGGCCGCTCTGCAGGCGGACCTCGCGATCGATCCTGATGTCGATGACGAGCGGGCCGCGGGACGAGAGCGCGAGGAGGTCGAGCGCGAGGATGTCACCCGGCTGCTCCACCACGACCGCCGTGGCGCCGACGCCCTCGGCGAGCTGGGCGACGTTCATCGGGCACGCGAACGCGGGCGTGCGGCCGAAGATGGCGTCGTGGCCGACCTCGACGAGGCCGTAGCGCTGGTCGTTGAGGACCGCGAAGATCATCGGGATCCCCTCCTGCGCCGCGGTGCCCACGTCGCCGAGCCCCATCGAGAAGCAGCCGTCTCCGCAGACGGCGACGACGGGCGCGTCGGGGCGGCCGACCTTCACGCCGAGCGCGGAGCCGATGCCGGACGCCATCGAGCCGAGGCCGAACATGATCATGAAGCCGCGCGGCGACGTGATCTCCAGGTGGTGGAGCGCGAAGAACATGTGCGCGCCGATGTCCGACGTGAACAGCGTGTTCGCGGGCAGGGCGCGCTGGAGCTCCCAGAGCGCGCGCTGCGGCGCGATGCGCCCCTCCGGGCCGACGAGGACCTCGGCGCCGGTCTGCTGGCGGCGGACCCCGAACGAGCGCGCGGCGCGCGGCGTCGGATCGAGCCGGCCCATGATCTGCGGGAGCGCGCTCTCCACGGTGTCGACCACGCCGAGCGTGACCGGGTAGTTCCGACCGATGCGCTGCGCCTCGACGTCGAGCTGGATGAAATGCTCGGAGGCGGCGAGCCTGGTGCTCCAGCTGTCGGTGGCGGTCTCGCCGAGCCCGGTGCCGATGGCCATCAGGACGTCGACGCCCTCCGCGAGGTAGTCCGACGCGGAGGGGTGGCCGCCCCAGCCGAACACTCCGAGGCTGAGCGGGTGATCCTCCGGGAACACGCCCTTCGCCTTCGGCGTGGTCATCACGGGCATCTGCAGGCGCTCGGCGAGCTCACGCACCAGCCGCGGTCCGCTCCCCCAGCGCGCGCCCGAGCCGACGAGCAAGAGCCCGTGCTTCGCCCCCGAGAGCGCGTTCGCCGTCGTATCGAGCGACTGCGCGGACGGCCTGAACTCGAGCCGTGCGGTCACCTCGACCGCCGGGGGCCGCGAGTGCGCGGTGCCGACGTCCATCGGGAGCGTGATGACCGCGGGGCCGCGGCGGCCGCTGGAGGCCGTCGCGATGGCGCGTCGGAGCAGGCCCGGAGCCGTGTTCGGGTCGCGCGCTTCGGCGGCGAACTTGGTGATGCTCCTCACCATGTGGACGATGTCGAGCCCCTCGCTCGTGCCTTCCTGCACGGCGCCCTGCCCGAAGCGCTCGCGGGGCACCTCGCCCGTGATGACGAGCACGGGGAGCCCGTCGGCGTGAGCCGACGCGAGGCCCGTCATGGTGTTGAGGATCCCGGGGCCGGAGGTCACGACCACGACGCCGATCTTCCCCGTGGCCTGCGCGTAGCCCGCCGCCGCGAAGATCGCGCCGGCCTCGTGCCTCGTCGTGATCGTCCGGATCTCGGGCCGATCGAGGAGGGCGTCGTGGAGGGGGGCGATCGGGCCGCCCGGCAGGCCGAAGATCACCTCCACGCCGGCGTCGACGAGGATGTCGACCAAGACGTCCGCGGTCCTCGTGGTGGGCTTCGCCACCCGTCTGACGATCATCGAGTGATGCGATGACTCGTCGGCGGGGAGGGACAGGTCCGGTGCGACGAGGGACGCGTCCAAACTACGTGCTGCAAAGCCCATGGAGACCTTCTCTTCTTGGTTATTGGGCGCGAGCTTCTAACTCGCCGCCGCGTGCGGGGAACATCAAAGACAAGACGAGCCGAACGTCGATCGGCTTCGGGAGACACTTCACGGCGCCCGCCTCGAGCGCCTTCTGCTCGAGCGCGGACGTGAACGCGCCGCTGACGACGTAGACGGCCACGTCCTTCGTCGCGGGGTTCTTCTTCAGGCGGCGGCAGACCTCGAGCCCGTCGATGCCGGGCATGTAGACGTCGAGGAGGACGGCGTGCGGGTGGAACGAGCCGACCAGCACGAGCGCGTCGATGCCGTTCGACGTGGTCGTCACCTCGACCTTGTCGGCGAAGCGCTTCAGCGAGCGCGAGAGCGCCTTGAGCTGGTCGACCTCGTCGTCGACGATCAAGAGCCGCTTCTTCGCGGCGTCCTGGAGGTCGGCGGGGATGGGCATGTCGTGGTTCACGAGGAACGTGACCAGGTCCGCGGCGCGGATGCGGCGGTGGCCGCCCGGGGTGCGGAACGCGATGAGCAGCCCATCGTCCACCCACTTCTTGACGGAGCTGGGGTTCACCTGGAGGAGCTCCCCGACCTCGCTGGAAGTCAAAAGTTGGTCGCTGACGATTTTCACGGATTTGTCTCCTTAGTCGTGCTTGGTAGCTTCGTCAAAGCGAAAACGACAAATTCGCCTTTTACGCTATGACAGTTCCGGTCGGGATACAACGGCGCCTGGGGCAGTGCAGCCCAACCTTCAAGTGTACGGCGCCCCTAGGAAAAGCGCGGAGAAAGTCGCACCTCGCGCTCCAGACCCCACATCGCGCGTCGCGCGCGGAGCGGACGGGCTCGAAGGGGCAAAGTTCACGATTTGCCCGATGTTTCTCGTTTTTTTTGCGGAGCTTCGGCGTCGCAGCGTCCGCGCCGTCGCGCGTGCGTCGGCCGCGCCGCTCGGCGAGGGGGCACGCTCGCCTCGGCGCACCCTCTTCATCGCCCGCGCCTCGCTCGAGCTCGCGCTCGAACGCGCGTCCGGCGGCCGGCCGCGCGTCGTTCACATCGTGTCGTGGTTCGCGCGTCGCGCGTGGTGCGCGTCGCGTCGCGCGTTCGGCCGCCCGCGCACCTTCGGCCGCGCGCCGCGTCCGCGCGCCTTCGTCCGCGCGCCTTCGTCCGCGCAGGGCGGCCCGTCGCGACCCGTCGTGGTGGCGATCAGCCCTCGTCCGCGCGCTCGCCGAAGAGCGCCGGGTAGA
>JAHBWF010000096.1 GCA_019637105.1 Labilithrix sp.
TCCGAGGGCGACGCGGGCGCGAGCGCGTCCGAGGGCGACGCGGGCGCGGGCGCGAGCGCGTCCGAGGGCGACGCGGGCGCGAACGCGTCCGAAGAAGCGAGCGCGTCCGCGGGCGACGCGAACGCGTCCGAAGAAGCGAGCGCGTCCGAAGGGGCGAGCGCGTCCGAAGAAGCGAGCGCGTCCGAGGGCGATGCCGCGCGAGCGGACGGCGCGTCGGCCGAAGGCGCGGCCGACAAACCCGACGACAAGGGCGCTCAGCTCCCGCACGTCATCCTCGAGCCCGGCGCGCCGTTCGTCGGCCTCGTCCACAACGACGGCGGTCGCGGCGGCCTCGTGGTGCTCACGCACCACCCGAAGCGCGTTCAGAAGGCCAAGCCGGTCGTCTCCGAGGCCTCGCGTTCGGGCGCGCTCATCTTCGGGCTCGTCACCGGCACCATCAAAGGCGGCGTCGAGGTCGACGTCGACGGCCTCCGCGCGTTCGCGCCGGCCTCGCACGTCGAGCTCCGGCCGGGCGCGGATCTCTCGCACCTCGTCGGCAAGCGACTGCCCTTCGCGGTCACCCAGTACGCCAAGCGCGGGCGCGACGTCGTCCTCTCGCGCCGCGCGATGCTCGAGGCCGAGGCGAAGGAGAAGCGCGAGGAGGCGCTCAAGAACATCCAGATGGGCGGCGTCGTCGACGGCGTCGTTCGCACGGTCGTCCCGTTCGGCGCCTTCGTCGACGTCGGCGGCGTCGAGGGCCTCGTCCCGCTCAGCGAGATGAGCCACAACCGCGCCGATCAGCCGAAGGACGTCTTCAAGCTCGGCGAGACGGTGAAGGTGAAGATCCTCCGCCTCGACGAGCGCGGGAAGCTCTGGCTCTCGCGCAAGGCGGCGATCGAGGATCCTTGGAATCAGGTCGCGCAGAAGTACGCGCCGGGGACGAAGCACACCGGCAAGGTGGCGCGCCTCCAGCCGTTCGGCGCGTTCATCGAGCTCGAGCCGGGCATCGACGGCCTGATCCACAGCGCCGATCTCTCGGTGAAGCGCATCGAGCACCCGGAGGAGATCGTCAAGGTCGGCGACGAGATCGAGGTCGTCGTCGCCAACGTCGACCAGCGCCAGCACCGCATCGCGCTCCACCCGGCGCCGACGGGCGAGGCGGCGAACGAGGAGCCGCAGCGCATCCAGCTCCACAAGGTCGTGAAGGTCGTCGTCGTGAACGTGGAGTCGGGCGGCCTCGTCGTCCGCGTCCTCGGAGCGACGGGCCGGAACGCCCGCGGCTTCGTCAGCGCCTCCGCCACGGGCACGCCCCGCGGCACGGAGCTCCGGAAGCTCTTCCCCGTCGGCAAGCAGCTCGACGTCAAGATCACGGAGCACGATCCTCGCCGCGGCGAGCTCAAGCTCTCGATCAAGGCGCTCAACGAAGAGAACGAGCGCAACGCCTACCAGCAGTACCGCGCGCAGGTGAAGCGCGAGGCGAAGTTCGGCACGTTCGCCGATCTCCTGGCGAAGCGGAACATCACCTCGGACAAGTGACGCGTCCGCCGCGTCCTTCGCGAGCGACGAGCGTTGCCCTTCGGCGGCGGCGCCTCGCTCGGCGCGTCCGTCGCGGCGGCCGTTCCTTCACGTGACGCGTCCGCCGCGTCCGCGCGACGGCGCGTCGGCCTTCGGCGTCAGCGCGTCCGTCGCGACGGGGCGTTGACCTTCGGCGGCGGCGGCTCCGTCATGACGGTGTCGACGCGGACGCGGTTCTTGTAGACGCCTTCGGCGTGGCCGACGGACTGCCAGCCGCGACCTACGCCGGTCTCGGCGAGCGTCAGGACGATCAGCGCTTCTTTGCCGCGCGCGTGGAGCTGGATCGAGTTCTGCGGGACGCCCCAGCCGGCCGAGGGCGACGGCTCGGTGCTCACCTGCGACGTCCAGTCCGCGAACGTGAGCGTGCAGATCCCGGCGCTTCCGTCGCGGTGACGGATCTCGATCGTGAGCGGCTCGTCGCGTCCGAGGCGCCCCTTGGCGAGCTCCGTGTACGGGCCGTTCGCCGCCTCGCTCGCGCGGACGACGTGGAACGCGATGTCCGCGCCGAGGTAGGCGAAGCGCAGCGGCCGTCCGGCCGGATAATCGTCCGGCTCGACGGCGAAGCGCTCCTGCCCGGTGGGCCCGAACGCGACCGTGGCCTCGAACGGGACGTAGATCGTCGAGAACGCGTTGAGGTGCGAATGGACGGGACGCGGGAGCCTGGAGACCGCCTCGATGTCGAGGCCCTTCGGGTCCTTCGTCGCGACGAGCGTGCTCTCGCCGTCGTCGGCGTAGCGCGCGCGGAAGCCGTTCTTCTCCTTCGCGAACGCCTCGAACTGGCGCCGCGGTCCGAACGCCTCGGGCGGCGCGAGCGCGGTCCAGGTCGCGTCGGGCGAGCGGCTCTCGAACGTGAGCAGCGGGCGTACGCGCACGTGCTCTCTCCCGCACGGGAACGAGACCTGACCCGTCGCGGCGTCGTCTTTGCTCGGCTCGCCCTTCACCTCCGCGAGATCGCCCCCGAGAGGACGCGTCGACGGGGGCGGCGCTCTCTCCGCGAGCACCTCGACGGCGCCGATCGCCGCGCCGATCACGGCGGCGGCGAGGCTCTGCGCGGTGCGCAGCTTCGTCGCCCAGGCGAGCGTGGCGAGCGCGAGCGCGAGCGCGGCCGGGCCGATCGCGCGCTCGACGCCGATCGAGACCGGGAACATCACGCTGCCCGTCACGACGGCGGCCAGCCAGCCGCCAGCGATCGCCGCCGAGACGAGCGACACGAAGAGGCCGGAGGACCGGAAGAAGACGAAGCGCACGAGCGCGCTCACGGTGACGGTCGCGGCCGCGGCGGGGAGCCAGGTGTAGCTCCACGCGCGGACGTCGCTCAAGGCGAAGCCGCGGGGGCGGAGGGCGGCGGCCGCCGCGAACGCGGCCGCGTGGACGGTGAGGCTCACCACCGCGGCGCCGAAGACGATCGAGCGGATCCACGGCCTTCGCCATCGCGACACCGCGCGCCGTCGTCGTGTCTCCTTCCGTGGGCGCTCCATCGCGGTGGCGCGATGATACGCGCCCCGGTCCGTCACTTCTCGCGCGTTCGTCCGAGCTTCGCCTCGAGCTCGCGGACACGACGCTCCGCCGCGTCGGCGCGCTCGGCCTCGCGCTTGGCGCGCTCGGCCTCGTGGGCCGCGCGTTCGGCCTCGTGGGCCGCGCGGACGGCCTCGTGGGCCGCGCGTTGGGCCTCGCGGGCGGCGCGCTGAGCTTCGCGCGCGGCGCGCTCGGCGTCCGTGGGTACGAGATCGCGCCCGCCGAAGCCGGTCGCGAGGCGGACGCGGGTCTCTCCCCCGTTGCCCGTGCGACGCAAGTAGCAGCCGAGCGTGACGGCGTGCACGCGGTCGTGGTTGGTCTGCTCCACGAGCTCGAGCGCGCCTCTGCGGTCGCGTCGCCAGACCTGCCAGAGCCAGCGCGCGTCGCCCTCGTGCTCCGGATCGAAGATCACGAGCTCGCGTGTCCCCGCGAGCTCGTTGAGCGCCGGCGACGCCGCGTAGTCCTTCGCGACCACCGTGCTGACGACCTCGAGGCAGAAGGACGGCGGCGGCACCTCCCAGAGCTTCCAGCTCCGCGCGACGCGCGTCTGCGGGACGTCGGGCAGCACGTAGACGTCGGGCGCGATCCGCGCCGCGGAGTTGTGCTTCTCGTAGTAGAGAAACTGGTTCGATCCGACGTGAACGTCGCCGGGCGAGCGCTCGGCGAGGAAGCGCGCGAGGAGCGGACGAAGGAGCTCGCAGATGAGCCTCTGCAGCTCACCCTCTCCCATCTCGTCCGTCTCCGGATAGATGGTCGGATCCCTCGGCGTCATCATCGCCCGCATCGTCATGAAAGTAGCACGGTGGGCATGTGGCTCCCTCTCGGTCGAGGTCGATGGGCACGGCGAACCTCCAGCTCGTCGCGCCGGCGGCGCGCGGCGCGACGGAGCGTTCAGCAGCGACCGTGCCGGGCGCGAGCGTCGTTCGATCGCCGACTTACGCGCGCCCGCGGGTGGCCCGGGCCACCTCGGGCCGGCCCGAGGGCCGGGAACGCTCCGCCGTGGCGGACCGCGGGCGCGGGCTCAGAACCGGCCGGCCACCCCGAACGACGCGCGATCGCCGCGGACGTCGAACGACGGCGCGAGCGTGAACCAAGGCGCGGGCCGCCGTCGCGCGAGCGAAACGGCGCCGTCGTCGACGCGCTCCTTCGTGTAGGCGAGCCCGCCGGCGTCGATCGCGACGCAGGCGCCGGCCCCGATGAGGCCGCCGACGACCGCGCCGGTGACCACCCCGTTCGCGCCGTTGCCGAAGCGGTCGAACGCGGTGCTGCCCTGGCTCGAGCCGACGATGAGCCCGGTGAGGGCGCCCACGCCGAGGCCGATGAGCGGGACGAGGAGGCGGAGCCCGATGCTGCCGAAGCCCGGTCCGACGTTGCCGTGCACCATGTGGACGGTCGGCGTCGCGAGCAAGAAGCCGAGGTAGCCGACCGTCGTGAGCTCGCTCGTCCTCGACGCGATCCCGCCGACGAGCAGGCCGAACGTCACGGCGTCGGCGATGAGCGTCTGGTAGCCGTACCAGACCTTCTCGTACTGGGGCAGCGCGGCCTTCGGGGCGGGCGCGTCCGCCGCCGGCTTCGGCGTCGTCGCCGGCGCCGCCGGAGCCGGCGGGGCGACGACCACCGGCGGAGCGGACGGCTTCGGCGCCGGGGGCGGCGGGCACCCTAGCTCGCATCGGATGGACGTCTCGCGCGGGTTCTGCAGCGTCGCGATCTTGCTCTGCGCCTTCTGCACGCACGGCAGCCCCTCGTAGCCGGGGACGTCGATCTTCACGTCGACGGGCTCGCCCTCCGAGTCCCATCGGATCAGGAGCGCCGAGGCGACGTGCTTCGCGCCGACGCCGTCGAGGCACGCCCGCACGTCGCGGAGGATCGGGTCGGCCACCGCGGTCAACCGATCGATGTCCTCGGTCGGCGCGTAGTAGCCGGCGTGCCCCGCGCACGTCGTCTTCGGCGACGTGCACGCCGGCGCCGCCGCGGCGTCTCTCGAGAGCAGGCCGGCGGCGGTGATGGTCGTTGCCGCGAGGACGGCAGCACGGAGAGCGCGCCTCATGACCTCATTCGTATCACAGGCCATCTCGCGCGCGTCGGCTCGAGCGACGACCGCGCTCGAGGAGGCGCTCGGCCGAGCGCGCCCCGCAGTACGCGCCCGCCCGCGGGGCCGCGCCGCTCGGAGAAGGCGCCGGCTCGACGCCGAGCGCGCTCACTCAAAGGAGCCGGCGCGCCTTCACCTCGAGGTACCGCTTCACGAGGAGCGGGGTCACGTCCTCCGGGCGGGCGTCGAGGACGAGCGCGCCGGCGTTGCGGAGGCTCCGTACGATCCCGTCGCGCCACGCGATCGACTCCGCGGCGGCGGCCTGCACGAGCACGTCCGCCTCCGCGCGAGGCTTGGCGAGCGCGAGCGCCTCGACCTCCGCGTCGCGCATCAGGACGCAGAGCGGGAGGTGGCGCGGCAAGAGGCTCCGCACGGCGGTCGCGAGCTCCTTGGCTCCGCGAGGATCGAGCAGGTTCGTGAAGATGACGAAGAGCGAGCGCGCCTTCACCTGCGTCTTCAGGTACACCATCGCCGCGCGGTAGTCGGTCGCCGCCAGGCCGGCGTCGAGCGCGTAGACGGCGCGGGTCAGCTTCCGCCCGCCCGATCGACCCCCGGTGGGGCGCAGGAAGCTCCGCGGGCGATCGTCGAACGTCAAGAGGCCCGCGCGATCGCCGCCGCGGAGCGCCACGTCCGCGGTGAGCAGCGCGGCGGCGAGCGCGTGATCGACGCTCGTGATGCCGCCGCTCTCGCCGCGCATGCTGCGCCCGACGTCGAGCGCGAAGACGACGTTCTGGTTCGACTCCGCCTGGTACTGCCGCGCGACGAGATCGTCGCGTCGCGCGGAGGCGCGCCAGTCCACGTGCTTCATCTCGTCGCCGCGCTGGTAGGGGCGTAGGCGCTCGAACTCGGTGTCCCCGCCGCGGACCCGGAGCGACCCGACCCGCGCGTCCTCGCGCCCCTGCCGGCGCAGCATCTCGAGCGCGCGCGCCGCGTGGACGTCGGGGTAGACGTCGACGACCTCCGGGAGCTCGACGCGCTCCTGGCGCCAAAGGAGGCCGAGCGGCAGCGCGTAGCGGACGGTGACGCCGCCGAGCCGCCGCTGCCCGCGTCGCGTCGGCGTGATCTCGTAGCGGAGCTCCGCGGCCCCGCGCGCGGGGATCTCGAAGTGTCCCGGCAGCCCGCTCACCGTCGCGTCCTCGATCGGGTCATCCATCACGGTCCCCGCGATCGCGCGGTCGCTCCGGTTCGACAGGACGATCGTGACGGCGTTGGCCCGGCCGACGGAGAAGATGGAGGCCGCGCGGCGCTCGGCCTCGACGCGGCGCCGGCGTCCGGCGATCGCCTCGGCCCCGCACATCGCGACGAGGAGCGCGTCGATGCCGATCCACGCGGCGTCCACGCCCGGCACGTAGCCGGCGACGACCGCGACGGCGGTCGCCACGAACGCGAGGCTCACCAGGCGCTTGGTGGGGACCACCGTGCCGCCCCGTCTCAGGCCGAGCCGGCGGCGGCGTGGACCTCGGGCGCCGCGCGCGGTACGGGCGCCGAGCGCAGGATGTCGTCGATGCGCTCGTCGGCGCCGATGCCCTGGAGCTCGGCGTCCGGGTGCAACATGACGCGGTGCCGGAGGACCGGCTTGGCGACCGCCTTGACGTCGTCCGGCGTGACGAAGTCGCGGCCCTCGCTCGCGGCGACCACCTGCGCCGCCTTCATCATCGCGATCGACGCGCGCGGCGAGGCCCCGAGCTCGATGGCGCGGTCCTCGCGCGTACGCCGCGCGAGATCGACGACGTAGCCGACGACGGCGTCGTCGACGCGCACCTTGCCGGCGAGGCCGCTCATCGCGACGAGCTCCTCCGGCGACGACACGGGCGTGAGCGCCGACAGATCCGTGGGATCGAAGCCGGTGGCGTGGTTCTTCACGATCTGCTGCTCGACCTCGCGAGGGGGATCGGCGACGGTGAGCTTCATCAAGAAGCGATCGAGCTGCGCCTCGGGCAGGGGATACGTGCCCTGCGACTCCACCGGGTTCTGCGTCGCCACGACGATGAAGGGCGCGGGCAGCGCGTGCGACACGCCGTCGACCGTGACCTGCCGGTCCTGCATCGCCTCGAGCAGGGCGGACTGCGTCTTCGCGGGGGCGCGGTTGATCTCGTCGGCGAGCAGGAGCTGACAGAAGATCGGCCCAGGGACGAACGTGAACGTCCCGCCGCCGTCGCCGCGCTGCCGCTCGAAGACGCTCGAGCCCGTCACGTCGCTCGGCATGAGGTCGGGCGTGAACTGCACGCGCTTGAAGCTCGCCGTCGAGACCCGCGCGAACGCCCGCGCCACGAGCGTCTTGCCGAGGCCCGGCGCGCCCTCGATCAGCGCGTGGCCGCCGGCGATCGCCGTCACGAGGAGACCGAAGACGAGATCCTCCTGCCCGACGACGACCTGGGCCATCTGGGCGCGGATGCGGTCGAAGTTCTGCTGGAAAGCCTCGGGCGTCATCGGGATGGGCGAAAACTAACATCTGCTACGGTGTCGCGCGATGGATACGACGAGCGTACGCACCCTCATCGTCGGCGCGGGCATCACCGGCCTCGCCACCGCCGCCGCGCTCGGTGAGCGCGGGGACACCGACTACCTGGTCCTCGAGGGCGACGCCGAGATCGGCGGCTACTGCAAGACGGTCAAGAAGGAGGGGTTCGTCTGGGACTACTCGGGCCACTTCTTCCACTTCAAGCACCCGGAGATCGAGGCTTGGCTCCGCGAGCGCATGCCGGAGCAGCGCATCCTCGACGTCGAGAAGCGCTCGTTCATCGAGTACAAGGGCGCGCGGATCGATTTCCCGTTCCAGAAGAACATCCACCAGCTCCCGAAGGACGAGCTGATCGACTGCCTCTACGACCTCTACTTCGCGCGCGCGCCTCGGGAGCTCCTCGGCAAGCACGCGCCGCCGGCGCCGGCCGCGTCCGCGAGCGCGGCCGAGAGCTTCGAGAGCATGCTCTACGCGCGCTTCGGCCGGTCGATCGCGGAGAAGTTCCTCATCCCGTACAACGAGAAGCTCTACGCGTGCGACCTCGGGTCCCTCGACAAGGACGCGATGGGCCGCTTCTTCCCTCACGCGGACCTGACCGACATCATCCGCAACATGAAGGTCGCCGACAACGCGACCTACAACGCCCGGTTCACGTACCCCGAGGGCGGCGCGATCGAGTACGTCAAGGCGATCGCGAGCGCGGTCCGTCCCGGCGGCGTCGCGCTCTCGGAGACGGTGCTCTCGATCGACCTCGACGCCAAGGTGGCGCGGACGAACAAGCGCGACGTCCGGTTCCAACGCCTCGTCTCGTCGGCGCCGTTCAATCGGCTCCTCGCGACGGCGCACGTCCCGCACGACGCGAGCGTGTACTCGTGGAACAAGGTGCTCGTCTTCAACCTCGGCTTCGATCGAAAGGGCCAGAAGGACGTCCACTGGGTCTACTTCCCCGATCGAGAGGTCGTCTTCTACCGCGTCGGCTTTTACGACAACATCTTCGACACCGATCGCCTCAGCCTCTACGTCGAGATCGGCTTCGCGCGGGACGCGGTCGTCGACGTCGAGGCGACGCGCGCGCGCGTGCTGGCCGATCTCGAGAAGACCGGCGTGACGAAGGGCCACCGCCTGGTCGCCGAGCACCACGTCGTGATGGATCCGGCGTACGTCCACATCACCCGGCGCTCGATCGCCGAGCACGCGCGCCTCGCGAAGGAGCTCCGCGCGCGCGGCGTCTACCCGGTCGGCCGCTACGGCGGCTGGACCTACTGCAGCATCGAGGACAACATCGTCGAGGCGCGCGCGCTCGTCGCCGACCTCGACGGACGAGCTGCGTGAGCGGAGGCGCGGCGCGACCCCGCGGTCGCGCGCCGGGCCCGCGTACGACGCCGCGGCGCGCGGCGATCAGCCTCGGGCCTTGCCCGAACGCGCGCGCCGGGGACCGGCGTCCGGCGCGGAGCCGCCGAGCGCCGTCGCCGTCATCCGGCGCAGCTCTTCGACGAGGTCGAGCTCGTCCCCGCGCGCGTCGTCGCCGGCCTTCGCCTCGAGCGCGCGGCGGTAGACCTCGGCGACGCGCTCCGGGTCGGCGCCCGAGCGCGCGGCGAGGAACTGGGCGGGGTCGGCGCCGCGCGGGAGGCTCTCGCGCAGGCGCATCTCGACGAAGCGGCCGTAGGCTCCGAGCGCGTGGGTGTGCGCGCGTGTCTTCTCGTAGAACGCCCCGGTCGCCTCGACGTGCTCGGCGAACGCGCGACGGCCGCGCGCAGGGGCCGCGCGCGGGCGGGCGTGGCGGACGCCGTACGCGAGGAAGAGCACGATCGCCGCCGCGAGCGCGTGCCAGGCGCCCTTGCCGAGGCCCGCGGCGATCAGCGCGGCGAAGGGGTTCGCCGGCGGCGGGATGCCGTCCTCCGCCTTCGCGACCCGGACGTCGCGGGGAGCGCGGGGAGAGGCGCCGGCGATCGCCTGCGGCTCGTGCGCCGCCGCGCGGAGCAGCGCGACGAGCGCCGCCGCGTTGTGCGCGGGCATCATGCCGACGTTGGTGAACAGATCGTCGTTGGCGATCCCGAGGACGACGCCCTCGCCGACGCGCCGCTTCGCCGCGTACGTCGCCGCGCCGAGGAACGCGAGCGGCTCGGCGTCGGCCGCCTCGCTCCAGGCGAAGGCGTCGCGGCGCGCCGTGCGCGCGCCGGTCACCTCGATCGGCACGATGAGCTCCTCGGCGTCGTCGTCCTCCTCCAGGTCCGCGAGCGCTCCGCGCGCGCCGATCGTCCGGACCACGAGGTCGCGGGTGTCCGCCGCGACCTCCCGCGTCCGGAGCTCGCTCGGCCAGTCGTCGACGTGTCCGAGCAGCACGAGGACGCCGCCGGCCTCGACCCACCGCATCATGTGGGCCGACGACTCGGCCTCGAGCGGGACCTTCTCCACGTCGACGACGACGATCGGCGTCGCGTCGGGCGCCTCGTCGCCGCCGGGGATCGGCAACGTCGCCAGCGACGACTCGAGGGAGCCCACGCGGAAACCGTTCCGCTCGAGCACGGCGATCGGCAGCTCCGCGCCGGCGGGATCGGCGCCGCGCCGAGGCGCCGAGCAGCCCGAGGCGAAGAGGCCGATCGCGAGGACGAGCATCGCGCTCGCGGTCACGCGGACGATCGCCTCGGCGCGGGAGGCGACGCGCGCGAGGCCGTCGTCCGTCGGCGGAGCTCCGCCGAACTCCACCCGGTCCACCTCGCGCACGATCTCGCGGAGCGGGCCCCGCGCCGCGCCCTCCTCGCAGCTCCGCACGTACTCGCCGTTGGTCCGGTGCCTCGCCACGCGGATCGCGCCGCGGCGGTCGAGCGCGGCGAGCGACGCGGCGAGGTAGAGGCCGAGGGCCTGCTTCAGCTCACCGCGCGCGCGGTGCTCCGCCGCGAGCCGCAGCGCCGCCTCCGCGTCCGAGACCTCCTCCGCGTGGACCGGCGCGTCCTCGACGACGACCGCGCGGTTCGGTACCTCGGGCGCGAGGTCGGCGAGCCGCCGGTCGCGGCGACGCTTCACGAGCGCGCGGATCACCGGGACGGCGACCGCGACGACGATGACGCCGACGAGCGCGTAGAGGAGCACGGTGGCCGCGGGGCCGAGCCACTCCGCCGCGCGCTCGAGCCAGCCACGCTCCGTCGGCGCCTCGCCGACGTTGCACGCCTTCTGGAAGCCCTCGCAGCCGTCGAGCTCGGCGGCGAGCCCGCAGAGCCCCCGCTGGCGAACGCCGAGCGGCCGCGACGGCGCGGTGCAGAACGCGTAGGCGCCCTCTTCGTACGCGGCCCTCGCGCTCTCGTCGATGGCGGCGGCGTCGCTCGCGGGCTCGCTCTCCGCGCGCGCGGGCAGGGCCGCAGCGAGCACGTGCGCGGCGATCGCGATCGCGACGAGCGGCGCCCTCATGCCTCCCTCGCGGCCTCCGCGTCCGCCCGCGCCGCGATGGCCGCGAAGCGGGTCTGGATGTCCCAGCCTTCGGCGCGCGTGCGCACGTTCAGGTAGAGGAAGAAGCGCGCCGTCGCGAGGTACGGGACCTGCGCGAAGAGCCCGAGCGTCGCGAGGACGCCGCCGCCTTCGGTCCAGACCGGGCGGGGAGGGCGGAACTGGAGCAGCTCGCCGAGGACCACGCGGCCGGCGACGTCCGCGACGAGGACGCTCGCGACGGGGACCAGCCCGAGCACGATCACGCCGACCAGCACCTCGGACGTCGCGCTCGCCGTGACGCGCTGCGCGCGCGTGAAGGCCTGCCCGAGCGAGGCGCGCTCGAGCAGCATCACCTCCGAGAGGAAGAGGAAGAGCGCGGCCAGCCAGACGCCGGGGACGACGAGGACCAGCGCGCCGAGCGCGACGAGCGCGCTCGCGATCACGCGGGCGGCCACGACGCGCGGTCCGTCCTCCCGCGTCGCGGAGAAGACGTCGCGCGCCCGGACGCGGTCCTGGAACACGAGCCGTGACGCGAGCACCGTGAAGGGGATCTCGGCGGCGGCGGCGAGCGGCAGCGCGATCGCCCAGGACGTGGCCCACCCGAGCTTCGACCCGGCGAAGACCGCGATCGCCGCCAGCGGGAGGAGCGCGCCGAGCGCGACCTTCGCGTAGGAGCGGCCTTCGACGACGATGAACCGAAGCGTGAGGTCGAGGACGTCGGACATCGACCGATCGCGGAACGAGACGCGCGCGTGCAGGAGATCGAGCCCGGCGCCGCGCGCGGGAGCCGCCCGTCGCGTCGCGCTCACGACGGCCTCCCCGCGTCGTCGGCCTCGGCGTCCCCGCGCCCCGCGAAGAGCACGTAGGCGATCACGAGGACGAAGAGCGTCCCCCCGACGACGACCTTCACCTCGCGCGGCGCGCTCGACCCCGACCAGAACGCCTCGATCGCGGCGGCCATGAAGAGCATCACCGACGCGCCAGCGACGATCACGAGGATCTCCCGCGCGCGTCGCTGGAGCGAGACGAGGCGCGGGAGCTCTCCCGGCGCGACGATCGACCAGCCGATCGAGAGACCGGCCCCGCCCGCGAGGACGATCGCGCCGAGCTCGAGCGAGCCGTGCCCGACGATGAAGACGACGATGTTCGCGCCGGCCCCCTGCGACGCGACGTACCCGAGGATCGCGCCGATCGAGAGGCCGTTCTGCACGAGGTAGAACGCGGAGCCGAGGCCCCCGAAGACGCCGAGCGCGAAGCAGCGGAGCGCGATGCCGACGTTGTTGTAGACGTAGAAGCCCGCCATGAAGGCGCCTTCGCCGGCCTCTCGCCCGCCGTCGAAGCCCTTCGCGTAGGCCTCGGTGAGCGGGCGGAGCATCGCCTCGGGCACGACGCGGAACGCGAACGTCGGATCGTGGAGCGTGAGGAGGCAGCCGAGCGCGAACGGCACGAAGAAGAGCGCCGCCGCCAGCAGCATCTCGCGCTTGAAGCGGCGGACGGCGCGCGGGAACGCGACGAGCCACAGGTGACCGACGCGGCCCTTCCGGCCGTCTTCTCTCGCGCGCGCGTGCGGGCCGTACATCACCGTGTGCGCGGCCGCGGTCAGCCCGAGCAGGTAGTCGACGAGCGGCGCGCTGTAGCGCGCGGCTTGAGCGGCGGCGAGGTCGGCGCAGACGCTCCGGTAGAGCGGCGACATCCTGATCACGTCGTCGGGCGGAAGCTTCCTCAGCCCGCGCCGCGCCGCGACGGTCAGCGCGTCGAGCTCTTCCCACTCGCCGCGCCGCCGGTCGGCGAACGCCTTCTCCGTGAGCGTCGAGGCGACGCTCACGACCGCCTCGATCCGGCCGCGTGGTCGGCCTTCGGGTGCCACGACGACGGCGGCGCCTCGAGCCGCCCCGCGTTGACCGCGCGATCGTAGACGAGCGCGAGGAGGCGCGACGGATCGCGGTGGCCGTACCCGAGGCGATCGCCCAACGGCCGCGCGATCATGCTCGCGAGCTCCCGCTCCCGCGCCGGGCCGAGGCTGTGGCGGCGCCGGAGGAACAGCTCGATCGCCGCGCGCTCGTCGGCGTCGAGCGTGACGTGATCCGGCAGCTCGGCGAGCTCGCGCGGCTCGGCGGGCGGCGAGAGCTCGAGCGCCCTGGCGGCGCGGGCGCCCTCGGGGACGACGACCATCGTGCCCGCGACGAGGTCGCCGAGGCGTTGGAAGCGCGAGGAGAGCGCCATCGAGACGACGCCGACGACGTAGCCGACCGGCAGCAGATCCGCGGCGCGGAGGAGGTTGCGCAGCGCGGCGGCGCGCCAACCGATCGGGCGGCCCGACGTCGTGACCACGCGGAGGCCGACGGCCATCTTCCCGGGCGAGCGGCCGAAGACGGCCTCCCACGCGACGAAGTAGATCCACTGCGCGGCGAAGAGCGCGAGCAGGACGAGCCCGAGCCCGGCCTTCGCCGCGGCGCCGAGCTCGCCGGACTCGACCCCGCCGCCGAGCGCGGCGAGCACGACGACGAGCCCGAGCACGACGACCGCGCCGTAGCAGAGCGCGAGGTCGAGGACATGGCCGAGGGCGCGCCGCGCGGGGCCGGCCACGCGGTAGTGGAAGACGATGTGCTCCGGCGTCTCGATCGCCACGTCGGTGTCGAGCGGGCTCATCGCGCCTCGATTCTAGCGCAGTCGGGAGGTGCCGAGCGCTCCTCTCAGCTCCGCTGCTGCTGCTGCGCGAGCCGGCTCATGCTCGTGAAGTCGCCCGCGCGGAAGCGCCGGTGAAACTCGACGATCTCGAGGGGCGACCCGGCGACGAACGGTCCGTGCTGGACCAAGGGCTCCCCGATCGGCTCCCCTGCGTAGAGCACGAGGCGACCGCCCTCGTCGCCCGCCGTGAACGCGACCTGGTGCGCGTCGGAGGGCCTGAGCCAGCCGACCTCGCCCTTCGCGACGCTCGCGCCGTCGACGCGGACGCTCCCTGCGATGACGTAGAAGAACCCGTTGTACGAGCCGGGGAGCTCCTGCTCGAAGGTGGCTCCCGGCTCGAGCGTCACCTCCAGCATCGTCACGGGGACGTGGTTCCGCGTCGGGGAGCGCAACGAGCCGCTCGCGCCGCTGTAGAGCCGCCCGTCGACGCCCGGAGCGACGATCCGAGCCGCCTTCTCCCTCCGCACCACCTCGAAGCGCGGCGCGGCCTCGCGATCTCTCGCCGACAGGCCGATCCAGAGCTGGAGGATCCGCGAGCGCCCGAACGCCTCCACCGCTTCGTTGTGGATGATCCCGCGCCCGGCGGTCATCCAGAGCACGTCGCCGGCCGAGAGCTCGCCCTCGTCGCGGTCGGACAGCGTCCCCTCGAGGAGCAGCGTCACCGTCTCGAGGCCGGCGTGAGGGTGGGCCCCGCCGATCTGCCGGCGTACGGGGACGTCGAGCCGATCATCCATCAGGAGCACGAACGGATCGCTGAACGAGAGCGCGTTCGGCCGGAGCACCTCGACCGCGGTGTGCCCTTCTCCGATGAAGCCCGGCTCCGGCGGGGGCGTGACGTCCTTGCGAGCGATCGTGCGGCTCATGTTGCGCTTTCTACGGGAGACTTGCTTTCCCGTAGAAAGCAACTTCGGTCATTTGCTTGCCGTCGTCAAGGAGCTTTCCTCTGGATAGCTTCATGGTAGATTCGGACCGGTGGCCGCGCCGAAGACCGACTCGAACTGCGAGTCCTTCCGCCTCGCGTTGGACGTGCTCGTGCGGCCCTGGGCCGCGCTCGTGTTGAACCTGCTCCAGGCAGGCCCGCTCCGCTTCAGCGAGCTCTCCGCCGCGGCCCAAGGGCCGGGCGACAAGGTCCTCTCGCAGCGCTTGAAGGAGCTGGAGGCGCGGAGCCTCCTCGTCCGGCGGGTCGAGCCCGGCCCGCCGCTGCGGGTCTCGTACGAGCTCACGCCGCAAGGCCGCGCGTTCAACGACGTCGCGGCGGCGATCGAGCGCTGGGGCCGCTGCCTCGCGGCCGCGCCGAAGAAGCGACCGACGGCGCGCCGGGCGGCTCGCTCGGCCTGATCGCGCGCCCGCGCCCGGGCCGTGTCCCCTCCCGAGACGCGCTGCGTCGCGCGCGGACGATCGCCGCCGACGAGGATCCCGGCTCCAGCGAGGGACGTTCGTGCTCTTCTAGCGAGACGACGATGGCGACACGTCTCACGCGACTCCTCCCGCTGGCCGTCCTCGGATGGGCGTGCTCGACCGCTCCCTCGAGCCCTCCGGAGGCGGAGACCGTCGAGCGCTCGGAGGCCGCCATCGTCAACGGCGTCCGCGACACCGCGCACCCGGCGGTCGTCGCGTTGCTCCTCGGCAAGGACTCGAGCGCGGGCGGGGCGTGCACCGGGACGATCGTGAAGCGGGACGCAGCGCGGCGCATCGGGTGGGTGGCCACCGCGGCCCACTGCGTCGACGCCGGCGTCGCGCTCGTCCTGCAGACGGAGGACTACGGGGCGGGCGATTTCATCCAGTACAGCGTGATCGACTACGAGGCCGACCCGCGCTATTCGCGCGCGGACCTGGGGCACGACTTCGCGATCGTCCGCATCGGCGGGGTCGACGCGTCGACGCCGGTGATCCCGCTCACGGGCGACCCCGACGATCTCGTCGAGGGGATGCAGGTCACGAGCGTCGGCTTCGGCTCGACGGGCTCCGGCGTGAACACGACCCGTCGATCCGTGAAGAAGCCGCTCGACCGGGTGACCCCCGAGCTCCTCGGCTACGATCAACGCGGGAGCGGCGTCTGCTTCGGCGACAGCGGCGGACCGGTGATCGCGGGCTCCGGCGCGAGCGCGCGCGTCGTGGGGATTCACTCGTTCGTGGCGGGCGGCTGCGACGTCGAGGGGTACAGCGCGCGCGTGACGAGCGGCCTCGACTTCTACGCGCAAGAGCTCGAGAAGGTGCCCGAGCCGAGCTGCGCGGTCTGCGAGACGGTCGCCACCGGCGGCACGGGCACGTGCGCGGAGCTCACGACCTCCTGCCTCAACGACGACGAGTGTCGCGGCTACTACGAGTGCATCGGCGACGGGAAGAAGGACCCCGCCGAGTGTTTCTCCGAGTTTCCGATCTCCGAGGGGCCCTTCACCGCCGCGAAGAGCTGCGTCTGCACGCAGGCGTGCGCCGACGAGTGCGTCGCGGAGCCGTCGTGCGCCGCCGTCGGCAAGTGCGGCTACAAGCTCGACGAGGACGACGCCTGCACCTCGTGCGTCGAGAGCGCGTGCTGCGAGGAGATGCGCGACTGCACCGTCGACGGCCGGTGCGCGCTCTGCCTGAAGCGGAAGGACTCGTTCGGATCCTGCAAGCGGAACACGGCGCGCCTGGCCCTCGCGGCGTGCGCGTCGGACAGATGCGCGAGCGAGTGCGCGGGGTCGACGCTCCAGACCATCGGCGAGACGGCGCCGCCCGAGGACGCCGACGCGGGGCCGCCCGCACCCGCCGAGCCGGCGAGCGGCTGCTCGCTCGCGCCGTCGGCCCCCGACGCCCCCGTCGCGTGGCGGAGCCTCGCGATCTCGGGGCTCGCGCTCGCCGCGTTCGCGCGCCGCCGCCGACGATAAGGCCCAACTCGGTTGCGCCGATCCTGGGGAACGAGGGGCGCGGATCGGAGACTGGCGCCAGGATCGGGCGGCACGCGCCATGTCGTGCCAGCTCGGCTCAGGCTCCGTCGACGGGTCAATCTGGGGCCTCAAAACACGAACCCGCACGCGAGGAGGCCCTCGACGCGCGCGACATGCGGCTGGTGGAGCGTCCGTACACCCTCCGCAGCGGTTACGACGGCGAACGACGGCTGAAGGAGCGACGGTCCCGCGCGGACGTCGAGACCGAGGCGAACGTCTCGGGCGGGTGACCACGAGGCGCCGAGGCCGAAGAATGGAACCGCTTCCGCGCGCACGTGGTCCGCCGTCACTCCTCCGCTCCCTCGTGCCCGGATCGCGTCGAGGACGACCCCCCCGCACGCGCGCGTGGTGAAGGTCGCTTCGCGTGCCAGAGCATTCGTTCGGCAGAGATCGGCCCCCACGCCGAGCGCGTCGAATGTCGCTCCCAGCGCACCCAAGAACCGGTCTTGAGGCAACGCGGCGCGCGCGGAGAGCCGCACGCTCCACGGACCGAGCTCGTAGCTTCCGGCGACGGTCGGGCCCCACGCGAGCGAGGGAAGGAGACCCGCTCCAGACCATGCCCCCCCGCTCACGATGAAACGCGACCTCGTCTCCTCGCGTCGATCGGGCTGCCGCGGCCGCCGCGGCAGCTCGAGCGGCCTCGCGGGCGCCAGCGGCTCCGGCTCGGGCGTCCAATCAGGCGACGGCACGAGCTCGGCGATTTCGTCGCTGCGCGCAGGCGTTGTCGTCCGCATCGCCGCGAGCGCCACGAGGAGCGCCGACGCGCGCGCGAGCTCCGCGCAGGTGTCGGCCTCAAGCGTACGCTCACCGGCTCCCCGGATCGTCCGGGTTCGGATCCAGACCCGCCACGGGTCACCGGGCGCGGCGGGAGGCTCGATCTCCGCTCTGGCGAGCACCGTGTCGACCGCCGCCGCGCGCGTCATCTCGCGCTGGACGCCCGCGACGACGCTCCTCGCATCGGGACAGCCCGGCACGGTCGGCCAATCGACGCGCACCTTCGCCGGCGCGGCGCGCGCGCTCATCGTGAACGACGAGATGGCGAGGACGACGCCGAACGACGTGACGGTCCGGGCGAGTCCGAGCATAGGCATCACTTTAGATGAAGCCACGCTCGATAGAGCGACCTCGCGCGTCGCTCCTCGCTCGGCCTCCGCGTCGTCGTTCCGTCGCCGAGCTGGCCATGGCCGTTGGCTCCCCAGCAGTGGACGGAGCCGACGCCGAGGAGCGCGCAGTTGAAGTTGGATCCCGCGATGAGCCCTGCGACGCCTTCGAGTCCACCGTCTCGTCCTCCGCGACGAGCACGCGCGCCGAGCGGATCAGAACACCGCGCATGCCTTCCGGACGGCCTCGAGCGTGCCGTCGAGGATGCCGCTGAAGTCGTCACAGATCTCGCGGTGCAGACCTCGTTCGCCGAACGAATCGGAGAAGCGCACCAGCGGCGTCCCGTACCCCGTGAAGGCGAACCAGCAGTGATTCCACGGGGGGGGCTTGCTCGCGCACTCGTCGCACACGTGAGGTTGAAAGCTCGGGAAGCAGTTCGGGTCGAAGGGCTCCGGGGGCTCCGGGCACGTCGTCATGCAGCAGCACGCGTCTCCGGGGACGAGACTGCAGTAGTCCCTCCACTGGGAAACCAGGTCGTTCTCGTATCCCACGATCGAGATCCCTAGCTCCAGAGCCGAGTACCAGGGCGCGATCTGTGAACCGTCGTGGCCGACCGCCATCACGACCACGCCTTCCTCGCGCCCGCACTTGAGATCGAGCAACTGCTGTCGCCACTCCAGAGCCTTCGAGCTTTCGAGCTCCGTCGCCGTCGAGCCGGCGTCGCTCACGATCACCACCACGAGCAGCGCATCGTCACGCAAGAAGCCTTCGTTGCAGCCGCCCTTTTGGCTCTCCACGCCGAGCGCGGCGAGCATGGCGCCGATCGGCCGCTCGTTTCCGTCACCGAGGGTTCCGACGGCGGCGCTGCACAAAAAGCGCTCCTCCAAGTCGTCGTCTTCGGAGGTGAGGTACCGGCGTCCGTCGGGGAAGTTGCAGCTCCGGTTCGACGAGTTCGCTCCCACCGGATACACGACGCCCGCGCCGAGCGTGGAGTCGCACAGGCTGCGTTCGGAGATCGAGGCGCAGGGGAAGTCGACGCAGAGGCCTTGGTTCTCTCCGATCGACGCGTCGAACCCCACCTGGGGACACGTGCGATTGCAGATCCTCTCGTAGCCCGCCGCGTCGGTGTCGACGACCATCAGGTGGAAGTCGGTGCGATCGAGCTTCGTCGTCATCTGCTTGAGGAACGCCGGGGCGGCCTCGTTCAACCTGCGCTGCGCGCCCGCCATCGACAGCGAGTTGTCGACCACGAGGAGGACGTCGACCTTGTTGCAGCCGAGGGGCGCGCACGCGTCTCCGGGAGGCGGCGGTACGAGGCCCGGCCCGGGACCGGCTTCTGCCGCGGCGTCGCCGATCTCGTGCGCGACGATGACTTCGCTTTGAGCGCAGCTCGCCATGCCGACGAAGACCGCGAGCCCCGCCGCCGCGATGAGACCTATCTGTCGGATTCGTTGCATGATGAACGCACCTGGGGAGCGAGCGGAGAGTTGGGATGTGCGGACAGAAACCGCGAAGCGAGGACGCACGCCTCGCCGTGCCGGCCGAGCGCCGAGAGCGCCAGAACACGTTGCGCGTCGAACTCGGGAGCGAGGACGCCGCGCGGGAACTCGCGCGCGTGCTGGTCGGCGAGGGCGAGCGCGCGCGACGGATGCTTGGATTGGAGCGCAGCGTTCGTCTCGGCGAGGAGCGCGACCTCGGCGTCGAGCGTGCCGGCGCGGCGTGCGCTCCTCACGGGCGACGGCGCTGAAGGCGCCGCGGGCAACTTCGCCGGATCGTCCATCGTGAGGATCGGTATCGGGTCGGTGGTCGGCCCACCTCTGTCGTCGGGCTCCGGCGTTCGTTGCGAGTCGTCGGACGCTGCACCTGGAGCAGCGCCTGACACGGGGTCGTTCGGCCCGATGGTCGAGACGCCGACCGTCCTGCCGGGCGCCGCGACCAGCCAGTGCGTCGTCGCCGAGAGCCCCCCGACCGAGATGGCGAGCGCCGCGAGCTTGATGAAGCGCGAGCGGAGGCCGAAGCGGGGGCCGCTGGCGGCGGCGCGCGACGTCCGGAGCGCGCTCGACATCGTGGCGGGCAGGTCGCGTCTCCACGAGACGCTCGAGGACAACGTCGCTTTGACCCGCAGCGCGTCGTCCTCCGTCGGCGCGCCGAGGGCGTCCGCGGAGCGAATGAACTGCTCGAACTCACCGTCGGAGCTCATCGTAACCTCCAGGCGTCCCTTGCTTTCGCGCGCTCCCACGCCGCGCGCACCTCCTCTCGTGCGTGCCGGAGACGTGAGGCCACCGTGTTGCTGCTGACCCCCAGCAGGTGACCGATCTCGGTCGCGGTGAGCCCTTCGAGCTCGGCCATGACGAAGACCTCGCGTTTGTCGTCATCGAGGCCGTCGAGGATCGATTGCAGCAGCGTGACGGCCTCGCTCTGCGTGGCGGCCGCCTCGGGGTGCACCCCCTCGGCGGCGATGGCGTCGACCTCGGTCTCGTCGTCGCCGGCAGGAGCGCTGCCCCGGCGTCGGCGAAAGTTGCGGACGACGCGGAACGTGACGGCGAAGACCCAGCTCTTCAGCGACGACCGGCCCTCGAAGTCGTCGAGCCGCCCGTAGAGCGTGAGGAACACCTCCTGTACGGCGTCGTCCAGGCTGTGCCGAGGCACCCCGAGACGAGCCGCCCACCTCCAGACCAGCGGGAGGTACTGCTCGTAGAGCTCGAGGAAATCGGCCCCGTCCTCGCGCGTGCCCAGCTCGACACGTCCGCTCTGCGGACGCCCGTTCCGCGGACGCGAGAACAAGGCACGCGCGGCGGCGTGCACGTATCTTTAGTGTCGCTCGGGCGCGCAGGTCGTCAATGAAAATGCTCGGGGTGCCGTCCGGCGTAGCTCGTCCATGACGTGGCGCGGGAGCGGCGCGTCGGGGACGTGGACGAGCTCGTCAGGAGGGCAGGGGCTCCGTCGCGCGGAGGAGCCAGGCGCGGGCGTCCCCGTCGACGTGGGGCGTGAGCCGGGCGCGGACCTCGGCGTGGTAGGCGTCGAGCCACGCGCGTTCGCGCGCGTCGAGCAGCGTCACGTCCAGGCAGCGCGTGTCGATCGGGCAGAGCGTGAGCGTCTCGAAGGCGAGGAACTCGCCGAGCTCGGAGGTCCCCGCGGGGACCGTGAGCACGAGGTTCTCGACGCGGACGCCCCAGCGCCCCGGCCGGTACAGGCCCGGCTCGTTGGACGTGATCATGCTCGGCTCGAGGATCGCGTGAGGGAGCGCGGCGGCGCCGGGAGAGATGCCCTGCGGCCCCTCGTGCACCGCGAGGAAGTAGCCGACGCCGTGCCCGGTCCCGTGACCGTAGTCGGCGAGGGTCGCCCAGATCGGCGCGCGTGCGAGCGCGTCGAGCAGGCCGCCGCGGATCCCGCGCGGGAAGCGCGCGAGCGAGAGCTGGATCATGCCCTTGAGCACCACCGTGACGTCGCGCTTCTGCTCGTCGGTGAGCTCTCCGATCGCGACGACGCGCGTGATGTCGGTCGTGCCGCCCTGGTACTGGCCGCCGGAGTCGACGAGCAAGAGGCCGTCGCCCTCGATGACCGCGTGGCTCTCGGGCGTCGCCCGGTAGTGAGGCATGGCGCCGTTCGCGTTCCATCCGGCGATCGTCGCGAAGCTCGGGCCGACGAAATGAGGCCGGCGCGCGCGCGCCGCGCAGACCTTCTCGTCGATCGTGAGCTCCGTGAAGCGCTCGCCGCGGGCGACGGCGCCCTCGAGCCAGGCGAAGAGCTCGCACAGCGCCGCGCCGTCCTGCTCCATCGTCGCGCGGACGTGGGCGATCTCCTCGGCGGTCTTGCGGGCCTTGAAGAGCACCGTGGGGTTCTGCGCCTCGACGACCGTGACGTGCTCCGCGACGGCCTCGACCAGCCCCAGCGTGACGCGCGCGGGATCGAGGAGGAGCCGCGCGCGCTCGGGCAGCGCGGCGAGCGCGCCCTTGGCGTCCTCGTAGGGCGCGACGCGGACGCCGTCCTCGGCGAGCCGCCGAGAGAGCTCCGGCGCGATCTTGCCCGCGCCGGTGAAGAGCACGGCCTCGCTCGGCCCGACCAGCAGGTGCGCGAGGAAGACGGGGTTGTACGCGACGTCGGCGCCGCGGAGGTTCAGGAGCCACGCGACGTCGTCGAGGGTGGAGGCGAAGTGGTGGTCGGCGCCGGCGGCCGCGAGCGCCTCCCGGAGGCGCGAGAGCTTCGCCGCGCGCGTCACCGTCGCGAACGGCGGCAGGTGCTCGACGATCGGGGCGCTCGGCGTCGCCGGGCGGTCCGCCCACGCCTCGCCGAGCAGGTCGAGGTCGGTGCGCAGCGTGCCCCGCCGCTTCTGGACGGCGGCCTTCAAGGCCCTCGACGCGGCGTAGCCGAGCACGTCGCCGTCGACGGCGAGCGCGCCTCCCTCCGGCAGGTTCTCCGCGAGCCAGTCGACGTGCGCGGCGCTCCCCGACGCCGGCAGCGACATCCGCGCGATCCCCGAGCCCGCGAGCTCCGCGTCCGCCTGCGTCCAGTAGCGGCTGTCGACCCACACGCCCGCGAAGCTCGGCGTCACGATCAGCGTCCCGACCGATCCGGTGAAGCCCGACGCCCACGCCCGCCCTTGCCAGCGCGAGGGGAGGTACTCCGACAGGTGCGGGTCCGCGGACGGGACGAGCAAGGCGGAGACGCCGTGGCGTGCGAGGACGTCACGGAGCGCGTGGATGCGGGCGGCGGCGGGCGATGTCATGCCGGTCACCTAATCACCGTCTCGAGCCGCGCACCATGCCCCAGAGCGACGGCCCCCTCGCGCGCCGTCCTCAGGCGGGGTAGATCGAGCGCATGCCTCATCCTGCTCTACGGCCGGGCGCCGTCGCCGTCATCACGGGCGGAGCCTCCGGCATCGGGCTCGCCGCCGCGAAGAAGCTCGCCTCGCTCGGGCTCCGCGTGTGCATCGCCGACCTCGGCGCCGATCGGCTCGCGCGCGCCGGCGCCGCGATCGCCGGCGCGGCGAAGGGCGGCGCGGCGGACGTCATGACGTCGGAGACGGACGTGAGCCGCGTCGACGCGCTCGTCGCGCTCGAGCAGGCGGTGCGCGCGCGCTTCGGCGGCGCGGACGTCCTCATGAACAACGCGGGGATCGCCCCGAAGAGCTCCGCGCTCGGACCGGCCGAGAGCTGGGAGCGCGTCCTCGGGGTCAACCTCTGGGGCGTCGTCCACGGCACGCAGGTGTTCGTGCCCGGGATGCTCGAGCGCGGGCGGCCGGGGCTCGTCATCAACACGGGATCGAAGCAGGGCATCACGACCCCGCCCGGCAACCCCGCGTACAACGTCTCGAAGGCGGGCGTGAAGACGTTCACCGAGGCGCTCCAGCACGAGCTGCGCAACACCGAGGGCTGCCGGCTCTCGGCGCACCTCTTCATCCCGGGCTGGGTCTTCACGGAGCTCACGTCGCCGCGCGGCGGCGACAAGCCCGCGCCCGCGTGGACGGCGGAAGAGACCGTCGATTTCATGCTCGAGCGCCTCGAGCGCGGCGACTTCTACATCCTGTGCCCCGACAACGAGGCTCCCCGCGCGCTCGACGAGCGCAGGATCCTCTGGGCCGCCGGAGACATCGTGGAGAACCGTCCGCCGCTCTCGCGCTGGCACCCCGACCACGCCGAGGCGTTCGAGGCGTTCGTCTCCTCGAAGGGCTGATCGCCGCCGGACGACCCGCGAGGGCCCGCCGTTCAGCGACGGATGTCCGGTTTGTCGCGCGGGACGGAGGCGTCGTCGGTGGTCCGGAGCGGGTCGATCGCGATGGCCTTCACGATGCGCGCGCTCGCCACGGCGAGGCGCGAGGCGAGGACCTCGTCGTCCTTCGTCGAAGGGACGCGGGTCGAGAGGTGCACGAGCAGGCACCGGCGGAGGAAGGCGCCGAACAAGAAGACGTGGCCCTCGAGCGCGCCGCCTTCGCCGGCGGCGTCGACGGCGACCCAGACGCGCGAGTCGTAGGCGTCGGGCCCGACGGTGACCTGGTCCTCCACGGTCGAGAGCGTCGGCTTCGTCACCCAGCCGCGGGCGCGCGCGCGCTCCTCGCACCGCTGCCGGTTCATCAGCTCGTCCTCTTGCGTCGCGACGAGCGTGAGGCGCGAGTCCGTGGGCGCGTGGACGGCGACGAGCTCCGGGCCGCGGTGATCGTCGATCTTCCACGCGCGCCCGTCCGGCAGCGGGATCGTCGCCTGGAAGCGCTTCGAGTGGAACTTGCCCCAGGCGGCGTCCTCGCGCGCGTACTCGGGCGCCCGCGTCGCGGCGGCGTCGTCCGGCGCCGCCGCCGCGTGCGCCGGGGCCGTCGCCGCGGGCGGACCTCCGCACCCCGCGGCGAGGGCCGCCGTCGCGAGGACCGCCGGCGGGAGCGCTCTCAGAGGGCCGAGAGCCACTCGGAGTGACTGGTATCGCTCCCGCGCACGACGTCGAAGAACTTCGCCTGAAGCTTCTTCGTGACGGGGCCGACGACGCCGTCGCCCACGGCCCGGTCGTCGATCTCGCGCACGGGGGTGATCTCGGCCGCGGTGCCGGTGAAGAACACCTCGTCCGCGAGCCAGAGCTGGTCGCGGGTGATGCGCGTCTCCTGGACCGTGAGGCCCATCTCGCGCGCGAGCGTGATGACCGTGTCGCGCGTGATGCCTTCGAGGATCGACGACGAGAGATCCGGGGTGATGAGCTTGCCCTTCTTGACGACGAAGATGTTCTCGCCCGAGCCCTCGGAGACGTAGCCGTTCGGGTCGAGGAGGATGGCCTCGTCGTAGCCGCCGAGCTTCGCCTCGCGCTTGGCGAGGACGCTGTTCGTGTACTGGCCCATCATCTTCGCCTTCGCGAGGCTCACGTTGACGTGGTGGCGCGCGAACGAGCTGACCTTGCAGCGGATGCCGCTCTTGAGCGCCTCGTCGCCGAGGTAGGCGCCCCACTTCCACGCGATCACGGTCGCGCGGACGGGGTTGTTCGGCGCGTAGATGCCCATCGCGCCTTCGCCGAGGAACACGACCGGCCGGAGGTAGCCCTCCTCGAGGCTGTTCGCCTTCAACGTGTCCGCGCACGCGCGCATGATCTGCTCGCGCGTGAACTTCGGTTGGAGGAGCACCATCTTGCACGTGTCGAACAGGCGGTCGATGTGCTCGCGCAGGCGGAAGATGTAGCTCTTGCCGTCGGCGCGCTTGTAACAGCGGATGCCCTCGAACGCGCCGAGGCCGTAGTGAAACGAGTGTGTGAGCAGATGGACCTGCGCGTCGTCCCAGGGAACGAGCTCTCCGTCGACCCAGATTTGTTGAAGCTTTTCGACCATCGGAGCTCCGTGAAAGTGGCGTGCTGCAGTCCTCGGCGAACAGTAGTCCCGACCCGTGCGTCGGGCCAGCCTGAACGAACGTGGTGGGCCGATCCACGATGCTGCGAAGCGTCACCCGCGCGCGCCGTCCGTCGCTCGGCTTCTTCACGTCGCGCGCGCCGTCGCGCCGGGCGCGACGCAAGATCGCCTCTGTGCGCGAGGGGACGTGGCGCGAGAGGACGCGCGTGAAGCGCGCGTGTGGCGTGCGCGACGGCGCGGTGGGCGTGAGCGCGCGCCGCGGGCGCCGTCGCTTCGCGCCGACATTCACCGATGACCCTGCGCGCAAGGCGCTTCGCACCCGCGGGCGCGATCGCGGCGCGATCGAGCTCCAGCGCGCTCCCGTCGCGGCGACGTCAGCGACGGAGCGCGACGTAGACGGCGCCCTCGCCCCCGTCCTCGTCGTGCGCGGTCGCGAAGGCCGCGACGTGCTCGCGCGCACGACCTTGCGAGAGCCAGGCCGCGATCTCGCCGCGGAGGACGCCGCCCGGCGCGGCCGAGTGCTCGCCCTTGCCGTGGATGACGAGGACGCAGCGCTCGCCCCGCGTCCGCTGCGCGCGGAGGAACTCGAGCAGCTTCTCGCGCGCGGCCTCGGCGCCGAGCCCGTGCAGATCGAGGCGGCCGTCGATCGGCAGCTTTCCGCGGCGGAGGTCGCGCACGAGGGCCGGCGGCACGTCCACGCGTCGTCCCTCGACGCGCCGTCCGTCGTCGCTTACCTCGAAGCGAACGGCGTCGTCGACGAGGTGGTGCAGGTGGTCGAGCACCGCCTCGGCCTCCTCGCGCGCCCGTTCGCGGAGGTCGACCGGCTTGGTCTTGTTCGGCTCGACGCGCGCAGTGCCGGCGACCGGGACGCGACTGCCCCGGTCCTCGAGCGGGACGACGCCGCTCATCATCCTGTGGAACGCGAGCTCGTCGTCGCGATCGCTCTCGGCCGTCCGCTTCGCCGCGGGCGCGGGCCGAGGGCGCGGCGCCGGCGCCGGCAGCGGGCGCTTGCCGGCCGCGACGCGGGCGCGGTCCGCCTCTTCCTTCTCGCGCTGCTCGGCGTCGAGCCTCGCCTTGAGGTCGCCGAGCCCCGCGGCGAGCGGCTTGAACCCCCCGAACTTCGGCAGCTCGGGCTCGCGACCGGACCTCTCGCCCTTCGGCTTCTTCTTCGCCATCAGTCTTCTCTCTTGGCCCGGCCGCGGAGCATCGCGGACAGGGCGCTCTTGACCGACTGGACGCCGGCGAGCACGCCGTCGGCGTAGTGCCAGTCGGGATCGTCGAGCTCCGGGAAGTCGTGCGGGTTCTGCACGTCTTCGAGCGTGAGCCCGGGCTTCAAGCGGCGCGCGAGGTCGAGCACCTTCTTCCGCTGGAGCTCCTCGAGCGCGTCGAGCTCGCGCGAGAGCTCGGCGACGGCGGGCTCGTCGCCCCGCGGAGCGCCGGCGCCCGCCCCGGCCTCGCGCGAGCCGAGGAGCGCGTCCACGTCCGCCGGGGCCACCTCGGTCACGATCGCGCTCGTCGCGCCGGACGGCCACCGCGCCACGGTCGCGCCCTCGCGGGGACAGATGCCGAGGCAGTACGTCTTCGTGACCCACGTGGTCGCGATCTCGCCGCGCCGGCCGACCTCGCGCTTGAGCGCGTCGTAGACCGCCTCGCCGCGCTCGCCGCATCCGGGGCCCAGCGGCGAGCCCTCGCGGCGGTTGGCGCAGACGAAGAGGTGGAGTCGCGGCGCGGGGGCGTCCCTCATGACGATTCGATGTCTACCACCGTCGCGCCGGCGGCACGTCCAGCATACAGCAGCGCACATGATGCCCTAACTGTCCGAGATCGAAGATGGATCCGCTTCGTGGATCGGAGTGGATCCGCGAGGGGGCAATCACCCCGCCGTTTCGCGGCATTCCGCGGGGAACGCCGCACGGTTCGGTCGTTGCATGACGAGCTTCGTTGCGGTCGCCATGGTGAGCTCGAAGCGTCGGCAGTTGAGACCCGAAGAGCGTCTGGAGCTCGGCGACGGCCGGCACGTCCAGCTCCTCGACGTGATCGGCAAGGGCGCGAGCGCGACCGTCCAGCGCGGCGTCGTCTGCGCGGCGTACGGCGTGCGCCGGCCGGTCGCCGTGAAGCTCTTCGAGTCGGTCTCGAGCGATGAAGCGGAGCACGTCCGCCAGACGCTCGCGCGGACCGTCCGCCGCGTGGCCTGCGTCCACCACCCGAACGTCGCCGGCGTCTACGAGTGCGGCGACTGGAGAGGACGTCCGTTCCTGGTGTCCGAGCTCGTCGCAGGCGTGTCGCTCGCCAAGCTCCAGGAGGCGCACGCGTCGAAGAAGCGCCGCATCCCGCTCGATCTCGCGCTCTTCATCGCGGCGGAGGTCGCCGAGGGCCTCGCGGGCGCGCGCGTCGCGCGCGATCACGAGGGCGTTCAGCTCGGCGTCGTGCACCACGCGCTCTCGGCGCGCGAGGTCCTGTTGTCGTGGCTCGGCGAGGTGAAGGTCAGCGATTTCGAGACGAGCACGGCCCGCGCGGCGACGTCGAGCATCCGCAGCCTGCGCGGCGTGGCGAGCCGCGCGTCCACGATGGCGCCCGAGGTCGCGCGAGGCCTGGTCGCCGACGCCCGCTCCGACGTCTTCTCGTTCGGCGTCCTCCTCCGCGAGCTCCTCGTCGGGCCGAGGTTCCCGGGCGGCCTCACGAACTCGGAGGCGATCCGCCTGGCGCGCGAGGGCTACGTCCAGCCGATGACGTTCCAGCCGCACCTCCCCGCCGGCCTCGAGAGCGTCATGTTCCGCGCGCTCGAGGTCGATCCCGAGGCGCGTTACCCCAACGCGTGCGCGCTGGCGTTCGATCTCCGGCGCGTCGTGCTCTCCATGGGCGTCGGCGACGGTCGCTACTTCCTCCGCAAGGCCCTCGAGCGCGAGTGGTCGCAGTACGCGGAGGAGATCACCGCGCCGCGGTTCATCGCGCCCGCGGCGAACGACGACGATGGCTACGAGCCGTACGACGGCGAGCTCGTCGCGCTCGAGCCGCGCGAGAAGCGGCGCAGGTAGGTCTCGAGGGCGCTCACGACGAGCGCGTGGGTGATCTGGCCGGAGTCGAGGACGGCGGCGACGTCTCCCCGCGGCACGAGCGCGACCTCGAGGTCCTCGAGGTCGTCGAAGGCGGTCTGCCCGACGAGGCGGGCGCCGCGCGCGAGGTAGGTGAAGCATTTGTTCCCCTGGAGCGCCGGGTTCGGCTCGACGACGCTGAGGAGCTCGACGGACGCGGCCTCGTATCCGGTCTCCTCGCGGAGCTCGCGCCGCGCCGCGGCCTCGGGGGTCTCGCCCTCGTCGACGACGCCGCCCGGGATCTCGAGCGACAGGGCGTCGGTGCCGAAGCGGTACTGCCACACGAAGACCAGCTCGCCGGTGTCGGTCTCGGCGACGACGTTGCACCAGTCGGGGCAGGCGAACACGAAGACGTCACGCGGCAGGCCGTCGTACTGGAGGCGGTCGACGCGGAAGACGCCGTGGTCGGCGACCGCGTGGACGGCCTTGCGTTCGAGCTTGGTGACGATCTTCGGGGGAGCGACGCGCGGGGCGCGAGGGAAGAGGCTCATCGGCAGGCTCTTTTACGCTAAGCTCCCGCCTCCCGCGAACCGGGTGTTCTGGCCATGTCGTTGACGAAGGCGGCTCTGCGATGGATCCGCGGCATCCCCGCCGCGATCGCGCACGCGCGCGAGGACCTCGCCGCCGTGCGGGCGAACGATCCGGCGGCGCGGTCTCCGCTGGAGGTCGCGCTCTTCTACCCCGGCGTGCACGCGCTCTGGATGCACCGCGTCGCGCACGACCTCTGGACGAACGACGCGCCGTTCTCGGCGCGGGCGCTGGCGCACCTCAACCGTTTCGTCACCGGCATCGAGATCCACCCGGGCGCCACCATCGGCCGGCGCGTGTTCATCGACCACGGGATGGGCATCGTCATCGGAGAGACCGCGACGATCGGCGACGACTGCCTCCTCTACAAGGGCGTGGTGCTCGGCGGCGTCTCGCTGGCACGGACCATCCGCCACCCGCAGCTCAAGAACGGCGTCGTCGTCGGATCGAACGCGTGCATCCTCGGCGCGATCGAGATCGGCGAGGGGGCGCGCATCGGCTCGGGGAGCGTCGTCGTCCGCCCGGTCCCGTCGGGCGCGACGGTCGTGGGCGTCCCGGCGCGCGTCATCGTGCCGGCGAAGCACCGCTTCGACGCGGCGCTCGACCACGCGAACCTCCCGGACCCGGTGCAGGACATGATCCGCGCGCTCGTCGCGCAGAACGAGCGGCTCCGCGCGCGGGTCGAGACCCTCGAGACCAAGCTCGACATCGCGCACGTCGAGGAGCCGACCTTCCTGCCGTACGAGGGCGAAGAGCTCCCGCCGGCGGACGGGGGCTGACGAGAGACGGCGATGGGCGCACCGGTGAAGAAGGCGGCCGCGGAGGACGCGATCGAGAAGGTCATCGTCCACAACCGACGCGCGACGTTCGACTACGCGATCGACGACAAGTTCGAGGCGGGCATCGTGCTGGTCGGCAGCGAGGTGAAATCGATGCGCGCCGGCAAGGTCGAGCTCGTCGACGCCTACGCCGCCGTCGAGCGCGACGAGCTGTGGCTCAAGCAGCTGTACGTCGCGCCGTTCGAGCAGGCCTCGGCGTTCCCGCACGAGCCGCGGCGCGCGCGGAAGCTGCTCGTGAAGGCGTCGGAGATCGCCCGCATCGACCGCGCGGTCTCGCGCGAGGGGATGACGCTCGTCCCGCTGCGCCTCTACTTCAAGCGCGGCCGCGTGAGGGTCGAGCCCGGCCTGGCGCGAGGCAAGAAGACCCACGACAAGCGGGCGGACATCGCCGCGAAGACGGCGGAGCGCGAGGCGCGCGTCGCGATGGGCCGCGCGCGCAAGGAGCGCGGGTGAGCGTCGAGACGCCGGCCGGGCCCGCCGCGCACGTCGTCTGGGCGA
>JAHBWF010000097.1 GCA_019637105.1 Labilithrix sp.
CGCGCTCGGCGATCGCGAGGCCGCGCGCGCTGACCCATCGCTCGACTCCGTCCTCGATCCCGACGGTGCGGTACTCGACGTCGTATTGATGGTCGGTCCGCGGGTCGAGCGCGCGCTCCACGGCGGCGGCGACGCGCGCGCGGTCGTCGACGTGGACGCTGTCGAGGAACGTCTGGTAGGTGACGTCCGCGTCCGGCGAGAGCCCCGCGAGCGCCTTGCACCGCGCGTCCCAGCGGAGCGTGTCCGTGATCGGGTTGAAGTCCCAGGTCCCGAGGCCGGCGGCCTCGAGCGCGATCCGGAGCCGCGCCTCGCCGGCGCGCAGCTCGAGCTCCGCGAGCTCCGCCCGGTGCCTCGCCTCGCGCGCCTCCTCGTAGAGCCGGGCGTTCTCGAACGCGGCGGCGGCGTAGGTCGCCGTGACGACGGCGAGCTCCTCGTCGCGGGTGTCGAAGGCGTACGCCGCCTCGTGCGCGAGCACGAGCGCGCCTTCGATCTCGCCCGACCGCGCCACGACGGGCACGCCGATCACGCTGCCGACCATCTTGGGCGCCGGAACTCCCACGAGCGACCGGACGTCGTCGTAGCGCGCGACGCCGCGCTCCTCGAAGGCTCGCCGGAACATCGCGCTCGAGGGCCCGAGCTCCTGGATCGCGTCGTGGAGGCTCCCGACCTGCGCGGTGCGCTCCGCGCCCCCGGCGCCGCGGTAGTAGAACGCGGCGCCCGCGGCCTGCGTGAGGGCCATCGCCTCGGAGGCGAGCCGCTGCGCCAGGTTCGCGACGTCGAGGTCTTCGCTGAGCGCCGCGTAGATGCGGACCAGCGCCTCGACCGTCGCGGCCTGCTCCGAGGCGGGCGCGGAGGCGACGAGGCGCTCGCTCAACCTCCCGCCCCCCTCGTCCGATCGCGGGGCCAGCGAGTCGCGGCTGCTCGCTTGACGCTGCTCGTAGAGCTGGACGAAGACGGACACCTTCGAGCGGAGCACGTCGGGGTCGAGCGGCTTGAAGAGGAAGTCGACCGCGCCGCTGGCGTAGCCCCGCGCCAGCTCGGCGCGCGTCGGCTCGTCTGCGGTGAGGATGATGAGCGGCACGGCCCGCGAGCGGCTGTTCTTCTTCAAGAGCGCCGCCGTCTCGAGGCCGTCGAGCTCGGGCATCTGGAGATCGAGCAGCACGAGGGCGAGGTCCTCGCGCGTCGCGAGCTCGACCGCCTGGGCGCCCGAGCCGGCGTAGAGCAGGCGGCCGCCGAGCGGCTCGAGGATGGCCTCGAGCGCCATGAGGTTCGGCGGGTGGTCGTCGACGAGGAGGATGGTGGGCGCCCGAGAGACGACCGCCTGCTCTCTTCGCCCGCGAAAGCCCCCCGCCTCTTCCACGCGGCGGTTCACGACGGACAATGCTTCGACCGGGAAGGCCCGCGGTCAACGCGGCGCTCTGCCTCCGGCGCGCGTATCGTGTGCGCGCTACCTACAGGCACGCGCACGAGCGCTGCGGTCGCGCGACGCAAGATGCGCGCGCTTCGCTACGGCGCGAGCCGCGCGACGCAAGACGCGCGCCCGGGCTCGCGACGCAAGACACGCGCCCGCGGCGCGGAGACCTGCGCGACGCGGCTCCGATCCCACGTCAGCTCGCGTGCGCGGAGACGGCGACGTCGGCGTCCTCGGGAACGAACGCCACGTGGAGCATGGCGACGATCGGATGTCCGGCGTCCATGCCCTTCGCCGCGTCGAGGTCCGCGACGCAGCGCGAGAACAGCTCGATCTCCGCCTCGGCGAAGGCGCGCCGGAGGACCGCGAGCGACGCCGCGTCCAGCTCGACCGTGAGGCGGATGGCCTGCGCTCCGAAGAACGCGAAGTCGACGATCACGCCGTCGGCTTCTGCGATCGCGCGCTTGAGGCGCTCGATGGCCTCGTCGCGGGCGACCCGGGTGAATCCGTCGACGAACGCGTAGCTGATCACGAAGAGGAACGTGGGGTTGGCGCTCGACGCAGGCAAGGCGCCGTTCGCCTCGCAGGGCACGAAATCGAAGCGCCTCGACCGCTCGCGTGGAGCGGTCGAGGCGCTCGGAGGGCGTCCGGCGGTCACCGCGACGCGAAGCGCGAGCGCACGAGCGGCCGCGCTTCGCCGCGGCGTCACGCGCGGCTGGACGACGGGCGCGGCCTCACGAGCGCGGCTGCGCGCCCGCCGGTCCGTCGGGGATGGTCGCCGCGGCCGGCGCCTTCCAGCCCGCCGCCTGGAAGCCCGAGACGAGCGCCTCGAGGACGTCCTCCTCGAAGCCGAGCACGGCCTTCGTCGCGGAGATCGTCCCGAGCAGGCCGAGGGCGCGCTTCGCCCACGCGCTCGTCCGCGAGGCGACCTCGGCGGTGACGTCGCCGATCGAGAGCTGCCCGAGCTCGGAGGCGCCGAGGCCGTTGAGCGTGACCTGGACCTTGCCGCCCTCCATCGTGACGCCCGGCTGGAGCGACTGCGTGTTCGGGCGCTTGCCGGTCTTCTCCTCGATCACGTCGGCGACGTAGACCTTGGCCATCTGCTTGGCGGAGTCGAGCAGCGTGGTCGCGGCCATCGGGTAGCGGACGGCGGCCGCGCTGTTGGAGACGTCGGCGTCGGAGACGGCCTGGCGGAGGTGCACCAGCGTCGGACCGAACTTCTCGCGGACCTCGGGCGCGGCCTTCTGCGCGGCGGCCTTGGCCTTCGGGACGAACGCCTTCGAGAGCTTGTCGGCCTCGTCCTCGAGCCGATCGACGGTCTTCTCGAGGCCCTCGATCTTCGACTTGTTCGCCTTCTTGTCGGCGTCGGAGATCCCCTTCTCGTCGTTGGCGGCCTCGAGGACGGCGATCTCGCCCTTGGCCTCGCCCATCGCCTTCTTCTTCTCCATCACCTTGGTCCACTCGGCCCCGAGCTCGGGATCGACGGCGGCGAGGAGGCTCGTGTACTTGGCCGGAGCGGCCGGCGCCGCCTCGGAGGCGGCCGGCGCGGGCGCGGCGAGCGCCTCCTTCTCCTCGGCCTTGTCGCTCTTGGCGGCCTTCTTCCCGGCCTTGCCGGCCTTCCGCTCCGCCTTGCCGGCGACGCGCTCGGCCTTCGCCTCTTTGGAGGCCGGCGCGGCCGGCTCGGCCTGCGCGACGGCGGCGTCCGCCGGCGCCGCGGGCTTCGCGTCCCTCGGCTCGACGCGCGCGAGCTCCTTCGCCCAGACCTCCGCCGCGACGACGCGCGCGCCGCCGGCGTAGAGGTCGTGCGCCCGGAGATCGGCCATGTCCGCCGCCGCGGCCTCCTTGTCGACCGCGACCTGGCCGAGCCAGGGCGAGTCGTCGCTCGCCGGGGTGTCGGTCATGAGGCGATCGACCTCCTTCGAGGTCTTCTCCGCCACGTCGGCGCGGCGCACGACGACGCTCATCGGAGCGGGATCGTTGATCGCCCACGCGACCTTCGGGTTCGCGGCGGCTTTGATCGCGCCGCAGCCGGTCCCCATGGTGAGGAGGGCGCAGACGAACGCAGGGACGGCGAGGGCGTCGAGCCAGCGGCTCGGCTTGCGGTGGTTCATGGCTTCTCTCGTGGAGGGCGGACGCCCCCCGAGCCCCCTCGTCGCCGAGGAGGGAGTGGGTTCAATGGGTGGCCGGCCGGCGCCCTCCCCGGAGCCGCTCTCCCCGAGAGCGAGTCCTCGAACGCACCGGACCGTCCGCGTATACGGCGGGCGAGGAGGATCCTTCCTCCGCCGCGCGCCCTCTGGTCAGCCCGCGTAGGTCTCTTCGAGGTCGTCGACCGAGTACGGCGAGCTCTCCCAGCGATCGGCGCCGCGGAGCGGCCACTGGAGCTCGCGGAGCTGCGGCGCGAGGCGGGCGAGCTCGGTCCGCAGCATGCGGATGCGTGTCCGCTGCGCCGGGTTCGCGCGGAGGGCGCGCGAGAGGATCTCCGCGAGCTTCCGCAGCTCGGGGCGCGCGCGCAGCTCGGCGATCCCGGGCGGGAGGCCGTCGTGCGCGAGGTGCTGGCGGATGATCTGGAAGAGGTCCTCCGAGTCGAAGAGGATCTTCCCCGTCAGCGTCTCGAACGCGAGGCACGCGAACGAGTACGCGTCCGCGGCGAAGGCGCTCTCGGGCTCGCGGTCGTCGTTCCAGACCTCGGGCGCCGCGTAGATCGGGTTGCCGCACTTCTTGCGGACCGTGCGGCCGCTGAGACCGAAGTCGACGAGCGTGGCCGCGCCGGTCTCGCGGCGGACGATGACGTTGTCCGGCTTCACGTCGAGGTGGCCCACGCCGGTCGAGTGCATGGCGTCGAGGCCGGCGAGGACGCCGTCGAGGACGTCGAGCGCGCGGCCCATCGTCATCGTCTTCTCGTCGAGGTCCTTCTCCATCGTGCGCCCCTCGACGAGCTCCATCACGAGGAACGGCTTCGGCTTCGCCGCGATGTCGAACGCGAGGATGCGCGCGAGGTTCGGGTGGAGCGGGATGGCCGCGAGCGCGGAGGCCTCCGCGCGGAACTGCCCGAGGAGCTCCTCCTCCGGGACGTGCGCGAGGAGCGCGCCGGCGTCGTGCGGCACCTTGAGGACGACCTGAGGCGCGAGCGGGTCGCCCTCGTCCTCGAGGCGGTGGGCGAGGAAGAGCGAGCCGAGGCCGCCGCTCGCCATCGGGCGGACGAGGCGGAAGCCGCCGAGGATGCCGCTCTCCGGCACCCACTCGGGCATCTTCCGCTCCGGCGGCGGGATGATGCTGTGCGGCGGCGGGCGGATCGACGCGGGCTTGCGCGACGCGCCGGGGCGCATCGAGGGCGGCCGGCTGAGCCGCTGCGCGTCGATCGCCTCCTTGCCGCGCGTGACGAACGTGTAGAGCGCGCACGCTCTCGCGGACCGGTCCTCGCGCGTGACCTTCGCGGCGGTGTAGAGCGCCTGGAGGACGCCGACGCGGCTCGGCAGCTCGATCGCCTCCCGCTCGTCGTCCGAGAGGAGCGCGAGCACGCCGTCGGCGATGCGGTTCGCGCGGCTCCACGCCTGCGCATCGCCACGCTCGATCGCGGGGAGGAGCTCCCGCTCGAGCATGTTCAGCAGGCCCAGGATGAGCGCTTTGTCGCCCTGCAACGCGGAGACTCTCCCGTGTCGGCGCGCGCCTCGGCACGAGGCACGCCCAGCAAAGGTACAGGTTAGCACCGAAGTCGCCGAAATGCGGAGCTCCGTACCGCTCCGCTCGGGCTTTTGTCGCGCCGCTTCGGGGCACGGCTTCGGGGCACGGCTTTGGGCCACGGCTTTGGGCCACGGCTTTGGGCCACGGCTTTGGGCCAGGCTTCGGGGCACGCCGCCGCCGGCGCCGGCGCGCGGCTCTTCGGCGCGGCTCTTCGGCGCCGCGCGGGCGTCATGGCCCGCCCGCGATCCACCCTGGCTCAGGCAGCTTTGTGGATCCCGCGCGGCGCCGCGGGCGGCATAATCCGCGCCCCATGCTGCTCGACATGCCCTCGGTCCTCGCGCGCCTCCGGCGAGCGTCGTTCCTCGCGCCGATCGGCCTCGCGCTCGCGACGGCTCCCCTGCCCGCGCGCGCGGACGGGCCGGCGCCCCCGCCCGCGGCGCCGCCGACCACCGCGCCGACGCTCGTGGCCGAGAAGACGACGCTCGCGAACGGCCTCGAGGTGATCCTCGACGAGGACCACCGCACGCCGATCGTCACGGTGAACATCTGGTACCACGTCGGCTCGAAGGACGAGGCGCCGGGCCGTAACGGCTTCGCGCACCTCTTCGAGCACGTGATGTTCCAGGGGAGCAAGCACGTGCCGGAGGACACGTACTTCCGCTTCCTCGAGAAGGCGGGCGCGACGTCGATCAACGGCACGACGAACACCGATCGGACCAACTACTTCGAGACGGTGCCCGCCAACCAGCTCGAGCTGGCGCTCTGGCTCGAGAGCGATCGCATGGGGTTCCTCCTCGATCACGCGGACGAGAAGACCTTCCAGAGCCAACGCGACGTCGTGAAGAACGAGCGCCGGCAGAACTACGAGAACGCTCCGTACGGCCTCGTCGGGCAGTTCATCCGCGCGGAGCTCTTCCCGAAGGAGCACCCGTACCACCTCCTCACGATCGGGAGCCCGGCGGATCTCGACGCGGCGACCATCGACGACGTGCGCGCGTTCTTCCGCAAGTACTACGTGCCGAACAACGCCACCCTCGTCCTGTCGGGCGACTTCGACCGGAAGAAGGCGCTCGCGCTGGTCGACAAGTACTTCGGCCCGATCCCGCGCGGCGCGGACGTGCCGCGGAAGAAGCCGGCGCCGGTCTCCCACCCGGGCGAGACGCGCATCGAGGTCGAGGCGGGCGTCGAGCTGCCGCGCGTCGCCGTGAGCTGGGCGACGCCGCCGCTCTTCGCGCCGGGCGACGGCGAGCTCGATCTCGTCTCGCACGTGCTCACGGGCGGCAAGTCGAGCCGCCTCTACAAGCGCCTCGTCTACGATCTCCAGATCGCCCAGAGCGTCTGGGCCTCGCAGGCGTCGATGGAGCTCGCGAGCGTCTTCGAGATCACCGCGACGGCCAAGCCGGGCCACACGCCCGAGGAGCTGCTGAAGGTGATCGACGAGGAGCTGGGCAAGCTCCGCTCCGGCGGCGTGGACGACGCCGAGCTCGCGCGCGCCAAGACGTCGATCCTCGCCGACAGCGTCTTCGACGTCGAGCGCAGCTCGGCCCGCGCCAACCGGCTGAACAGCTACAACCACTACGTCGGCGATCCGAGCTGGCTCCAGAAGGACATGGCGCGGACGACGACGGCCACCAAGGAGAGCGTGGCGGGCGTCGCGCGCGGGTGGCTCAAGGAGAAGGACCGCGTCGTCACGCTCGTGACCGTCAAGAAGGACGCGCCGGTGGCGGGGAAGATCGTCAACGTCGTGCGAGGTGGCAAGTGAAGCGCGCGCTCGGTCTCGTCGGCCTCGCCCTCCTCGTCGCGTGCGGCGGCGCGCCTCCGCCCCAGCCGCCGCCGGCGGCGGCGCCCCCGCCGATCCCCGTCGCCGCGAGCGAGGCGCCGCGCGTCACGCCGGACGCGCCGTTTCGACATACGCCGCCCGCGCCCGACGGCAAGGTGCAGTTCACGGCGCCGAAGGTCAGCGAGGCGAAGCTGAAGAACGGCCTCCGCGTCCTCGTCGTCGAGCGGCACGACCTGCCCATCGTCAGCGCCCGCCTCGTGGTGTCGGTCGGCGCGGGCGACGTGCCGGACGCGCGCCCGGGCGTGATGTCGTTTTTCGGCTCGATGCTCGAGCAAGGGACGAAGAAGCGGAGCGCGCTCCAACTGAGCGACGACTTCGAGGCGATCGGCGCGCACCACGGCGCGTGGGTCGACTGGGACTCGGCGGGCGTGAGCCTCCGCGTCCTCTCCGAGCGGCTCGACGCGGGGCTCGAGCTCATGGCCGACGTCGCGCTCGCGCCCACGTTCCCGGAGGCCGAGATCGAGCGGCTCCGCGCGCGCCGGATCGCGGGGATCCAGGCGGAGAAGAGCAGCCCCGGGACGATCGCCTCCAACACGGTCGCGGCGGCCCTGTTCGGGCGCGGGCACCCGTACGGCCACAGCCTCACGGGGGAGGAGGCCGACGCGAAGAAGCTGACGCGCGCCGAGGTCGTGCGCGCCTACGAGCGGCTCTTCGCGCCGAAGAACGCGGCGCTCATCGTGGCGGGCGACGTCACGCCGGCGGCGCTCCTCCCGAAGCTCGAGGCGGCGTTCGGCGCGTGGAAGGGCAAGCCCGGCGCGGTCACGCGCAAGCCGCCGAAGGCGCCGGCGAAGGCCGCGACCGACAAGCGCGTCGTGTTCGTCGATCGCCCCGGCGCGCAGTCGCAGATCCAGATCGTCCGGCCGGGCGTCCCGCACTCGGTCAAGGACCGCGAGGCGTTCGTCGTCGCGAACGCGATCCTCGGCGGCATGTTCTCGAGCCGGGTGAACATGAACCTGCGCGAGAAGAACTCGTACACGTACGGGGCGCGCTCGTACTTCTCGATGCGTCACGGCGCCGGCCCGTTCCTCGTCGCCGCGGCGGTCTTCGCGGACAAGACCGGCCCGGCGATCAAGGAGGCCTTGAGCGAGCTCGACGGCCTCCGCCGCGACGGGCCGACGGAGGAGGAGCTCTCGCTCGCGAAGGAGAGCATCCGCCTCGCGATGCCGGGGCGCTTCGAGAGCGTCGCCGACGTGGCCGCCGCGATCTCCGATCTGGTCGTCCACGACATGCCGATCGACGACTACGAGAAGCGGTCCGCGCGGATCGAGGCCGTGACGGCCGACGACGTGAAGCGCGTCGCGCTCGAGTACTTCGGCTCGGACGCCATGACGATCGTCGTGGTCGGAGAGAAGGCGACGGTGCTCCCGCAGATCGACGCGCTCGGCCTCGGCGCGATCGACGAGCGGGACGCGTACGGCAACCCGCTCGCCGCGGCCGCGACCGACGGCAAGCCCGCGGCCGCGACCGACGGCAAGCCCGCGGCGGCGCCCGCGAAGCCCGCCGCTCCGACCAAGAAGTAGCGCGCGCCTCGCGCGGTCGAGCTCCCCGTCCGCCCGGCGCGGTCGGGAGCTCGACCACGCGCGCGCTCACGCGACGCCGCGAGGCTCGGCCCGATGCGTGCAGCGCTCGGCTCGAGCGGCGATCCGCGCGCGGGCGCGCTCGCCGCGCCGGATGAGCTGCAAGGAGGGACCGATGTTCTGTCATTCGTGCCGGTGCCACGTCACACCGTCCCCGCCGAAGTCGATATGGAAGGTGCTGAGCGTGGGCTTCTGGATCGGCTCGCTCGCGATCGCGCTCGGCTTCTCGCTCCTCCTCGGTCTGAACCTCGTGCTCGCGCCCGCTGCGATCGTCATCGGCATGTCGATCGGGGCGTGCGCCCGCAAGCTCTACAACTGGACCTGCCCGCGCTGCGACGCCGAGCTGATCGAGCCGGAGCCCGAGGACGAGATGATCCCGCTCCGCCGCTGGCGGCGCCTGAAGCGACCGCTCCTTCCTGCCACCGCTCGACCCTGAGGGAACCTGAAGCCGAAGCACGTCATCGCCTTCGCCGGAGCGCTGCTGGTGCTCGCCGCGCTCGCCTGCACGCTCTCGAGGCGGAGCGAGCCGCCGCCCGAGGCGCGCGGGCGCGCGCCGGCCCTCGACGCCGACGCCGACGCCGCGGCCGAGGCCGAGGGGGCCCCCACGTACTGGAACCGCGTCGCCGCGATCCTCGAGGGCCAATGCACGAGCTGCCACGCCGAGGGCGGCATCGGCCCGATGGCGCTCACGAGCTTCGAGGCCGCCAAGACGCACGCCGGCGCGATCGCGCACGAGACGCAGAGGCGCCACATGCCGCCGTGGCTCCCCGACACCGCGGCGTGCGCCGAGCTCCGCCATTCGCGCGCGCTGTCCGAGGCCGACACGCTCGCGCTGCAGCGCTGGGCCGAGCGCGGCGCGCCCGAGGGGCGCCGCGAGGACCACAGACCGCCGATCGCGAAGCGGAGCTACCGCGCCGTCGCGGGCGAGCCCGATCGCGTCGCGGCCCCCGACGACGCCTACGCGCCGAAGCGCGGGCGCGCGGACGACTATCACTGCTTCGTGCTCGATCCGAAGCTCGAGCGCCCCGAGCGCGTCGTCGGCCTGCGCATCGCGCCGGGGCTCCCGTCCGTCGTCCACCACGTGCTGCTCTTCGAGGTGCGCGCGGGCGCGCTCGATCGGATCCGCGAGCTCGACGAGCGCGAGCCTGGGCCCGGCTACACCTGCTTCGGGGGGATCGGCGTCACGCCGGCGGTGCGGCCCGGCAACCTGGCGAAGGGAGAGCTCGTCTCGTTCGACGCGCAGATGATCGTCGGCTGGGCCCCGGGCGCGGGCGCGACCGATCGGGCCGGCGCGCCGACCGCGTTGCCCGAGGGCACGGCGATCGCGCTCGCACCCGGCTCGCGGCTCGTCATGCAGGTCCACTACAGCCTCGACAACTACGATCGCGTCGCCGCCGGGGAGCGGGACCGGACGCGCGTCGACATGTGGCTCGCGAGGCAGGACGAGCCGCTCCGCCAGGCGGTCTGGGTCCCGCTCCTCCAGCGCGGCTTCCGGGTCCCGGCGAACGCCGGTCCGGACGATCCGCGGGCGACGGCGCGCGCGGAGATCGCGCTCCCCCTCCCGCTCGAGGTGCGCGGGGTCGCGCCCCACATGCACCTGCGCGGGCGGTCGATCCGCGTGGAGGCGCTCCCCGAGCCCGGATCGCCGGACGGAGCGGCGTGTCTCCTCGACGTCCCGCGCTGGGACTTCCACCACCAGGAGGGCTACTGGCTCGAGGCGGGTCGGCGCGTCCGGCGCGCGGCCGTCACGTGCCGCTGGGACAACCGCGCCGACGCGCAGCCGATCGTGAACGGCAAGCGGAGGCCCTCGCGCGAGCTCCGCTGGGGCGAGGGCACCGACGACGAGATGTGCCTCGCGTTCCTCTACGCGACGCTGTGACGCGCCTCCCCCTCCGCCTCGGCCCGAACGCCGAGCGGCCCCGTGGTAACCTCGCGCGGTGCGAACCCAGTCACGAGCCGGCGTCGCCGGCGCCATGTGCGTCTTGCTCGGCGGCGCGGGCTGCCGTTCGGCGGGTGAACGTCCGAGCGCGAGGCCGGTGCACGATCCGCCGCTCTCCGCCTCGGAGGCTCCGTCCGGAGCGGCGCGCGACGCGGGCGCCCACGCGCGGGCGGAGAGCCCGCGCCCGTCGCCGTTCGCGGTCGTGGCGACGGTGGGTGGGTTCGGCCGCGTCCACGCGCTCGCCGACGGCGAGCTCCTCTTCGCGTCGCGCGGCGTCTTCCGGCGCCTGACGCCGGACGGCGGGATCGAGCGCGTCGGCGACATCGACACCGAACGGCGCGGGATCGAGATCGCGAACAACGTCGACGCCATCGTGACGGTCGCAGGCGCCTGGCCGAGCCCGATCGTCGTCTCCACGAACCAGGGCCACTTCCGGAGCCGCTACGTCTCGCGGACGTACACCTACGAAGGCGGCCGGTTCGTCGAGAGCCGATCTCCGACGGCGTCCTACGACAAGGTCCTCCGCTGGAAGGACGACGCCCTGCTCGGCCACCTCTCGGGCGTGGCGCTCGACGCGTCGCCCCTCTACCTGCCCGAGCTCCCCGCCGAGTTCGCGATCGTCCGAGGCAAGAAGGTCGCTCCGCCCGAGCTGCCGAAGAACTTCGTCGTGATCGCGTGGACCGCGTTCACCGACGGCAGCGTCATCGCGTCCGGCTCGGCGAGGGAGCCCGACAGCGATCCGCTCGACGCCACGCACGCCGTGCTCGCGTGGGAGCCGGGCGCGACGAAGCCGACCACGCTCGCGATGCCCGACCTGCCGGACGCGTCGCGGATCGACCGGATCAGCGGGCCGCGCGCCGACGACCTCTGGTTGTCCGGCAAGGGCGGCTACCTCGCTCATCGCGACGCGCGCGGCGTGGCGAAGATCGCGACGCCGTGCGCCGAGATCGTCGCGTCCTCCGCCGGTCGCGACGGGCCGCTCCACCTCGTGTGCGGGGACGAGGGTCGCGACGCCCGTTACGATCATCGGCTCGTCGCCCACAAGACCGGGACGCTCTTCGTCCGCGCGGGGACGTCGTTCGAGCCGGTCCCGCTCCCCGACTTCACGAAGGCGGCCTACGCCGAGAAGCTTCGCTCGAGCTTCTACGAGCCACCTTACGGGTCGTTCGTCGACGTGGAGGACGAGCCGACCGTGGCGACCGCCGACGGCTCGCGGTTCGTCGTCTACGACGTCGCGGCTCGCGGGGCGGGCGACGTCTGGCTGCTCGCGTACGACGCCGAGGCCGACCGGACCGCCATCCTCCGCCGGATGGGCGCCGTCCCCGTCCGCGCGCTCGACCACGAAGACGCCGTGCGCGACAACGAGCGGCCGGCGACGCCGGCGACGCGCGCCTGCCAGACGGTCTTCGTCTCCCTCGGGGAGCCCACGGCGGAGGCGATGACGAAGGCGGCGAGCGTCCGCGGTACCTTGCGCCGGCCGTTCGTCGCGCGGGTGCACCAGGCGCGGCACCTCGGCTTCCTCGTGTCGGCGATGGCGCCGCGGGCGCTCGACGAGGCCCGGTCGGAGGCCGCCCCATTCGCGAAGCAAGGCTTCTCGACGAAGCTCCTCTGCCGCACGCCCGTCGCGCTCTCGATGCCCGTCCCCGAGTCGCCGTGACGCCCGGCGGGCACGCTCGCCTGGGCGCGGCGCTCCTCGTCGCGACGGCCGGCGCGCTCTCGCGCGGCGCGCCCTCGGCGGCGGCGTCGCCCGCGCGCGCGCCGCCCCGCGCGACGGCGCTCTCCGACGAAGGCTGCGTCGCCTGCCACGCCGACGCGGCGCGGACGTGGCGGGGATCCTTGCATCACGCTTCCGCCTCGAACGCCGCGTACGAGACCGCCGTCTACGCCGAGCCGCTCGCCTTCTGCCGGCGCTGCCACGCGCCCCACGGCGATCCCTCGCGCGAGACGTCCGAGGCCGCGCGCGAGGCCGGGATCACGTGCACGATCTGCCACCTCCGGCCGGGCGACGCGCGCACCGTGCTGTCGTCGCCTCGCGAGGGTCCGGTCTCCGCCCCGCACGGCGTCGAGCGCTCCGCCGCGCTCGGCCAGGCCGTCTGCGCGCGCTGCCACGAGTTCGACTTCCCCGACGCTCGCGGCGAGCGCATGCAGAAGACCGCGACGGAGCACCGCGAGAGCGCGTACGCGTCGCGCTCGTGCGCCTCGTGCCACATGCCCGAGGCGAACGGCCACCGGAGCCACGCCTTCGCCGCGTCGCGCGACGCGACGCTGCTCGCGCGGGCCGTCTCGGTGCGCGCCGACCTCGACGGCGATCGCGTCCGCTTCGTCCTCGAGCCCGTGGGCGTCGGGCACGCCTTTCCGACCGGCGACCTCTTCCGGCGCCTGACGTTGACCGTCGTCACGGAGGACGCCGAGGGCCGCCCGCTCGCGACGCGACGACGGTACTTCGGCCGCGTGTTCGGCCCCGTGCGGAGCGGCCGCGAGATCGTGCGCCGGGAGATCGCCGACGAACGACTCTCCTCGCGCACCGAGGTGACCTTCCCGCTCGCGACGCGCGCCGCCTCGACGACCGTTCGCTGGCGGCTCGACTACGAACGCGTCGCCTTCTCGCCGACGCGGCACCCGGAGCAGGCCGTGATCGAAGGGAGCGTCACGCTCGCGCGCGGAGAGCTCCGTACGACGCGCTGAGCCGGCCGCCGGCGCGCGCGCTGCCCGCGCTCCGCCGGTCAGGCGATGCTGTGGCGCTCGGCGGCGGCGGCGTGCTCTTCTCTGAGCTGCTGCTTCTTCTTCGCGTCCTTCTTCCGGCGCGCGCGCATGTTGAGGAGCTCGACGACGAGCGAGAAGACCATCGCGCCGTAGATGTAGCCCTTGTTGATGTGCGTTCCCGCGCCCTCGGCGAGGAGCAGGACGCCGATCATCACGAGGAAGGTCAGCGCGAGCATCTTGAACGTGGGGTTCGCGTCGATGAACGCCGACACCCGCCCGGAGAACGCCGCCATGAAGCCGACGGCGACGAGCATCGCGACGACCATGACCCAGACGTCCTTCGCCATGCCGATCGCCGAGATGACCGAGTCGAGCGAGAAGACGAGGTCGAGCACGACGATCTGCGCGATGACGCCGGCGAAGGACGCCTTCTTGGCCTTGTCGGCGATCTCGTCCTCGTCGCCGCCCATCGTCTTCTTGTGGATCTCGACGACGCTCTTGCCGATGAGGAACATCCCGCCTCCGAGCAGGACGATGTCCTTCCCGGTGACGGCGTCGACCTGATGGTTCGCGACCCAGTCGTCCGGCACCCAGCCGATCGACGACCAGTGGAAGACGGACGCCTCGAGGCCCATCACCCATTTGATGCCGAGGAGCAGCCCGATGCGCGCGACGAGCGCGAGCCCGAGGCCGATCACGCGCGCGGCCTTCTTCTTCTCCTCCGGGAGCGCGCCGATGAGGATCGAGAGGAAGACGATGTTGTCGATGCCGAGCACGACCTCCATCAACGTGAGGGTGATGAGCGGAAGGACCCAATCCATCGAGAGGCAGCGTACCTGCACCGCTGCCGCAGTTCATCCGTCCCGTGCGTCCGCCCGGCGCTGCAAATTGCTGCACTCGCCGAGGCGCCGGCGGCGGCCGCGCGGAGCCGAACCTCGACGGCCGCTCGGCGCTCGTCGTCGGGAGCCTCGATCCGCCGCTCGCGGAGAGGCGCGGGCGGCGACGCGGGTCGATTCACGTCTTCGCCGCCCTCACACGGAGCCGGACGAGGGCGACCCTCCTCCCGGAGACCTCGAGGACCTCGGCGCCGACGTCGCCGGGCAAGACGACGCGCGCGCCGGGCTCGGGGAAGCTCCCGTGAACGGCGAGGACGAGGCCGCCCAGGGTCGAGGCGCTGGGCTCGATGGGCAGCTCCAGCCCGAGGTCGCGGTTGATCTCGTGGAGCGGAGCATCTCCACGGACGTCGTACGCGCCCTCGCCGGCGGCGGTGATGGCGGGGACGACCTTCTCGCGTTCACCGGCGATCTCCCCGAACAGCTCCTCCGCCAGCATCTCGATCGAGACGAGCCCCGAGGCCGATCCCGTCTCGTCGACGATGAGCCCGATCTCGCTTCGAGCGCGCTGGAGCGCGCGGAGGACCTCCACCGCGGGCGCGCCCTCGGGGAACGCCGGGATGTCGCGGAGCAGGCTTCGTAGATCGAGGCGTCGATCGAGGAGCTGCGCGTAGAGCTCGTACGCGAGCACGTAGCCCATCGGGTGCTGCGCGCCGTCGACGACGGGGTAACGCGCGTGCGGCCGCTCGCGGAGGAGGCTCGCGACGGCGCTCTCGGTCGCGTCGACGGGGATCCAGGCGATCTCCGCGCGCGGAGCCATGACCGAGTACGCCTTGAGGTTCCCGAGGTCGATGGCGCGCGACGCGATGGTCCCCGTGTCCGGATCCACGGTCCCGGCCGCGGTCGCTTCCTCCACGAGCTGCCGGAGCTCCTCCGGTGAGAGGCGCGCCTCCGTGAACGTCGTGCGGTCTCGGAACGGCCTCAGGACGAGGTTCGCCGCGGCGGTCAAGAACCAGACGATCGGCCGGGCGATGCGAGAGAGGACGAAGAGCGGGCTGCTCACGCGGAGCGCCACCTGCTCGGAGTACCGGAGCGCGAGCGACTTCGGGACGAGCTCGCCGACGACGACGGAGAGGACGGAGATCAACGCGACGACGAGCGCGAACGCGAGCTTCTCCGACGCCACGCCGAGGCCGACGCGCCGGAGGAGCGTCGCGAGCGGCTGCTCCAGGACCGCGCCGCCGAAGGCCCCCGCCGTCGCGCCGACGACGGTGATGCCGATCTGAACGGTCGCCAGGAACCGCTCCGGCTCCTCGCGCAGTCGGAGCGCGGTGCGCGCCGCGCGGTGCCCCTCCTCGGCGAGCTCGCGGAGCCGCGTCTTGCGCACGGCCAGGATGGCGATCTCCGCGCCGGCGAAGAACGCGTTGAGGAGCGTCAGCCCGAAGATGACGAGCACCTGGAGGCCGATGCCGTTCAACGAGCTTCGGCCTCCGTGCGCATTCCGTGGGTCAAGGTACTCGTCTTGGCCCGAACGGGCGCGAGAAACACGAACGGGCGGCGGCAGCACCTGGCCGCCGCCGCCCGCCGCTCGTCTCCACCGACTTCACACCTGCGCCGCCGTCAACGTCGCGAGAGACGGCGGCGCCGGGCGAAGCGTGGTCCGCGCGTCATCGCCTCCAGCGGAAGTCGTCCACCGCGAAGGCGATCTTCGCGTTGATGCGGAAGCTGACGACGTGGTCCTCGTCCACCACCGCGTACATGTCCTCGATCGAGATCGAGCGAATGCCGCGGAGGGTCTGCGTGGCTTCGGCGACCGCGCGACGCGTCGCGTCCTCCCACGAGTGGGGGGACTGCGCGAAGACCTCGATCACCTTGACCATGGGCACGAGGTCCGCGTCCAGACGGCGGTACGGGACGTCCCGCACCCAGGACGGCTCGCGCATCCAGTCGCCGTTGAAGCGGCGCTGCCGATCGTAGCTCTGACCGCGCGGGTCGAACAGCCTCGCTTGCCTGAGCTGCCACTCCGGGAGGTCGTATCGATCGTCGTACCCGCGACGCGGGTCGCTCCAGCTCGTCATCATCCTGTGTCTCCTCTCGTCTTCATCCGGCGTCACCGAGGTCCGGTGTCGGCGGCGCCTTGGGTTCTTCTTCGGTGCGATCGATCTCCGGTATGGGGCTGTTCGCCGGCGTCTTGGGATCGCTTGTGGGTTCGCCTTGACGACACGCGATCGCCAGGAGCACCAGAGCCGTGATGCACGCCGCCATACCGAAGATTCGTCGCTTCACTCGTTCCTCCTAGGTCGCGCGGTCAGGCCCGCGCGTTCTTGCCGTTGTGCGGTTGAGCGGCCTGACGCTCCGCCGCGATCCTGCTCTGAAAGCGATCGACGCTCGCGTCACGGTTGAGCCGGAGCTCGTTCCGGACCTCCTCGACGCCGTGGACGCGCTCGATCAGCTGCTCGAGCCCGCGCTTCTCACGGCGCTGGCCGACGGAGCCGACGAGGCGGACGACGCCGCTCTCCACGATGACCTCGACGTCGGTCGCGTCGATGAAGCCTTGACGCGAGATCACCTCGCAGACCTCCTCGCGGATGCGCTCGTCGGGGCGCTTGTAGCCCTTCGGGCCACGACCGTAGTGCGGACCGCGGTCGTCGCCGAAGCCGAAGCCGCCGTCCCACGCGTCCGGCCCGAAGCCGTGCGCGCCGCCCTGCCAGAAGTCGTGCTCACCGCGCGCGAAGGGCGTGCGGTCAGCGAGGTGCGAGAACCGGCCGAAGCCGTGATCCACGCCGTGGTTGGCGAAGCCGGCGTGGTGGTTCGGCCCGAAGAAGCCGCGGTCGTACGCGTGGCGATCGAACGGACCGAAGCCACGGTGCAGCTCCCACGGGTTCGCGAAGAAGCCGGCGTTCTGCTGCCACGGCGAGACGCCGAACGAGCTCAGCGCGATCTGCTGCTGCTGCCACGGCGACATGCCGATCGCGTTCAGCGCGGCCTGCTGCTGCCACGGCGACATGCCGATCGCGTTCAGCGCGGCCTGCTGCTGCCACGGCGTCACGCCGAGCGTGCTCAACGCGATCTGCTGCTGCTGCCACGGCGACATGCCGATCGCGTTCAGCGCGGTCTGCTGCTGCCACGGCGTCACGCCGAGCGCGTTCACGCCGAGCGTGTTCACGCCGAGCGTGTTCACGCCGAGCGTGTTCAACGCGATCTGCTGCTGCAACGGCGTCACGCCGAGCGCGTTCAGCGCGATCTGCTGCTGCTGCTGCCACGGCGTCACGCCGAGCGTGTTCAGCGCGGTCTGCTGCTGCCACGGCGTCATGCCGATCGTGTTCAGCGCGATCTGCTGCTGCTGCCACGGCGTCATGCCGATCGCGTTCAGCGCGATCTGCTGCGCGATCTGCTGCTGCTGCTGCCACGGCGACATGCCGATCGCGTTCAGCGCGGTCTGCTGCTGCCACGGCGTCGTGCCGATCGCGTTCAGCGCCGTCGCGCCGAGGACGCCGAGGTTCCGCTCCCACGGGTTCATGAAGAGCCCGAGGTTGCGATCGAACGCCATCCCTCCGACGAACGGCGTGCCGAAGAGCGCCAGGTTGCGCTCGAACGGCGTCGTCCCGAAGACGTTGCCGATGCCGAGGTTGCGATCGAGCCCCGTCATCCCGAGCAGCGACGCGGTCCGGTCGAACGGCGTCGCCCCGAAGACGTTGCCGATGCCGAGGTTGCGGTCGAGCCCCGTCATCCCGAGCAGCGACGCGGTCCGGTCGAACGGCGTCATCCCGAGCAGCGCGAGGTTCGCGATGCCCTGGTTGCGATCGAACGCGGCCGCGCCGACGCCCGTCATGCCGAGCAGGGCGAGGTTGCGATCGAACGGCGTCGCGCCGAACACGTTGCCGTAGCCGAACGCGTTCCGCTCGAACGGCGTCGCGCCGAACACGTTGCCGTAGCCGAACGCGCTCCGCTCGAACGGCGTCGCGCCGAACACGTTGCCGTAGCCGAACGCGCTCCGCTCGAACGGCGTCGCGCCGAACACGTTGTTCCCGTGGAACGCGTTGCGCTCGTACGGCGTCGCGCCGAACGCGTTGCCGTACGCGAACGCGTTCCGCTCGTACGGCGTCGCGCCGAACGTATTGCCGTACGCGAACGCGTTCCGCTCGAACGGCGTCGCGCCGAACGCGTTGCCGTACGCGAACGCGTTCCGCTCGAACGGCGTCGCGCCGAACGCGTTGCCGTAGCCGAACGCGCTCCGCTCGAACGGCGTCGCGCCGAACGCGTTGCCGTAACCGAACGCGTTCCGCTCGTACGGCGTCGCGCCGAACGCGTTGCCGTAACCGAACGCGTTCCGCTCGTTCGGATGGCCGAAGAAGCCCACGTTGCGCTCGTACGGGTTGCCGTAGAAGCCCACGTTGCGCTCGTACGGGTTGCCGTAGAAGCCCACGTTGCGCTCGTACGGGTTGCCGTAGAAGCGGTCGGTCATTCCACGACCCGCGAACCCGCCCCAGCTGCTTCCACTCATCTCGTCCTCGAAGTGGTAGCGCCGATTGCGGCTCGGGTCTCGAAAGACGGCTCCACGAGTCGCGTGCGGCCCCTCCCAGTCCAGATGCGGGTCGTATCCGATTCCAAACCCGCTGCCGAACCCCTCGTCGTGGCGATTGCTCATGGTCGATCTCCTTCACACGTTGCACACCCCCGCAGATGCAGGGGTTGCCGATGCGCTCACGAACTTCTGCGCGTTTTTGTAGCGCGGCGAAGATGTCTCACCGGCTCCGCGCACCCTGAGCAACGTGCATGCCCTCCGGCTGAGCCGCGAAGTTGGCGCAAGCGCCTCTTCACGCACGAGAGACGACACGCGCCGTTCACAGTCGGCGTCCGTCGGGCGTGCGGGGCGGACTGCCACGCAACTCGCTCTCTCGTCTCACAGCGGCTCGGATGCGGGCGAGCCGACGGCCACGACACCGCGCGCGCGGACGCGCGTCGCGCAAAATCGCCGCCGGCGCCCGAGCGACGGTCTACGCTTCGTGGATGCGCAAAGCGATCTCGTTCGACGGCATCTTCGCCGCGGTCGCCGTCCTCTCGGTGAACGCGATGAACGCGGGGTGCAGCAAGACCGAGTCCGCGACGCCCGCCCCCGAGGCGTCCGGCGTCGCGAACGCGCCGCCTCCCGAGGCGCCGCCGTCGGCGCCCGCCGTCGCAGCGACACCCGCGACGGCGATCGACACCGCCGCGCAGGCGCCCGCGGTCGACGCAGGCGCGGAGCTGCGCGCCCCGCTCGGCGCGCCGCCGTCGAAGCACGGGGGCGGGGCGGCGTGCGGCGCCCAGGGCTGCAGCCCCGACATGAAGAAGGGCTCGAAGTAGCGCGAGGGGCGCGATCCGACGCCCCCTCGCGTCGCGCTCGCGCGCTCGCGGAGCTCGCCTCGAGGACCCTCCAGGGCGGAGGTGCCGGGCAGGCGGCCCCGCGCTCTGCTCACGCGCTCGCGGAGGTCGCCTCGAGCGGATCGAACGCCGCGATCTCGTGGACGGTGCGCTCGGGGGCGTCCACCTGGAGGAAATGAGACGTGTCGTCCATCCAGACGAACTCCGAGCCCGGGATGTCGTCGTGGAAGCGGGGGCCGAACGACGGCGGCACCATCACGTCGCGCCTCGCGTAGAGGATCTTCACGGGGCAAGGGAGGCGCGGCCCGCGCTGCGCGCGCTCGCGGAGCTCGGCGATGATCGCCGCGTGCTCCTCGGGATCGAGGCTCTCCTCGAGGATCTTCGCGAAGACGCGCGCGCCGTCGAGCGTCTCGAAGAGGCGGCCGTACTCGAGGCACTCCTCCGCGCTCATCATGTCTTGTCGTGCATAGTGCACGTTCTTGGCGACGAACTGCTCCGGGAACCGATGGGCCGTGCGCGCCACGAGCTCCGCGGCCGCCGCTCCGAGCGCCGGCGCGTTGAAGATCGTCGAGAGCAGCCGTGTCCGCACCAGCGGGTAGCCCGGCGCGTGCATCAACACGAAGCGCCGCGCGACCGCCCGCTCGCGCTCCGGCGAGGGGTCTCGGAGCATCAGCGCGCGGAGCGCGTAGAGGCCGCCGAGCGAGTTGCCGACGAGGTAGACCGGCTCCTTCGATACGGTGCGGACGTACGCGGCGACGAAGCGCGCCACGTTCTCCACCGAGTAGCGAAGGTCGAGCGGCTTGTCGCTCAGCCCCGCGCCCACGAGGTCGGGCGCGAAGACGCGGTACCTCCGACCGAGCGCCTCGAGGACGTAACGCCACGAGTACGACGACGTCATGAGCCCGTGCACGAGCACGAGCGCGTGGCCGTCGCCGGTCACCTTGTGGCGGACGCAGATCCTGCGCACGTCGCCGTGCGCGTCGCGGAAGCTCACGTTAACGAACGCGTCTTCGATCGAATAATACGGATGCGGATGCGGACCCGTCGCCGGCAGCATGAGCGTCGACGATTTCAACACGTCGGAGGCCCGTCGCCAACGCTTGCGGCGAGCTGTCTCATCGGGCGAAGCCCTCGCCGTGGTATCCGTGGAGGCCGCATGGATGGCAGTAACGGCAGCTCGGCCCAGCATTGGCTCACCCTCGCGCGGCACACGCCGCTGGGGATCCTCTGCGATCTCGACGGCACCCTCGTCCCCTTCGCTCGAACGCCCGAGGAGGCGCGCCCGGACGCCGGCGCCCTCGAGCTCGTCAACACGCTGGCCGCCCTGCCGGGCGTCACGATGGCGATCGTCAGCGGGCGCCCGAAGTCCTGGCTCGAGGCGTTCTTCCCGAGCCCGCACGTCTTTTTGGTCGCCGAGCACGGAGCCGCCCGGCGCGGGATGGGCGCGTGGGAGAACATCGGCAAGATCGATCCGGCGCCGCTCGAGGAGCTCGCCGCCCGCCTGGAGCGCCTGGCGGAGCGGCACCCCGGCGCGCTCGTGGAGCGGAAGCAGACGACCGTCGCGCTCCACTACCGCCAGGTCCAGCGCGGGATGCGCGGCGAGCTGCTCGTCGAGGCGTACGGCATCATCGACAAGTTCGTCGCGAAGAACCCCTCCTTCGAACGGCTCGAAGGCGTGCTCGTCGCGGAGATCCGCCCTACGTCGGTCAAGAAGTCCTCGGCCGTCCCGTGGGTCCGCGAGCTCGCCGGCGCGAACACGCGCTTGCTCGCGCTCGGCGACGACGTCACCGACGAGCACATGTTCCGCGTGCTCGGCGCGAACGACGAGGCGATCGTCGTCCGCACGACCGAGCGACGCCGGACCGCCGCGCGCTGGGAGCTCGACGACTCCAACGAGGTGCGCGCGGTCCTCCGCTGGCTCCAAGGGGTCCGCGCCGGACAGACGCCGCTGCCGGTCGTCCTCCCGCGCCCCCTCAACCGACGCGCCCCGGAGAACGTCACGCCCTCGCGCGACCTCCTCGTCGTGTCCAACCGCCTGCCGGAGTTCCGGCCGATCGACGGCGACGACGGCGAGCGGCGCCGCAACGTCGGCGGCCTCGTCTCGGCGCTCGAGCCCGCGCTCCGCAGCCGCGGCGGCATGTGGCTCGGCTGGAGCGGCAAGACCGTCTCGAGCTCGGAGCCGGTCACGACGGGCGTGGTCAACGAGGCGGGCGACACGTCGTCGAGCGTGCAGCTCGCCTGGGTCGACTACACCGAGTCCTGGTACCAGGACTACTACTCGGGCTTCTGCAACGGCACGCTCTGGCCGCTGTTCCATTCGTTCCCCTCGCGCGTCGAGATGTCCGACGCGGGGTGGGCGGCGTACCGCGAGGTGCACGAGGCGTTCGCCGACCTCGCCGCGCCGCACACGAGCTCGCGCGCGACGATCTGGGCGCACGACTATCACCTGTTGCTCTTCGCCCACGTCATGCGCCAGCGCGGACACGCGGGGCCGATGGGCCACTTCCTCCACATCCCGTTCCCTTCGCTCGACATCTTCTCGATGCTCCCGTGGGCGGCGCAGCTCGTCGACGCGATGCTCGACTACGATCTCATCGGGTTTCACACGCCGCAGCACGTCACCAACTTCGCCGCGTGCGCCGCCGCGCTCCTCCCCGCGAAGGTCTCCGACGACGTGATCAAGCATCGCGGTCGCGAGACCCACATCGCCGCGCTGCCGATCGGCATCATCCCCGACGCGTTCCAGGAGCCCCCGGAGCCCGCCGTGGTCGAGGAGGTCGACGCCTTGATGCGCACCCTCGGCGACGCGAAGCTCGTCCTCGGCGTCGACCGGCTCGACTACACCAAGGGGATCCCCGAGCGGCTCACGGCGTTCGGGCGGATGCTGGAGATGTTCCCCGAGTGGCGCGGGAAGGTCTCCCTCGTGCAGATCTCCGTGCCGTCGCGCGCGGACGTCCCGCTCTACGCCGAGCAACGCGCGACGATCGAGTCGATCGTCGGGCGCCTCAACGGCGAGTTCGGCGAGGCGGCGTGGGTCCCGGTCCGCTACCTCTATCGCTCGTACGGCAAGGAGCAGCTCTCGCAGCTCTACCGCGCCGCCGCCGTGGGCTACGTGACCCCGCTCCGCGACGGCATGAACCTCGTCGCGAAGGAGTACGTCGCGGCGCAAGATCCGGAGGACCCGGGCGTGCTGATGCTCTCGCAGTTCGCCGGCGCCGCCGTCGAGATGCAGGACGCGGTGCTCACGAACCCGTACTACATCGACGGGATGGCGCGGGACCTCGACCGCTCGCTCCGGATGCGGCTCGACGAGCGCAAGACGCGCCACGCCAAGCTGCTCGCCACCGTCGAACGCTCGAACGCCGTCACCTGGGCGGAGAGCTTCCTCGACGCGCTCGCCGCCTGCCGCTGAACGGGCCGCGCACGGTTCGGGATCGCGCGCGGGCCCCTTTCGGTCCCTGTCGTCGCGGGCGGCGCGCGCCGCCCGCCCCGCGAAAAAGGCGCCTTCGGGCCCTCGCCCCGACGCGCGCGCGGGCGCGGCCGCCCCGCGCTCGGGCCACGACCGCCGGCCCCTCTCGCCAGGAAGTCGCGCGGGGTCGGGGCGGCGCGTTAAGATCGCTCCGTGCCGCGGCCGCTCCTGTCCTTCGCGCTCCTCTCCCTGACCGCGACCGCGTGCGGCGGGTGGAGCGGCGGGACGAGCTGGGTGAACGAACCGCTCGTCGCCGAAGAGGAGCGCGCCTCGACGGCGTCGGCGTACGGCGGCGCGCCCCGCGCGCCCGCGTCGCGGACGATCGGCCAGGCGGCGGCGAAGGAGGCGTTCGGCGGCCCGGTCGATCGGACGGGCGGCGGCGGGAGGATCCTCGGGACGTTCCGCAACACCTACTACGACTTCCCGAACGAGTCGGATCACAGCGGCCCGGCCGTGCCGCTCATGAACGGGAAGTGCGAGGCCATCGCGAAGGTGCCGCGGAGCTTCTACGACGCCGTCTGCGTCCAGGGCTCGGGCTCGCTCGCGCGCGGCGGCACGATCAGCTTCGCGAAGCGTGACTGCGCGTGCGCCGAGGTCTGCCCGCGGACCCACCAGCGCATCTGCTTCGACGAGCTCGACAAGGCCGCGTTCCCGTGGGGGCGCGGCGCGGCCGGCACGCCGATCACGCCGCTCCGGAGCGTGGCCGCCGACACGTCGGTCTTGCCGATGGGCACGGTGCTCTACATCCCCGAGCTCGACGGGGCGACGCGCGGCGCCAACGACGCCGCGAGCGACGGGTGCTTCGTCGTCGAGGACCGCGGGCTGAAGGTGCAGGGGGAGCACGTCGACATCTTCACCGGACACCCGGCGAGGACCGCCGCGTTGAACGCGGAGGTCCCGAGCAATCAGGGCGTCACCGTCGTGGTCGACGCGCCGAAGTGCGCGCACCTGGCCCGCCGCTGAGGGAGCCGGCGCGAGCCGAGACGGCGACGAAACGGCGCCGGCGAGTAGCAGCCGCCCCCCGACGGACACCGACGGGCGGACGTCGCCCACATTCGCAGGCCCGCGCGTACGGCATCCGACGAATCTCGCCGGCGCGTGCGCGCGGAACTTTCAGGGGATTCCGCCCGCCTCGTACTATTTCACCATGCGCTCTTCCCTGGTGTTGGTCACTGCACTTGTCACCGCCTCGTTCATCGCCGCCGCCTGCGGAGACGGCGGCGACTCGACGTTCCCGGGCGGAGGCGACGACGACGGCAGCAGCGGAGGCAGCTCGGGATCGTTCGGTCCCGGCGACGACGGCGGCGGCGGCGGCGGCGACGACGATCCCGACGCGGCCGCCGCGGCCGGCGACATCGACACGACGACGATGCGCATCGAGCCCGCGGACGCGGTGCTCACCGTGAACGCGGGGCAGACGGTCACGCAGGCGTACAAGGTCTTCGGCCGGGTGAAGGGCGCCGGCGGCGAACAAGACATCACGAGCCGCGTCGTGTTCTGGGTGCCCGACAACTTCCTCGTCGGCGGCTTCCCCGCCGACGGCAAGCCGCTCTTCACGTCGCGCCTCCCGCAGACGGCGGCCGATCCGCCGCAGCGCGGCGGCAAGCTCACCGTCGAGGCGCTCGCCTCGAACTCGAACGGGACGGTGAAGGTCACGACCTCGCTCACCGTGAAGCTCGTGAGCACGCTCGACTCGCCGGCGGTGACGCCGGCGCTCCCGGCGAACCCGGCGAGCCTCTTCAACGGCGCTCCGGCGGCGAGCCGCAAGCCCGTGCTCGCGTACCCGAACGACGGGACGATGCTGCCTCCCAACCTGCGGCGGCTCGACGTCCAGTGGCGCCGCGGCTCGAACGACAACCAGCTGTTCGAGATCAGCTTCAAGAGCGCGACGGCGGAGGTCGTCTACTACTCGCGCTGCGGCGGCGGGCTGCCCAACTGGCTCGCGAACACGTGCGCCTTCGAGCTCGACGAGCTCGGCTACGGTCACCTCGCCGAGAGCAACCGCGGCGCGGGCCCCGTGAAGCTCCGCATCCGCGGCACCGACGACGCCGGCGCCGCGCACGGCCAGTCGGACGAGTTCACGATCGAGTTCGCCGAGAACCGCGTCGACGGCGGGCTCTACTACTGGACCGTCACGGACCCCGAAGCCATCATGCGCTTCGACTTCGGCGCCGCGAGCGGCGATCCCGAGCCGTTCGTCGTCAAGAACCAGAACGGCGTCCCGAACACGTGCCCGGGGTGCCACGCGCTCTCGCGTCAGGGGACGAAGCTCGTCGGCTCGCTCGGCGGGCAGAACGACGGCCGGCTCTTCTTCATCAACGACATCGCCAAGCCGAAGACCGACGCCGACTGGCTCACCGTCAACCCCGGCTCGACGGCGGGGAACCAGAACCGCATCCAGTTCGCGGCGTTCAACCCCTCCGGCTCGCAGTTCGTCGCCGTCTACGGCGACAACAGCGACTTCAAGAGCCTCTACTTCCACGACGGGACCACGGGCCTCCGCGACGCCGCCAAGACCGTCACGCTCGACTTCAAGCCCAACCACCCCGACTGGTCGCCGGACGGCAAGACGATCGCCGTCACGCGGGTGAACAACACCAACACGACGACGCAGAGGCCGAAGCGCACGAGCATCGAGATCCTGAAGCAGAACGGCGCCGGCTGGGCTCCGCCGGTCGCCGTGGTCCCGCAGCTCCAAGATCACGCTCGCTACAACCCCAACTTCGTCCCCGACTCGTCGTTCTTCTACTACTCCGAGTCGATCTGCCCGGGGAACTGGGACAGCGACGATTGCGACGCCGACGCCGATCCGAGCGCGAAGACGTGGGCCGTCAAGCCGGTCGCCGGCGCGACGCCCGTGAGGCTCGTGAACGCCGGCAAGCCCGGCGTCGAGGACGGCGCCACGACGAACCTCGGCGACACCTTCCCCCGCTCGGCGCCGTTCAAGACGAAGCACCGCGACGGTCAACTCTTCTGGTTCACCGTGGCGTCGCAGCGCAAGGTCGGCGTGCGCAACACGGCCGGCGCGCAGCACCTCTGGATGTTCGCGGTCGATCCGGCGAAGGTCCTCGCCGGCCAGGACGGCAGCTACACCGGCTTCTACCTGCCGTTCCAGAACCTCCGGACGTCGAACCACATCGGCCAGTGGACCGAGAAGATCGTCGGCGGCGCGCAACCTCCCCCCACGCCGGTGCCGCCGCCGCCCCCTCCGCCGGTCCCGCCGCCCGCGCCCGGGGTGAAGTGACCCGCCGCGACGCCGCGCGGGCTCGAGCGCCGGCGCCCCTTCAACGCCGGCTGCTCTCCGCCGCCCCGAGGCTCGAGCGGACCGGCCGCGTCTTCGTCGCGAGCGCGGCCGCGACGGCGACCAGCTTCTCGATCTTCGTGTCGAGCGACGCCGCGACGGCGCTGATCTGAGGCGAGCAGAACTGCGCCAGCGTGGCGGAAGGCAGGTCGTAGGTCACCCGGACGCCACGCGCCGCGGTCCCGCCCACGAAGAGCCGAGGCGGGAGGTAGAGCCCGGCGACCGGATCGTGGCGCGTCATCTCGAACGCGAGGAGCGCGTTGCCGAGCACGTACGTCGTCGCCGGCACGTCGCGGCCGTCGAGCGCCTTCAGGACGGCGGCGTGATCGATCTTCTGGAAGATCGCGAGGCCCGACACTCCGACCATACGCCCGAGCTTCTCCCGCGCGAGCTCGGGCGGATCGCGCGCGAGCTCGACCAGCGCCGACGGCGCGATCCGCCCCAGCAACGACTCGAGCGCGCGCGTGAAATCGGCGTGACCGACGGCGAACCCGAGCTCGCGGCGGACGGCCCGGTACGGGTGATCGATGGTCGTGCGCTCCATGATGCCCGTCGCCATCAAGAATCGAACCGACGACGAGCGCGAGCCGGAGGGCGCTCGCGCCGGCGCCCTCTCGGGGGCCGGCGCGGACGAGCTTCCCTACCCGCGCGCGCCTCGGGCGGCGGGGAGGAGCGCGGGCGGCGCGAGGATCAGTCCTCGATGCGCGTGAAGCCGAGGCCCTCGAGGTTCGTCGACGACGCGGCGTCCGCCGGGAACGCGATCGCGAGATCGCCTCGCGGGCACGAGCACGCCATGCAGACGAAGCGCGGCTCGGTGGAGTCGAGGAAGCCGGCCGCGCTGAGCGGCGCGCCGGCGCCGGCCGCCCACGACGCGAGCTGATGAGCCTCGTCCGCGTCGCTCGGGAGCTGCTGGCCGCCCTGCCACGGGTTCGTCCCGCACTGCGTCGGCGCGCGGGTGAGCGCGTCCTCGATCGGCGCGAACCCGTACTCGGTGACGAGGCGCTGCGCGTCCGCGCTCGACGTCGCGCGCACGACCAGCGTGTCGCCGCGCGGGCACGAGCACGCCATGCAGACCATCATGGGCTCGGCGGGGTACGCGAAGCCGATCTGCTCGAGCCCGATGCCCTGACCGCGGAAGAACTCGTGGACCTCGCCGGCCTCACCCTGGAGGTGCGAGGGATCCTGACCGGGCGCCGGCTGGGCTCCGTTCCACGGGTTCGTCCCGCACTGCTTCGGCGCGATCGTGAGCCAGGTCGAGGTGGCCGGCGGCGCGGGCGGCGGGCCGTCGAAGCTGTACTTCGTCTGGAGCGCGCCGGCGCCGTCGGTCTCGGCCACGATGATCTTCGCCGGGACGAGGTCGCGGCAGACGCGCGTGCGGTGATCGGTGATCGTGATCTCGCGGACCTTGCCGGCGATGCGCTTCTTGCCCTTGTAGATCTTCGATCCGCACGACGTCCCCGCGAGGCGGAGCCGGTACTCCCGCTCCTGTGGCGCGACGTAGATCTCGCAGAGGCCGTCGAGCGCCTCGCGCAGCGCGGCGCGCGCGCCCCCGTCGCCCGAGAGCGTGAGCGCCGTGTGGACGTCGCAGTGGGGGTTGGGGGCCGCGTTCGGCTCGCCGTAGAGCTTGAACGTGCCGCCGACGATCGAGCTCGCGAGGATGGCGTCCTCGGACGAGACCGTGTCCTCGTCGTCCGCACCGGCGTCGGCGCCGCACCCGGCGGCGACCGCGGTCAGCGCAGCGCAGGCCGCGAGGTTCGAGACGACGTGAAAGAGCGTGAGCTTGATGGCCATGGCGAAGACCTCGGTGCGGAGAGCGCGGGCCGCCGACGCGTGGCGGCGTCCGATGGCGACCATGTGTCACCATGTAGGTCTATCGTCAAGGCAGCGTTTCGGGATTTTTCGATAGTCTAGGTCCTTCGCAGGCTTGCGACGATCGCCGACGCCAGGGTGCCGCTGGCCTCCGCGTCGAGATCGATGGCGTCGGCGTCGTTGGCTTGCTGACCGCACGCGAGGACCGTGGCGAGGAGCTGGTCCGCGCGGTCCACGAGCGCTCGGACACGGGCGAGCTTCTCCAACGCTTCGCAGATCTGCAGCTCCGCACGCAGACGCGTATCGTCCGCGGCCGTGAGCGCCTCGATCGAGGGGAGATGTTTCATGTGCCCGTCCCTCCTGTTGCCTTCCGTACGCGCGCGACCGAGTCGGCGGTGGTGCAGTTGGTCCCGCTGAGCCCAGTAGCTCACTCGGCCGCGAGCTCTCCCTTGTCGACCGCCGGCCTCTTGAAGAGGAGATGGACCTCGTGGGAGTAGCCATGGCGCGCGTGCTGGATCGTCGTGATGAGCTCCCAGCCCTCGAGCCCGAGCCGAGCGAGGCGTTCATCGAACGACGCCTGCGCCACGTCCCCGATGTCGAGGTCGACGCGCTTGTAGTGCCATCGCATGAAGCGGTGACGATGCAATCGCGAGGCCCGAGCCGAGGCGGAGCGCGCCGCTCGATCGCTGAGGACGACCGCCCCATCGGCGTCCGTTGCCGCTGGGGAAGAGGGCGCGTAACCTTCTCGGACACGCGACCACACGATGAACACGCCTGCACCGGAGCCGACGCCGACGCCGGCCGGGACGAGCCTCGTGGGGCAGGTCGTCTCGGGTCGCTACCGAATCCAGAAGCTGATCGGCGAGGGCGGCATGGGCGCCGTCTACCTGGCGGAGCACACGCTCATGCGCAAGCGCGTGGCGCTGAAGCTCCTGCACGCCGAGATGAGCACCGACGAAGAGGTGCTCGCGCGCTTCCGGCGCGAGGCGGAGGCCGCCGCGCACGTCGAGCACCCGAACGTGGCCGCGGCGACCGACTTCGGCCAGACCGAGGACGGCGCGTTCTTCCTCGTGCTCGAGTACGTCGAGGGCACGAGCCTCCGCGACGTGCTCGCCGCGGGCGCGATGGCGCCCGCGCGCGCGCTCCACGTCGCGCGGCAGATCGCCCTCGCGCTCGAGCGCGCGCACGGCGCCGGCATCGTCCATCGCGATCTCAAGCCGGAGAACGTGATGCTCGTCCAGAAGGGCGACGACCCGGACTTCGTGAAGGTGCTCGACTTCGGGATCGCCAAGGTCGAGCCGCACCCCCAGCGCGACACCACCCAGCCGCTCACGCGGCTCGGCACCATCCTCGGGACCCCGGAGTACATGGCGCCGGAGCAAGCGCTCGGCGAGCCCGTGGGCCCGCCGGCCGATCTCTACGCGGTGGGGGTGATGCTCTACGAGATGCTCACCGGCAAGCACCCGTTCGACGCCGACGATCGCATGGCGATCCTGTCGATGCACATCGTCGCCCCGGTGCCGGCGATGGCGGATCGAAACCCCGCGATCGACGTGCCCCCGCCGATCGAGGCGCTCGTTCGCGGCTTGCTCGAGAAGGACGCGAAGCTCCGCCCGCCGGGGGCGCGGGCGCTGGTCGACGCCGCCGAGAGGGCGGCGGCCGAGAGCGGGCTCGAGCTCCCGCAGCTCGCGGCGCGCGCGTTCGGGCGGGAGAGCTCCCCCGATCTCGTGAGATCGCCCGCGCCGGCCGCGACGAGCGACGACGTCGCTCCGCCGGCGAGCCGCGCGTGGCGCGAGCGCGACGCGCTCGCGAAGACCGACTACGGCGCGCCCGCGAGCGTGCCGCTCCCGGGGA
>JAHBWF010000098.1 GCA_019637105.1 Labilithrix sp.
TTTTCTGGCGCGGCGAAGAGCTCGGCGCCGAGGTGGACGTCGAAGTGGTCGACCCGGTTGATGTTGAGGCCGAAGCGCTCGATGCGCGTGACCGGCGCGCCGCGCGAGGTCTCGGTCGCAGCGACGACCTCGCCGGAGTTGTCGAGCACGTAGGTGAGGTTCGTGCTGATGCGGAGCGGGATCGGCTTCTCGGCGCCGCGGAGATCGGCGGTCGCGAGGCCGCGGAATTTCGCGCTCGTGCCTGCGCCGTCGAGGCCGACCGAGCCCGTGCCGTTGACGAGCCAGAGCTCGAAGGCGCCGCCGAGGTGGAACACGTTCGACAGCTTCCCGTGGGCCTTCGCGCCGAGGGTGCTGTCGCCGAGGACCTGGAGGAGAGACGGACGGTTGGCGGGGTTCGAGTTGGCGAGGGCGCTCGTGGCGAGGTACGTGTCGAGCCACTTCGCGACCTGCATCGACAGGCGGAGCCGGCCGCCGATGTGATCGGCGCTGTCGCTCTGGAGGACGTTGTTCGGGTTGCGCGGGTCGCGGCAGGGGAACTCGCGCGAGCAGAGGAAGCCCGCCGAGAAGTACTCGGTCGTGAAATCGACGCGGAACTGCCCCGGCGCGCCGCCCTGGGCGTGCTGCGTGTGGATGAGGCCGACGCCGCCGGTGAGGGTCATGCCCTCGTTGAGCTTCGCCTCGCGCTCCGCCCAGTCCTTGTCGGGATCCGCCGCGCGATCCGCCGGCGCGCCCTCCTGCGACGCCGCCGCCTCCGCGCGGACGTCCCCGGTCTGCGTGGACGCGCCGCCGCCGAAGGTGACGGTGCCGTTCTCCTGCGCCGACGCCGTCCCCGCGGCGCCGCCCAGGAGGAGAAGAGACAGGACGAGGGTGCCGGTGGTCTTCATGCGCGCCGCAGCCGTTGTAACACCCACCTGAGGTAGGTGTCATGCTCGGGGTCACGCGCCGCGGCCTCGCTCCGAGCCCCGGGGCGCGCCGGGTCCGGCGCCCCTCCATCGAGCCCCCACCGGCCGCCGCGAACGGCTAAGATGGGCCGGAAATGGCAGCGGACTCGCCCGACCGAGCCGATGGCCTCTCGGGACAGCGTGTCCCGGGACGACCACGCGGCCGCATCCTCGTCGTCGACGACGAGGCGAACGCCCGCGCCGCGCTGAGCGAGATCCTCCGCGACGAGGGGTACGCGACCGAGACCGCGGCGGACGGGTTCAAGGCGCTCGGCAAGCTCGAGGAGTTCGCGCCCGACGTCGTCCTGACCGACCTCAAGATGCCCGGGCTCGACGGGATCGCGTTCATGGAGAAGGCGAAGAGCGCCTCTCCGCAGACCGTGTTCGTCGTCATGACGGCGTTCGGCACGATCACGAGCGCCGTCTCCGCGATCAAGAAGGGCGCGGACAACTACCTCACCAAGCCGCTCGACTACGAGGCGCTCTCGGCCGTGGTCGACCGCGCGATGGACAAGGCCCGGCTCCTGCAAGAGACCCAGGCGCTCCGCGAGCGCCTCCGCGAGCGCAACGCCTTCGGCCACATCGTCTCGGAGGATCCGAAGATGCGCGCCGTGCTCGACCTCGTCGCGCAGGTCGGCCCGAGCAAGGCGAGCGTCCTCATCACGGGGGAGAGCGGGACCGGCAAGGAGCTCATCGCGGAGGCGCTCTCCGCCGCGAGCCCCCGCGCCGGCGGGCCCTTCGTGCGCCTCCACTGCGCGGCGCTGGCGGAGTCGCTGCTCGAGAGCGAGCTCTTCGGCCACGAGAAGGGCGCGTTCACCGGCGCGATCGCGCGGCGCGAGGGCCGCTTCAAGCAGGCCGACGGCGGCACGCTCTTCCTCGACGAGATCGGCGAGATCCCCCAGGGCACGCAGGTCAAGCTCCTGCGCTTCCTGCAAGAGAAGGCGTTCGAGCGCGTCGGCGGCAACGAGACGCTGAAGGTCGACGTCCGGCTCATCGCCGCGACGAACCGGAACCTCGCGGAGGAGATCAAGAAGGGCGCGTTCCGCGAGGACCTCTACTATCGCCTCAACGTCATCACGATCGAGCTGCCGCCCCTGCGCGAGCGGCGCGCCGACATCGGGCCGCTCGCCTCGTTCTTCCTCGGCCGCTACGCGGCGGAGAACGGGCGCAGCATCGACGGCATCACCGAGCAGGCGCTCAAGGTGCTCGCGAGCTACGACTGGCCCGGGAACGTCCGCGAGCTCGAGAACGTGATCGAGCGCGCCGTGGTCCTGTGCGACGCGCCGCGCATCGACGTGCGCCACCTCCCGCCGGCGCTGGCGCCGAAGCAGACCGAGGGGCCGCCGCCGATCCCCGGCTCCACCATCCAGGACCTCGAGCGTTACGCCATCCTCCGCACCCTCGAGGCGTGCGGCGGCTCGACGTCGAAGGCCGCCGGCATCCTCGGGGTCTCGCCGCGCAAGATCCAATACAAGCTCCACGAGTATTCGAGCAGCCCCACGAGCCTCCGCCCCGCGAGCTCGGCCAAGGAGGATGACTGAAGCATGGCGTCTCGGGTGGTCCTAGAGGTCGATCGTCTCGCGAAGACCTTCCGCAGGCCGTTCTCCGGCAAGAAGGTCGAGGCCGTGCGCGGGATCTCGCTCCAGGTGAAGCGCGGCGAGATCTTCGGGTTCCTCGGCCCCAACGGCGCCGGCAAGACGACGACCATCAAGATGCTGACCGGGCTGATCTCGCCGACGTCCGGGCGCGCGACGATCCTGGGCAAGGAGGTCCCTTCGCCGGAGGCGATGGGCAGCGTCGGGTTCCTCCCCGAGAACCCGTACGTCTATCCGTACCTGACCCCGCGCGAGTTCGTGACGCTGTGCGGGCGCCTGAACGGGATGGGCGGCCCGAAGCTGAAGAAGGCGGTCGAGGCGGTGATCGACCGCGTCGGGATCGCCTACGCGATCGATCGTCCGGTGCGGGCCCTCTCGAAGGGCATGCTCCAGCGCACGGGCCTCGCGGCGGCGCTCGTCCACGATCCCGAGCTGCTCATCCTCGACGAGCCGATGAGCGGGCTCGACCCCGTCGGACGCAAAGAGGTCCGTGACCTCATCGTCGAGGAGGCGAGCGCCAACAAGACGATCTTCTTCTCGAGCCACATCCTCAGCGACGTCGAGATGCTCTGCGACGCCGTCTGCATCCTGCGCAAGGGAGAGGTGGTCGTCTCCGGCACCATCAGCGAGCTCGTCGACAAGGGCGTCCGCCGCAGCGAGATCACCGTCAGCGCTCCGCCCGACGACCTCGCCGCCGAGCTCGAGCAGGTGGCCGAGCGGGCCCAGCGCGTCGGCAAGACGCTCGTGATCGAGGTCCAGGGCGACGACGCGATCAAGTCCGTCCTCGAGCGCGCGCTCGCCGCGGGCGTGCGCATCGAAGCCGTGACGCCGAAGCGCGAGACGCTCGAGGACATCTTCGTGCGCAAGGCGCTCTGACGTCACGCGTCGTCCGCTCCTCCGAGCTCCCCGTTCGCGGCGGGGTCCTCGCCGATCACCGCGCGCAGCGCCGTCTTCGCCAGGCGGAGCCGACTGCGCACGGTGTTCAGCGGGACGCCGGTCACCTCGGCCACCTCGGAGAGCGACCACCCCAGCACGACACGGAGCGCGAGGGTCTCCGCCTGCTCCGGCGGGATGCGCGAGAGCGCGCCGCGCAAGAGCGACATGCGCCGCGTCCGCGCGGCGTCCTCGAGCGGCGCGGCGCCGTGGGACGCCAGGGCGTCGACGTCGACGCCGTCCTCGTGACGCGCCCGCGCGGCGCGGCCGCGGCGCGCCGCGGCGATCGCCGTGCGCGCGGCCACGCGCGACGCGAAATGGACGGGCTCGCACTCGCCGCGGAACGACGGGAGCGCCTGCACCAGCCCCAGCATCGCCTGCTGCACGACGTCCTCGGCGTCCTGATGCGACCGGCCGAGCACCGCGCGCACGACACGATCGACGCGGGGCCCGAGCTGCAGGAGGAGCTCGCGCATCGCCCGGGGCTCACCGCGCGCCGCCGCGCGCGCGAGGAGCACCGCCGGGCTCGGCGGCGGCGCGGCCGCGGGCTCGGAGGCGACCGGCGCCGCCGACGCCGGCGTGGCGGGGACGACGAACGGGACGAAGTGCGTGAACGGTGTACTCGGCGTCATCATGGCTCTCTCTCGTCCGCGCGCGGGCACGCTCGCCTCGTCGGCTCCCGCGCTCTTCGTTTCATGGATTCGGTGCGCGCCGGCGGCGCGCGTTCGGCGATCGACTGTGTGGAAATGTTGCGCGTCAGTTCGGCGGCGGGCGCGACGGAGCACACCCGAGGCGCGTCTCGTCCACGCCCGGCGGCGGCCCCTGGCAGGTCCCGTCGAGCGTGCGGTCACCGAGCGTGACCGCGCACGCGGCGTCCGTCGCCTTGCCGTCGCACGCGGCGAAGACCTCGGCCGGCGGCGGACCGGGCGGGCGGCCGCCGGGTCCGCCGCGGCGCGGCTCCGGCAGCCTGTCGGGGCGGCACGCGAGCCGCCCGTCGGCGGCCTCCGGCGAGGCGTCGGGCGGCGCCGGCGGCGGCGCGCACTTCCCCTCCAGGTGCAGGCGTGCGTCGCCGGCGGCCTTGGCCTCACACGCGCGAACGCCTCCGGCGGCGGCCCGTGCGGGTGGCGCGGCGGACGCTTGGGATCGGCGCCGCCCGCTCCTTCGGTGCTCGCCGCCTGCGCCTGCGTCTGCGTCGCCGGATCGCTCGACGCCGTCCCGCCGCACGCGGCGAGCGCCGCCACGACAGCCGACAAGGACATGAGACTCGTCACGCTCTTCATCTCGGGACCTCCGAGGTTGAAGGTGCCTCCGGGCTGTTGAGCCGGCCTTGCGTGATTGTGTCGGATTGTTTCGCCGTGCCTCGCCTGCGGCGATCATCCGTCCAAGGCGGCGGCGACGGGCAGCCGAACGCGCGCGCACGTGCCCTCGCCGAGCTTGCTCTCGATCGTGAGCGTCCCGCCGTGCGCCTCGGCGACGCGGCGCGCGAGGACGAGGCCGAGGCCGAGGCCGCCCGTGGCGCGCGTCCGGCTCCGGTCCGCGCGGAAGAACGGCTCGAACAGGCGCGCCTGGTCCTCGTCGCTGATGCCGACCCCCTGGTCCACGACCTCGATCACCACGTAGTCGCCGGCGTCGGTCTTCTCGTGACGCGCTCGCAACGTGATCGGCCGGTCGGGCTTGTCCGTGTACGCGTGCGCGTTGTCGAGCAGGTTGTCGACGACCCGTCGCGCCAGCACCGGATCGGCGTCGACGGCGGGCAGCGCGTCGGGCAGCTCGGCGCGGAGCGTCCGCTCGGGGTGGGCCGCGTGGAAGCGCGCCACCGAGCGGCCGAGGAGCGCCCGCGGATCGACCCGCTCCGACCGCACCGGGAGCGTCGTCGCGCCACCGGAGCGCGGCCCCGAGTCGAGCGCGAGGCGCGCCGACGCGAGGACGTCGTCGACGATCCGCTCCAGCTCCGCCAGGTCCTGGGCGATCTCCGCGAACGACTCGACCGCCGTGCGCGGGTCCGCTTCGCTCGCCAGGTCGAGCGCGACGCGGATGCGCGCGAGCGGCGTACGGAGCTCGTGCGAGACGTTCGCGAGCAACTCGCGCTCGGCGAGGAGCAGCTTGGCGATGCGGTCGGCCATGTCGTCGAACGCCTGCGCGACCTCTCCGATCTCGTCGGACCGCTTCATCTTCGCCCGCGTGTCGAGCTCGCCTTTGCCGAAGGCCCGCGTCGCCGAGCTCAGCGACGCGAGCGGGCGCGCGAACGACCTGGCGGTCAGCCACGAGCTCACGCCGACGACGACGAGGATGACCGAGACGGCGAGCCTGAACGGCGGCGCGCCGAACGGCGGCAGGGCGCCGGGCGGAGGGCCGAGGGGCGCGCCGCCCGGCCCGCGCGGGGGGACGCCCGGCGGCGGACCCACGAACGGCCCGTCGGGACCGCCGGGCAGCGGACCGCGATCGCCTCCGGGCGGCGCGTCCGGCCTCCTCGAGAGACCTCCGGGCTCCGGGCCTCGGTACCGCGGCACGTACTCGAAGCGCGCCTCGCGCCCGTCGCCGAGCGCGATCGGCGCGCTGAGGGGGCGCGCGTCCTCGGGCCCCGGCGGCCCCGCCCGCGTCTCCGGGGGCGCGGCGCGGGCGAGGACGTTCCCGTCCGGGCCCTTCACCTCGATGGACCAGGCGAACGCCGTCGCGGCCCGCTCGACCTCGCGCTGGAGCAGAGGCGGGTCGTCGACGACCCGCGCGAGCCCGTCGGCGACGAAGCGCCCCTGGGCCTCCCTGGGCCGGCGCGGATCGGCCCCCGCCTGCTGGTCGGCCAGCGCGGCGCGCTGCTCCGCGAACGCGGCGCGGCGCGCGGACTCGCGCGCGCGATGGTCGACCTCCATGACGACCGCGACGATCACGAACTGGACGAGGCCGATCGCGTAGATCCGCAGCGCCATCCGCGACGGCCGCTTCACCACGCGTCGGAGCCAGCTCACGTCAGCCACGCTCGAGGGCCAGCATGTAGCCGACGCCTCGCACGGTCTTGATGATGCGCGGGCTCCGCGGGTCGTCTCCGAGCTTCGCGCGGAGGTGGGAGACGTGGACGTCGACGGACCGATCGAACGCCTCCTCCGCGCTCCCGCGGACGATGTCGACCAGCTGCTCGCGCGTGAGCACGCGCCCCGCGCGCTCCGCGAGCGCGCGGAGGAGCATGAACTCGTACGTCGTGAGCGCGAGCGTGACGCCGTCGAGCGACGCGTGCATCGCGTCGACGTCGATGACGAGGCGGCCGACCTGGAGCGACCGCTTCGCGGGCCCGGATCCGCCGCGGGCGCGGCGCGCGTGGGCGCGGACGCGCGCCAACAGCTCGCGCGACGAGAACGGCTTCGCGATGTAGTCGTCCGCGCCGCCCTCGAGCCCGACGACGCGGTCGGCCTCCTCCCCGCGCGCCGTGACCATCAAGATCGGGACGTCGGAGCGCGCGCGGACCTCGCGGCAGACGTCGAGGCCGCTCAACCCGGGGAGCATCAGGTCGAGCAACACGACGTCGGGCCGGACCTTGACGATCTGGCTCACCGCGGCGCGGCCGTCGCTCACGATCGTCACGGTGACGCCGTGCGACTCGAGGTAACGCGCCGTGAGCTTCGCCAGGCGGTCGTCGTCCTCCACCAGGACGACGGAGATGGGCTCGTCGGTCGTCGTCGTCATCGCGGGCTCGTCGAACATCGCCAGCCTACCTCGAGAGCCCGGCGCCGTCCGCACGCGCGTACACGCGCGCCGGCCAGGCTCGATCTCAGCGTGGATCGACGTCGTTCAGCCCGTGCGACGGGATTGTTAGCGATTGTTGAGGTCGGTCCGCCGACCGAGCCGGCGCCTGGAGAGCGCGCCTCGCGCCCCCGGGAACGCCGTATCGGGCTCGCCCTGAGGGCGAGGCGAGCCCGATACGGCTCGGTTCCCGGAGTCTGAGCTGCCTCGTTTCCTCCTCGACGAGCGCACCTCGGTGACGAGATGTGCCCTAGAAGAGGAACCCGAGGCGCAGGAGGTCGATCGTCGGCGTCGCGCTGTTGCCGAGCCCGTTGGCCACCGCGAGGAGCGTCGCGTCGATGTCGAGCTGCGAGGCGATGCCGGTCTCGGTGGCGACGCCGCTCCGCTGGAAGCTCGGGTTGATCGGGAGCTGCACGCCGGCGTCGATCCCGACGGTGATCCCGCTGTCGAACGTGTAGAGGAGCCCGACGCGCGGGTTCACGAACCACGTGGACGCGGCCATCGCCTCGCTGAACGAGCCGAGCTGTCCGGTGTTGACCAGGGCCTTCGCGTCCAACCACTGGCGGCCGACGCGCGCGCCGATGAAGAAGGCGCCGCGGAACGGGAAGACGCGCAGGTCGCCGGCGATCGCGCTGAAGCTCGCCTCGACGTTCATCACGTTCATCCGCGGGAGGAAGCTGTACTCGACGCCGACGCCGACGAGCCGCTCGAACTTCGCGAGGCCCTCGATCGCGAACGGTCGCGGGAACCCGACCCCTACGAGCGGACCGATGCGAAAGTGCTCCGCGCGCTCGTCCTTCTTCGGCGGCGCGCTCGAAGGACGCTCACCCGCGGAGAGCCGCGCGTCCGTCGTACCTCTCGCCGGCGAAGGCGGAGCGGCGTCGGCGGACCGAACGAACGCAAGGACCGTCGCGGCGGACGCGACGGCGCATATCGACCTCGGGACCTTCACGTATGCTGTACCTCGCCTCATGGAGTACGGCCGCCGCGCGAAAGCGATCAGGCCTGCCGACGACGAAGCAGGACGCGGACCGACGGAGGCCCGGTGCGACTCGCCCGCGCGCGCCGCCGTCCGCACCCGCGTCTTCGAGCGGAGGGCGCGGGACGGGAGCGGCGGCGGCGGCCGGCGAGCCGCGGTCGGCGCTCCACGAGGCGCGAGCTCAGCTAGAAGACGAAGCCGCGCACGCCGAAGAGCGCACCGCCGGGTGTGCCGTCCTTGCCGGGTAGCGGCGACACGATCGGGGCGATCCCGGACACGGCGAGGCCGGCGACCGGCGAGCTCCGCCTTGGGCCGCCGAGCGGCGGCAGCTCGCGCTTCCTCTTCTCCGGCGACTCGGGCACGAAGGCGACGTGCGCCTGGATGATCCCGATCGCGGCGATCCCGAGGAACGCGCCCGCGAACGCGAGGTTCGCGACGCGGACGTCCTCGGCCCGCTGGTGATACTGCGCGACGAGCCGGTTCACGTCGCCGCCCGGGCGCCGGAGCTCCTCGTTCTCGCGGCTCCGCGCGTAGAAGTACATGCCGTACGTCACCGCGGTCCCGGCGATGGCCGCCACCTCGGTCCCCAAGAACACCCAGCCGAGCACGGGCTGGCCGTTCTGGAACTGCCCGGCCCCGAACGGGAGGCTGGCGACCACGCGGTTGTGGCGGACGGTGATCTTCTCCTCGGCGGCCTGCGCCTTCACCTTCTCGAGCCAGACGCGCTGCGCCTCGCGCTCGGCCTCCTCCCGCGCCTTCTTCTCCGCGGCGAGCCGGGCCGCGGTCTGCTGCGCGTTCCGGATCTGCTCGAGCAGCGAGGAGCGCACGTCGATGAACGTGTTGATCGCGTCGCTCGGGAAGCTGAGCGGATCGGGATCGAACGTGGGGTCGTCGAGGACGAGCTTCTCGAAGACCTCCTTGGCCTCGTCGCTCTTGCCCTGCGCGATCAGCGACGCGCCCAGGTACATCCGCGCCGGCGAGATGACCGAGCGCTCCCGGAGCCCGCTCTTCGGATCGAGCAGGACGCGCAGGCGCTCCTCGGCGTCGCTCCAGTTGCGGGCGAGGAAGGACGCGCGCGCCTTCTCGAGCTCCGCGCGCGGGTCGGCGTGGGCCGGCGTGACCACCAGCGTCGCGAACGCGACGACGCCGAGCGCGACCAAGCGGAGATGGAGACGGCCTCCCAGGAGAGCCACGAGCGGCATTCTAGAGCGCCGAACCGGGCCGTGGACCGAGTATTTCCGCCGAGCCTCCGGGCGGCGGCGTCAGCGCTTGAAGGAGATCGTGGCGCGCTTGCCCGCCGCGAGCGTGATCACCTGCGTCGCGATCGACGGATCGGTCCGATCGAACACGTGGACCTGGCGCGTGCCCGACGTGCCCATCGGCACCTCGATCTCGCCGCCGCCCGGGACGTTCACGGTCGGGAGCTCCTGGATGCCGTAGGAGTGCGTCGGGTCGCCCTCGACGACCAGCTTCGCGTGGGCGATGACGAGCGCGACGTCGAGCTCGACGTTGTTGTCTCCGGCGGGCACCTGGATCGTCCTCGGTGCGCAGACGTCGCCCTTGCACGTGAAGACCAGCGTGTGCGCCTTGTCGTCGAGCGTGAACGACTTGGTCGGATCGGGCTCGGGGGCCGGCGCGCCGTCGATCGTCATCTGGACGCCGAACGGCGGGCTCAGCCGCGTGAAGCTGACGGTGCGCGGGACGCCGACCTTCGCGCTCGGGACCACCACCGGCGTCGCGATGGTGCGGGTCGCCGGCGCGCTCGCCGTGCCGCTCGACGCCGCGGCGACCTCGCTCGACCGCGCGCCGCTCGCCGGCGCCCTGGGCGCGGACGACGGGCGGGCGGCGACCGTCTCCGACGGCTCCGCCGTCGCGGGCACCGCGCCGATCGGGTCGTAGCCCGGCGAGGCCTTGAGCGCCTTCGCCACGAAGTAAGCGCCCGATCCCAGCACGAGGGCGCCCAGCGCGAGCGGCGCCACGCGGCGGACCAGCCGCGCGCGCGCCTCGGAGCGCTGCATGCTCGCGACGACCCTGAGCAGCGAGGGATCGTTCGGAGCGTACGCGAGCGCCCGGTTGTAGTCCGACGCCGCGGCGACCGCGTCGCCGCGCTTGCGCGCGGCGGCGCCGAGCTTGCAGAGCCGCTCGATCAGCCGCTTGTCGTGCTCCTCGGTCCAGCCCGCGGGATCGTCGAGCCACGCCTCGATCTCCTTGCGCGGCGAGCTCATCCCGAGCCGCGTCAGCTCCGCGGTGATCGCCTCGCGCATCGCCTGCGCGTCCGCGAAGCGGGCCTCGGCTCTCCGCGCCAGGGCGCGGTCGAGGATCTGGCTCCAGACCTTGCCGACGACGGGCCGCTCGCGCTCGGCGGGCGCGTACACGCCGTCGAGGACGCGCCGGAGCACCTGCGCCGGGTTGTTCCCGAGGAACGGCAGGTGCCCGACGAGGCACTCGTACATGAGGACGCCCAGGCCGAAGACGTCGGCGCGGCCGTCGACGTCGCCCCCCTCGATCTGCTCGGGCGCCATGTGCGCGGGGCTCCCGAGCACCTGCCCGGTCGACGTCACGCCCTGCGCGTCGAGGAGCTTCGCGATGCCGAAGTCCGTGAGCTTCACCGCGACGCGCTCGCCTGCGTTCGACGGAGACGGCGTCTTCCGATCGCCGCTCGGCGGCGACTGCGACGGCGCGCCGGAGGCGCTGGGGACCGACGCCGGAGCCAGCCCGTCGCGCTGCGAGAGCGGACCGCCCGCCGACCGGTGCTCGACGAGGACGTTCTCCGGCTTCACGTCCCGGTGCACCACCCCGGCGGCGTGGGCGTGCGCGATCCCCGAGAGCAGCTCGACGACGATCGCGGCGCCGATCTCCGGCGGGAGCGCCCCCTCGCGCTGGAGGATCTTCCGCAGCGTCGGGCCGCGAACCAGCTCGACGACGAGGTACTGCTCCGGCTCGTCCTCGGAGGAGACGTCGAACACCTCGACGATGTTCGGGTGCCGCAGCTTCGCGACCGCCTTCGCCTCGACGGAGAAGCGGTGCGCGATCTCGCGGCTCTCGCGGAGGTGCGGGTGGAGCACCTTGATCGCGACGTCGCGGAGCAGGCGTTTGTCGAGCGCTCGGTAGACGGTGGCCATCCCGCCGTGCCCGAGCTCGTCGAGCACGTCGTACTTGGCGAGATCGGGCGCGCGCCCCGACCTCTTGCCCGCGCTGGCCACCATCGGGAACAAGCATAGCCATGTCGGTCCCGCCCCGGCGAGCCTGCTGGCGTCGCTCGCTCGAACCGCTTATTTATCCCTTCAAACCGAGCCGCTTCATGCGCGAACGGAAGGTGCTCTCGCTCATTCCGAGGGATCGCGCCGCACGCGACTGGTTGTTGTCGGCGCGCGCCAGGACCTGCACCAAGATCTCACGCTCGAGCTCGTCGAACGTGGTGCCGCCCTCCGGCAGTTCGAGCGACAGCGCGCCCGGCGCGATCGCGTCGACGTCCATCCGGGGGCGCGACATCGGCGGCGCCTCGATCTCGTACTGGCTGTTGCTCGAGGGCGGCACGTCGATCGCGGCGCTCGGCGGCCCGACGGGGAGGCGCGTGCTGGCCGGCCCGGACCGGGGATCCCACGGCTCGGACGGCGTCGGCGCGCTCGGGCGCGAGGCGCGCTCGGCCGGCGCGTAGCCGGTCGGAGGCGTGGACGACGACGGCGGGGGCCCGTTCGGCACGTAGGGGAACAGGCTCGCGCGGAGCGACTGCGGCAGCCCCAGGTCCTGCGGCTCGACGTCCCGCCCCGCGTGGTAGATCACGAGCCGCTCCATCACGTTGCCGAGCTCGCGGACGTTCCCGGGCCAGGGGTGGCCTTCGAGCGCGCGCCACGCGCTCTCGGAGATCCGCGGCTCCTCGCGGTTCATGCGGCGCGCCGCGGCCTCGAGCAGCGGGACGCCGATGCCGCGGACGTCGTCCGGGCGGCCGCGGAGCGGCGGCACCTCGATCGGACAGACCGCGAGCCGGTAATAGAGATCGAGGCGAAAGAGCTGCTGATGCGCGTCGGCGAGCAGATCGCGGTTCGTCGCCGCGACGATGCGCACGTCGACCTGCCGCGGCTCGCTCGCGCCGACGGGCCAGAACTCGTGCGACTCGAGCGCGCGGAGGAGGAGCGCCTGGAGCGACATCGGCGCCTCGCCGATCTCGTCGAGGAACAGGGTCCCGCCGTCGGCGAGCTCGAACAAACCGCGGCGCGCTTGCTGGGCGCCGGTGAACGCGCCCTTCACGTGCCCGAACAGCTCGCTCGTCATGAGCTCCGGCGGGAGCGCCGCGAGGTTCTGCGCGACGAACCGGGCGCGCCGGCGGCCGCTCCGCTCGTGGATCTCGGCGGCGATGAGCTCCTTGCCGGTGCCCGTCTCGCCGTGGAGCAGCACGCTGGCGTCCGTCCCGGCGACGGCCACGACCTGGGCCATCACCTTCTGCATCGCGGGCGACATCGCGAGCAGGCGCGGCCGCGACGCCGACGCCGTCCGCGACACGGCCTCGACGTCGTCGCGGAGGCGCGAGTTCGAAGCTCGGAGCTCGCCCGTCAGGCGGCGGTTCTCGATCTCGAGCTTGCGCAGCTTCGCCGCGCGCTGGATCACGAGGCGGAGCTGCGCGTTGTCCCAGGGCTTGAGGACGTAGGCGAAGACGTGGCCGTGGTTGACCGCGTCGGCGAGGTCGTCGTGATCGCTGAAGCCCGTGAGGAGGATGCGCTGCGTGTCGGGGAACGACTCGTAGGCGGCGGCGAGCAGCTCCGAGCCCTTCATCGGGCGCATGCGCATGTCGCTGACGAGCACGTCGAACTCGCGCGACGACAGCGCCTCGAGGGCCTCGCGCCCGCTGCCCACGCACGTCACGTCGAAGTCGGGCCCGAACACGGCGGCGAAGACCTCGCGCACGTCCTCTTCGTCGTCGGCGTAGAGCACGCGCGGCTTCCCCTCCGGGGCCGGCGGGGGCCTCTCGCTCGACGCGTACGAAGGCGTTGCCACGGGCCGAACTTACCCGGCGACGGCCCGAGTGCTCAAGGAAACCCGCCCTCCACCGTTCGGACGGGAGGCCTACACCGCCGCCGGTTTCAGCCGGCCGCTTGCGCCGTCAGCTCGTCGTGGAAGGAGCGAAACGCGCTCTCCTCCGGCCAGCTCGGCGCGTCCGCGAGCAGCGAGAGGGCCTCGCCCTGCCGGCCGGCGTCGACGAGGAACACGGCGCGCGCGTAGCGCATCGCCCAGTGCACGAGCGGCGAGGACCGCGCCACGTTCCGGAGGAGCGCCTCGTCCTCGGCGCGGCTCGAGTGAGCGAACGCGCGGGCGAGCGCGCCGACCCCGCGCCGGAGCAGGCTGATCTTCCGGCGCATCCAGAAGCCCACGTTCGGCAAGGGGAGGTTCTCGAGCTCCTCGGCCTTGGTGAGCGCGCGCGACCGCTCGCCCTCGTAGACGTCGAGGAGCGCCTCGACGAAGAGCCGCTGCTCGACCGCGGCCTCCCACGCCGGTCCCTTCGCCGCGCGCGCGAGCGCGTCGCGCGCGCGGTCGATGAAGCCGTAGGCCGCGTACGCCGTGGCCGTCACGAGCGGCGCCATCGTCTCCGGGTGCGTGACCCGGCGGAACGACCCCTGCCACATGCCGACGATGCGCCCGATGTCGCCGGAGAGGAGCAGCCGCCGCATCCGCCGGCGGGAGATCCAGGCGGGGACGACGAACACGGCCGCCACGACGAGCACGACGGCGGCGAACCGGACGTCGCGTGCGATCAGACGCGCCGACACGAACGCGAGCAGCGCGAGCGAGGCGATCGACAGAGCGCGGGCGAAGAAGCGATTCACGATGGCAGGCACAACATGCGACACGGCTCGCCGTGACGCAATGGTGCTCCGCGCTCACACCCGGCGGCATCCCATGCGCCGACGGCGAAACGTCGGGTTTCGCCGACAGCTGGCTCTCGGTGAGACGCCGGCCGCGCGGCCGGCCTCCGCCTCAGTCGCTCGACTTCTTCGGATCGCCGATGCCGTGCCGGCGGAGGTAGCCACGGACGTGGGCGCGCTCCATCGCGGCGCGGCGCCCGATCTCGCTGACGTTGCCGGAGCACTCGGCGTAGAGCGCCGTGAAGTACTCGCGCTCGAAGCGCGCGAGCACCTCGCGCTTCGCGTCCTGGAACGTGCGGCCGCGCGTCGGCGTCGACTCGCTCGCGGCGACGAGGGGCGCGAGGTGCTGGGCGAGGTCGATCGGCCCGTCCTTGCCGAAGGCGAGCGCGACGGCGATGACGTTCCGGAGCTCGCGGACGTTGCCCGGCCAGTCGTGGCGCATCAGGCGCTCGAGCGAGTCGTTCGTGATGCGGTTGTACGCGCTGGGATCGCCGAGGTCAGTGATCATCTTGCGCACGAGCGCCGGGATGTCCTCGAGGCGATCGCGCAGCGAAGGCAGCTCGATGCGCAGCTGCGCGACGCGGAAGTACAAGTCGCTCCGGAACGTCCCCGCGTTGACCTCGCGGACGAGGTCGCGGCGCGTCGCCGCGATGACGCGGACGTTGACCGGCCGGTAGTTGTTCGAGCCGACCGGCTTGATGCGCTGCTCGGCGAGCGCGCGGAGGAGCTTCGGCTGCACGTCGAGCGGGAGCTCGCCGAGCTCGTCGAGGAAGATCGTGCCGCCGTCGGCCTCGACGAAGGGCGAGATGCGCTTGTCGACCGCGCCGGTGAACGACCCGCGCTCGTGGCCGAACAGCGCGGACTCCGCGAGGCTCGGCGGGATCGCGCCGCAGTCGACGACGACGAACGGCTTGTTCGCGCGCGAGCTGGCGCCGTGGATCGCCGCGGCGACGAGCTCCTTGCCGCAGCCGGTCTCGCCGAGGATGAGCACGGTCAGGTCCGTCGGCGCGGCCTTGCGGCAACGCTCGAACACGCCGCGCATGCTCTGGCTGACGCCGACGAGGGGGCCGAACTGCGCGACCTCCGGGATGTCGACCTGCTCGGGCTGCGTCGGGTTGAACTCGAGCGACGAGTCCCCGACCGTGAGCACGGTGTGCTTGGTCAGGTAGACCTCGCCGACGCGCGTGTCGCCGATGAACGTACCGTTGCGCGAGCCGAGGTCGCGAACGCGAACGCCCCGCTCGGTCGCGACGAGCTCGGCGTGAACCGCGCTGACCTTACGGTCGTCGAGCACGAGGTCGCAGGCCTCGTTCCGGCCGACAACCTGCGTCTCAGGTCCGATGTCCAAGGAAGGCTTGTTCGCCTGCCCGCGGTTCACTTTCAGTGAGCCGCCACGGACCTCGAGCCGACCCTTCGCTACGACGGTCGCATCCACGGATTTGCGTTGTATCACGCCTCCGTCCGCATCCGGCAAGAGGAATGCTCCGCCGGCGTGCACGATCTCGCCTCTTCGCGCCGGGTCCCGCGTCTTTTTCGGGACGCGCGCGCGCGTCACCGCGGAGCGTCAAATGGGTCGGCTTGGCCTGGAATCCTCGAAACCGCTACGCTTCGAGGAGCATCCTTCGACTGCTTGCTCGTCGGATCGGGTGTGCCGATGTCCCGTCGCTTGTCTTCCGCATTCGTGACCTTCTTCGGCGCCGGCGTCGGCGTCCTCGTCGCCTCCGCCGTCGCGATCGTCGGGTGCAGCGCCGTGGACCTCGACGACGGCGCGTCGAACGCCGACGGGGGCACGGCCCGTCGCGACGCGGCGCCGGTCGATCCGACCGAGGCCGGCCCTCCGCTCGACGCCGCGCTCGGTCCGCCTCCGAGCTGCGCGAGGTACTGCGACCTCGTGATGGAGAACTGCACCGGCGCCGAGGCCCAGTACGCCTCGGCGGAGGAGTGTCTCGCGTTCTGCGCTCACCTGCCGCTCGTCCAGCCGACGCGCGGGGTCGACGAGAAGGAGGCCGCCTCCGTCGCGTGCCGCCAGTACTGGGCGGACGCGCCCGCGCGGACCAGCCCGAACGCGTACTGCCTCGCCGCCGGCCCGTTCGGCGGCAACGTCTGCGGCGATCGCTGCACGGCGTTCTGCGCCGTCACGCTCTCGGCCTGCTCGCCCGACGCCGGCGCGACGGCGTACGCGAGCCAGCCCGACTGCGCGACGGCGTGCGCGGGCTTCTCCTACCGCGGCGCCGGCGTGGACGGAGGCGGAGAGGGGCCCGCCGCGCCGGACGACGGCGACACGCTGAACTGCCGCCTCTACTGGCTGCGCCAGGCCACGGGCGATCCCGAGGCGTGCGCGGCCCTGAAGGTCCAGAGCGATCGCTGCCACGACTGACGCCGCGAGGCGGCGGCCGCCTCGCGCGAGCGCGTCAGCGGCGGCGCGTGCTCGGGCTCCCGAGCGAGTGAGGGCTCACGTCGGTGAACGACGCCGCCGTCACCTCGGTCTGGTCGTCCCGCATCGAGAACGGCGGCGGAGGCGGCGGCGCGGGCGCTCGCCGCCGGGCGTTGCCCATCACCTTGCAGACCTTCCGCCACCCGTCGAGCGCTTCCATCGCGGTGCCGAAGCGGCGCTCGCGCTCGCGAGCCATGATCTTCGAGAGGTACCGCTCGATCGCGGCCGGCCACGTGTCGCCGGTGGTCTGCGCGAGCGTGGGCGGATCGCGATCGAGCTTCAGCGCGATCAGCGTGAGGGCGTTGGAGCCCTCGAACGGCAGCCGCCCCGTGAGCGCGCGGAACGCGACCGCCCCGAGGGCGTAGAGGTCGGCGCGCTCGTCGACGCGGGCCGAGCCGCGGACCTGCTCCGGCGCCATGTAGGCGAAGCTCCCGAGCGTCGCGTCGAAGGCCGTGAGCGACGGCTCGCTCCGCCGGGCGGCGCTCGACTTCATCTTGGAGACGCCGAAGTCGAGGATGCGCGTCCGCTCCTCGGCGTCGCCCTGCTGGATCTCCTCCGGCGTGAGCTTCCGCTTCTCGATGAAGAGGTTCGCCGGCTTGATGTCGCGGTGGACGACGTGGGCTTGGTGCGCCGCGTTGAGCCCCTGGAGCGCGTCCTCGACGATCGGCGCCACCTCGGCGAACGAGAGGTACTGCTCCCGCCGGAGGCGCTCGTCGAGCCCCTCCCCGACCAGGCGCTCGAAGGCGATCCAGAGGCGCCCGTCCCGCTCCTTGCCGGAGCCGAGGATGGCCGCGACGAAGGGCGACGCGATCTTCTTGGCGATGTCGGCCTCGCGGTTGAACCGGGCGACCAGATCGGGGTCCTGCGCGGCCCGCTCGTGGAGGATCTTGAGCGCGACCTTCTCTCCGCTACGCGCTTCCGCAGCGTAGACCTCCCCCATGCCTCCCTGACCGATCAGCCGACGAATCTTGTAAATTCCGCCGATTGTCGATCCCGGCACAAGGCCAGGCTCAGATGCCATCCCGCATGAGCGTAGCACGGACGTCCCGAGGACGAGCCCGAAACGAGCCGGCGGCGTCCGCGCCGCCGACTCGTTGGCCCTCCAACGGGATCCGGCGCTGTTGAAGGCGGCCCAAAGGCCCTCTACGCTCGCCGACGCATTTCGGCGAGACGAGAGACGTGGGCGACTGCGATCGCGTGGTTAGGATGGACGCGCGGAGCGCCGGCGAGCGCCTCTCGGACGGGAGATTCGGACGACAACCATGCGAAGCGCGAACGACGTCGAGGCCTACCTCGGCAAGATGAACCGCCACTACTCCCCCGTGGACGACCAGCCCGGGACGTTCCTCGTCCACGGCGGAACAAACATGCCGCCCACCGCGTTGCGCGTCGACCCGCCGCTGGTCGTGTTGCGAGTCCACGTCGGAGACGTCGAAGGCACGGACGCCGCCAACGGCGAGCTCTTCAAGAAGCTCCTCACGTTGAACGCGAAATCCCTCGTCCACACGAGCTTCGGCCTCGAAGACTCCCGCATCGTGCTCGTGAGCGCGCTCGAGCTGGAGAACCTCGACTACAACGAGCTCGAGGCCACGCTCGACGAGATCGACGTGACGCTCGCGCAGCAGGTGGCCTCCCTCGCGGAGCTCTCCAAGGCCGCGTCGGTTCGACCGGACGCGAAAGGGAACGGCTGATCATGGGCATCTTCAGCAGGCTCGCGCAGCTCATCAAGTCGAACCTCAACGACCTCATCAGCAAGTCCGAAGACCCGGAGAAGATGCTGAATCAGGTCGTCCTCGACATGAACAACCAGCTCGTCGAGGCCAAGAAGCAGGTGGCGGCCTCGATCGCCGACGAGAAGCGCCTCGCCAAGCAGTTCGAGCAGGAGATGGCGCACGCGGCCGAGTGGGAGCGCCGCGCCATGATGGCGCTCCGCGCCGGCAACGAGGAGCTCGCGAAGGAGGCCCTCGCGCGGAAGAAGGAGCACGACCAGCTCGCCGAGACCTTCAAGGAGCAGTGGACCAAGCAGAAGAACGCGGTCGATCAGCTGAAGAAGGCCCTTCGGATGCTGAACGACAAGATCGAGGAGGCGAAGAGGAAGAAGAACGTCCTCATCGCCCGGAAGAAGCGGGCCGAGGCGCAGAAGGCCATCCAGGAGACGATGCACGGCCTGCGCGACCAGAGCGCCTTCGAGACGTTCGAGCGCATGGCCGGCAAGATCGACCAGCTCGAGGCCGAGGCCGAGGCCGCCGGCGAGATCCAGGAGGAGTACACCGGCGACATCCTCGCCTCGAAGTTCTCCTCGCTGGAGCGCGACGCGGGAGCCGAGGACGACCTCGCCGCCCTGAAGCGCAAGATGGGGATGCTCCCGCCCGAGGAGGCGCCGCAGGTGCGCGCCGAGACGCCCAAGCGCGTGGAGGCGGGGCCCCAGCCGACGGCGCCCGCGCGGTCCGAGCAGGACGAGCTCGCCGCGGCGCTCGAGGAGCTCGAGGCGGAGCAGCAGCAGCAGGAGCGGCGCAAGGCCGGGCGCTGAGGTAGGCGCGGGGGCGCGGCGGCGCCGCTGACGCAGCCCGTCAGCGGCATCGCCGTGCAGGCGTCCCGAGGTCGATTCCGTGCACCCCCTCCCCTTCCTCACGCGGCGTAGTAAGCTCCCGGGCCGTTGAGCACCGAAGCGGCGCCCCTCTCAGCTCGGCCGAAGAGCGACGCGTCGATGCGCGACGTCGCCCGCGCCGTCGTCCACCACAACGGCGCGATCGAGGAGCTCTACGGCCGGCTCGAGGCCGATCCGGTCCGCGGGCTCGCCGACGATGACGCCGAGGCGCGGCTCGACAAGCACGGCACGAACGAGCTGCCGGCCGCCCCGCCGCCGAGCGCGCTCAAGCGCATCATCGCGCAGTTCGCCAACCCGATCGTCCTGACCCTGCTCGTCGCCGCGGTCATCGCGACGATCAACGGCGCGAGCGCGAAATCGAACGAGAGCTTCCTCGCGCGCTTCGGCGACGCGATCGCGATCGGGCTCATCGTCGTCCTGAACGCCGTGCTCGGGTTCTACCAGGAGCGGCGAGCCGAGCAGGCGCTCGAGGCGCTCAAGAAGATGCAGACGCCGAACGCGCGCGTGCGGCGCGGCGACGTCGTCAAGGTCATCCCCGCGCGCGACGTCGTCCCCGGCGACGTCCTCGAGATCGAGGCCGGCGACGCCGTCGCCGCCGACGCGCGCCTCCTCCAGACCATCAACCTCGCGACCCAGGAGGCCGCGCTCACCGGCGAGTCGCTGCCGATCGTGAAGGACGCGCGCGCGAAGCTCCCCGACGACGCGCCGATCGGCGACCGCGCCACGATGCTCTTCACCGGGACCTCGGTCGTCCGCGGGAAGGGCCGCGCGCTCGTCGTCGCGACCGGCAAGGAGACCGAGCTCGGCAAGCTCTCGACGATGCTCTCCGAGTCGGCCGAGCAGAAGACGCCGCTCGAGGAGCGCCTCGAACACTTCGGCAAGCGGATCCTCGTCGCCTGCGTGGCCATCAGCGCCGTGATGTTCGGCTGGGGCATGTACCGCGGCGACAGCACCTGGCAGGAGCTGCTCCTCGCGGCCGTCAGCCTCGCGGTCGCCGCCATCCCCGAGGGCCTCCCCGCGATCACGACGATCACGCTCGCGCTCGGGATGCAGCGCATGGCGAAGAAGGGCGCGATCGTCCGCAAGCTCGCCGCCGTCGAGACGCTCGGCGCGGCCACCGTGATCTGCACGGACAAGACCGGCACGCTGACGCAGAACGAGATGACCGTCCGCGAGATCTACGCCGGCGCGTGCTCGTACAGCGTCACCGGCACCGGCTACGATCCGGTCGGCGAGATCGTCGACCACGACGGCAAGCCCGTCGACTGCGCCGAGCGCCCGGCGCTGACCGAGCTCCTGGCGACGATCACGCTGGCCAACACGGCCTCGCTGGACATGAAGGACGGCGGGTGGCGCGTCGTCGGCGACCCGACCGAGGGCGCGCTCCTCACGCTCTCCGCGAAGGGCGGCGTGCCGAAGGAGTCGGTCGCGCCGTCGCACCAGGTCCTCAAGGAGATCCCGTTCGACAGCGACCGCAAGCGCATGACGGTCGTGACGCTCGACGCGACCGGCAAGGAGATCGCCCACACCAAGGGCAGCGCCGACATCCTGATCCCGCTGTGCGTCCACCAGCTGACGCGCGACGGGCTCGACGGGCTCGACGACCAGAAGCGCGACGCGATCCTCGCCGAGGCCGAGCGGATGAGCCAGCAGTCGCTCCGCGTCCTCGCGGTCGCGCGGCGCGAGCTCGACGTCTCGTCCGAGCCGCCCTCGAGCGATCAGCGCCCGAGCGCGGAGCACATCGAGCAGCGGTTCACGTTCCTCGGCCTCGTCGGGATGATCGATCCGCCGCGCCGGGGCGTGAAGGAGGCCGTCGCGGCGTGCGCGGAGGCGCAGGTCCGCGCCGTGATGATCACGGGCGATCACAAGCTCACCGCCGTCGCGATCGCGCAGGAGCTCGGGCTGTGGGACGAGGGCGCGATCGCCCTCACCGGCGCGGAGCTCGACAAGCTTTCCGACGAGGCGCTCGAGCGCCGGGTCGACCACGTGCGCGTCTTCGCGCGCGTGACGGCCGAGCAGAAGCTCCGCATCGTGAAGGCGTTCAAGGCGCGCGGCCACGTGGTCGCGATGACGGGCGACGGCGTGAACGACGCGCCCGCGCTCAAAGAGGCGCACATCGGCATCGCGATGGGCAAGGACGGCACCGACGTCGCGCGCGAGGCGGCCGACATGGTGCTCGCCGACGACAACTTCGCCACCATCGTCGACGCCGTCCGAGAGGGCCGCGCGATCTGGCGGAACATCCAGAAGTTCATCTTCTTCCTCCTCTCGTCGAACGCCGGCCTCATCGTGACGGTGTTCGTCGCGAGCGTGCTGCCGGGGATGAAGGAGCTGCGTCCGCTGATGATCCTCTGGATCAACCTCGTGACGAACGGGCTCCCCGCCCTCGCCCTCGGGGTCGACCCGCCCGATCCGACGCAGATGACCGAGCCGCCGCGCAAGGCGACGAGCGGCCTCCTCGGCGCGCGCGAGTACCTCGGCATCGGCACCGTCGGCCTTTTGATGGGGGCGCTCGCCATCGTCTGTTACATGTGGCCGTGGGACGTGGACGCCGGCGAGCTCCCCTCGTACGCGCGCGCGGTCGCGTTCTCGCTCCTCGCGCTCTCGCCGCTCTTCCACGCGTTCAACTGCCGCTCGGTGACCGCTTCGATGTTCGTGATGCGCCCGATGTTCCCGCTCCCGCTCCTGCTCGCCGTCGTCGTGAGCGCGGGCATCCACCTCGTCGCGCTCGTCTTCCCCTCGCTCCGCGGGGTCTTCCAGACCTTCGAGCTCGGCACCTACGAGTGGGTGATCCTCCTCGCGCTCTCCGCGTCGATCATCCCGATGGTCGAGCTGCTCAAGGCGCTCCAGCGGTCCGGGATCGTCGGCAAGGACCTCGGGCCGATGTCCCGCCGAGCCTCGGAGCAGTGACCCGCCGAGCCCCTTTCGAGCGGGGGCGGACGAGGGTATTTTCGGCGTCGATGACACGCTCGCGCTCGCGCCGCCTCTTCGGGTCAACGTCCTTCGCCGCGACCTCGTCGGCCGCGGCGCTCGCGCTCGCCGCGCTCGCCGCGTGCGGAGGAGGCGGCGCCGGGAGAGGCGACGCGAAGGCGCCGGCGTCCGACGCGAACGCCTCGGACGAGCACGAGTCGATCGGCGCGCTCGCCGCGGAGCAGGGAGGCCTCGCCGCGCTCGGCGGCGCGGGCAACCGCGAGCAAGGAACGGGCACCGAGGTCGCGTTCGCCGGGCCGCTCCGCGCCGAGACGCTGTCGAAGAAGAGCCCGCCCAAGCTCGACGGCGTGCTCAAGGAGTGGCACGCCCGCTCGCCGGCGAAGGAGACGCTCTCCGGGACGACGGACGGCCTCGGGCTCGACGTCGCCGTCCAGGCGAGCGACGACACGCTGTGGATCGCCGCCGAGATCGCCGACGCGAAGCTCACGCGCTCGACCAAGTACGCGGACGCCGAGGACCACGTCACGTTCACCATCGCCTTCCCGTCGGGCCGCGGCGCGCTCGCCGCCTACGAGATCGGCCTGTGGCCGGGCACGCCAGGCAGCGCGCCCGGCGCGGTGAAGTGGACCGCCGGGCCGAAGGCCGGGCAGAAGGTCGCCGGCGCGCGCCTCGTCGAGAACGACGTGAAGGGCGGCGTGACCTTCGAGGCGACGATCCCGTGGAGCTCCTTCCCCGAGGCGCGGACGACGCGCGTCGGGATGCGCGCGGCGTTCCGCTACCACGACGGCGACGGGTCGAGCGTCACCGGCGTGATCGGCAACGGCGCCGGCGGCGTCGACGCGCCGGGCGACCTGCCCGCGCTGCCGATCGCGGCCGAGCACGCGGTCGCCTCGGGCCTGCTCGAGCAGAAGGGCCTCTCGGGGACGAAGCCGAAGATCGACGTCTTCGCCGACGTGGCCGGCGACGATCACAAGGAGCGGATCAGCGTCTTCGGCCGCTTCTTCACCATCTGCGGGCCCAACTACCGCAAGGGGCGGCAGTTCTTCTGGCGTGAGGTCGCCGGCGACATCGTCTCGCTCGAGACCACGCAGGTGACGGGCCGCGGCAAGGAGGACCTCCTCGTCCGCCGGCGGGTGACGCAGGGCGGCTCGACCCACGACATCCTCGAGGTCTGGTCGATCCCGACCGGCGAGGAGCCCACGACGATCTTCGCCCACCAGATCGCGATCGCGTCGGGCGACGGGAAGCGGCGCGTGTCGAACGCCGCGCGCGTGTCGAACAAGGAGATCGAGGTCACCACGGAGCCCGCCGTGGGCTGGGACGCGTCGAGCTTCAACGAGACGATCGCGGGGGACATCGAGCCGCTCCTCCTCCCGTGGGGCACGATCAAATCGAAGACGTTCAAGCTCGAGGGCGGCAAGTTCGCCAAGGCGAGCGAGGTCGCGCAGGCGGGGGCGCCCGCGGCCGCCGGGGGGACGGCGACCGCCGAGGCCCTCCCGCGGGACGTCCCGACCCCCGCGGTGCACAAGGGGTCGGACCTCGGCAAGCAAGTGCTCGAGGCGTTCATGAAGGACGCGGGCATCGCCGCCGGGACGAAGCCGCGCTTCGATCTCGAGGTCAACGTCGACGGCGACGCGAAGCCGGAGCGCGTCGTCCTCTTCGGCCGCGACATCGTCGTCTTCGGCCCGTCGTTCAAGGGCGGCACCGGCTACGCCCGGATGTCGCTCTCGCAGCTCGCGGACGACCGCGACGTCGGCGAGCTCACCGCGCGCGACCTCGACGGCGACGGCGCCGCCGAGCTCATCGTCCGCGGGACGCGCCACGTGAAGAGCCCGGCGGGCGACGCGATCGACATCGACGGGCTGTTCGTCTACCAGGTGAAGGGCGGCAACGTCGGCCGGGTGTTCTCCGTCGAGACGGGGCGCGAGATGGCCGGCAAGCGCGTGCAGGGGCTCGTGCAGTTCGTCCCCGCGAAGGGCGGCAAGGGCTTCGACATCGACGTCCGCCCCGGAGCGGCCAAGGGCTGGACGAAGGACACGTACCCGTGGCCGCAGGACAGGCCCGGCGCGGGCCCGATCGAGCCGCTGCTGCTCCCGTGGGGAGACCTCAAGAACGTACGCTACACGTGGAACGGCAGCGCGTTCGCGCCGGCGCCCTGAGCGCCGCTCGGCTCAAGGCCGCGCGGCTCTTCGCGATCGACGCCGCCGGGGGCGCGCGTCAGCGCTTCTTGTTGCACTTCATCGCGAAGGGATCCCAGTCGTCTCCCGCGCACCAGGCGGGGCGCGCCGTCAAGGTCGGCGCCGCGGAGGGCGTGGGGGGAGCCGGCTTGACGGCGGGCGCGGCCTTCGACGCGGCCTTCGGGGGGTGGGCCGCCGCGGGCGCCTCGCGCTCGAGCCGGACCACGACCCGCGGGCTCTTCGCGTCGATCTTCGCGCCGTCGAGCACGTAGCGCGTCGTCTTGTAGCCGGCGCGCGCGATGCGGATCGCCACCTGCTCGTCGGCGCCGACGGCCACCGTGCGCGGCTGCTGCTGCGGGACGTCGTCCGCCTCGGCGTCGAGGACGATCGTCGCGTCGACGGGATCGGTCGTCACCGTGACCGGCGTCTTGGCGGCGACGCTCGGCGGTCCGTCCGCCGGAGGTCCGGGATCGACCGGGGCCTCGATCGCGGCGCTCGGCTCCGGCGCGGCCGTCGCGCGCGCGCGCGCCGACACGACGAGGAGCGCGCCGACGAGGCCGAGGAGCAAGATCGCCCCGCCGATCGCGCCGAGGAGGACGGCGCGCCGCCGCGCCGCGAACGGGCTCGCCGCCAGGGCCGCGTGCTGCGACGGACGCAGGAAGTAGTCGGCCGGGGCGTTGAAGCCCCCGGAGCGCCCCAGGGTCACGGACACGACCTCGGGGACCACCCCGCGCTCGACGCTCTCGAGATCGACGAAGAGCTCCTCCATCGTCTGGTAGCGGAGCTCCACCTTCTTCGCGAGCGCCTTGAGCACGACGGCCTCGAGCCCGGGCGGCAGCTGGACGAGCGCGCCGAGCGGCGGCGGCGCCTTGTACATCTGCTGCGTCAGGATCCCCATGAAGTTGTCGGCGTCGAACGGCACCGTCCCCGACGCCATCTCGTAGAGGATGACGCCGAGGGCGTAGATGTCGGTCCGCGCGTCGACCGGGATGCCCGCGGCCTGCTCGGGCGACATGTAGTGCGGCGTCCCGAAGACGCTGCCGGCGCGCGTGAGGCGCGCGTTCTCGCGGCTCACCTTGGCGATGCCGAAGTCGAGGATCTTGACGAAGTCCCGGTCGTCGCCGCGCGCGACCAGCATGACGTTCTCGGGCTTGAGATCGCGGTGGACGATGCCGCGGGCGTGCGCGGCGGCGAGGCCGCGCGCGATCTGCTTGCCGATGTGGAGCAGCCGCGGCGCCGGGAGGACGCGGAGCTGGTCCATGACCTCCGACAAGCTCGTCCCGTCGAGGAACTCCATGACGAAGAACGCGGCGCCGTCGGGCAGGCGGCCGTAGTCCGAGATGTCGACGATGTGCGGGCTCTCGATCGACGACGCGGCCTTCGCCTCGGTGAGGAAGCGCTCGGTCATCTCCTCGTCGGTCGCGAAGTCGGCGCGGAGGATCTTGATCGCGACCCGTTTGTCGATCAGCTTGTGGCGCCCGAGGTAGACGACGCCCATCCCGCCTTCGCCGAGGAGCGACTCCACGACGTAGCGGTCCTCGAGCGTCGTGCCGAGGTAGACGTCGAGCTTCCGGCGCGACGACGGCGGACCGCGGCGGACCGCGCCGTCCGCCGTCACCTGCGTCTGCGTCGCGGCCGCGCCGCCGTCGCGTATCGAACGGGGGTTCGACGACGAGATCGGACCGGGCAAGCTGTCCCGAGCTTCGGACATGAGGGATCGAACCGACTCCTCATCAGGTTTACGTCTTCCGTACCCGTTCCGGAAGCGACAAGTCCCCCGCCGCCCGGCCGCGCGCTCGAGCTCCCCGCCTGGGGGCGGTGCGGCCGGGTGGGCTCCGCCGATTTCCGCAGCGATCTGCGAGGAAAGGGAATTGTGCACGCACACACCGTGCTAGAGGTGCGAGCCTGGAGTCGCCGGAGGGTGACTCCGCCGAGCGCCACGGAGCTCTCGGCCCGCTCCGCCTCCCGCCCATGGGCTACCCCGTCCAGATCGCGCTCCGCTACCTCGGCTCGAAGAAGCGAGCCTTCGTCTCGGTGGGGACGGCGTTCGCCATGCTCGGCGTCGCGCTCGGCGTCGCCGCCCTCGCGATCGTGATGAGCGTCACCGGCGGCTTTCAAGAGCAGTTCCGCGAGAAGGTGCTCGGGGTCAACGCCCACGTCATCGTGCTCAAGTACGCGGTGCACTTCCGCGACTACCGCGACGTGATGAAGAAGGTCGAGGCCGTCCCCGGCGTCGTCGCCGTGGCGCCGTTCGTCATCAACCCGATGATGGTCACGCACGGCGAGCGCACCGCGACCGGCGTCCTGTTGAAGGGCGTCGACCCGGAGATGATGCCGAAGGTGCTCGACCTGCCCCGCCACGTCGTCGAGGGCTCGCTCGACGGCATGCGCAAGCCGGGGGCGAAGCCGCCGGAGGCGCCTCACGACCCGTTCTCGCCGGGCGGCGGGTCCTGGGACCCCGCGAAGACGGGGCAGGCCGACGGCGACGGCGGCGCGAGCTCGGAGACGTTGAGCGTGCTCGAGGCGATCGAACGGCAGATCGCCGAGGACAAAGCCCAGGACGCGGCCGCGGACGCCGGCACGACCGACCTCGCGACGCTCATCGCGACCGGCGCGGCAGGCGAGCTCGGCGACGGTCCGAGGAAGGCAGAGGCCGCCCCGGCCGATCCGATCGACGCGATCCTCGCCGCGCCCGAGAGCGCGCCGGCGGCGGCGAAGGCGGAGCCTCCCCCCGCGCTCCACCCGACCGGCGACGTCACGCCGTCGGGCGGCTACACGAGCACGCTCCCCGACGAAGACGTCCTGCCCGAGGCGATCGATCCCGATCCCTGCCGGAGCCCGGCCCAGGTGAAGGCGCTGCCCGGCGTCGCCATCGGCCGATCGCTCTCGAAGCGGCTCGACGTCGGGCTCGGCGACTGCCTCCAGATCACCTCGCCGCAGATCGGGATGACCTACGGCGCGAGCGGATCGCGTCCGCCGATCGCGAAGCAGTTCCGGGTCATCGCGATCTTCGAGGCCGGGTTCGACCAGTACGACTCGAAGCTCGTCTACACGGACCTCTACGAGGCGCAGGCGTTCTACGAGCAGGGCGACAGCGTGACCGGCGTCGAGGCGAAGGTCGACGACATCGAGAAGGCCGCAGACATCTCGAAGCAGGTCGACAAGATCCTCGCCAACGGCGTCTACCACACGATGGACTGGAGAGAGCTCAACCATGGGCTCTTCACGGCGCTGCTCATCCAGCAGATCGTCATGAGCGTCGTGCTCACGCTGATCATCGTCGTCGCGGCGTTCACCGTCATCGCGACCTTGATCATGGTCGTGCTCGACAAGAAGAAGGAGATCGCCCTGCTCAAGGCGCTCGGCGCGAGCGACGACGCGATCTTGCGCGTCTTCGTCTACCAGGGCGGGATCATCGGCCTCGTCGGCACCGCGCTCGGCCTCGTCCTCGGGTGGGTCGCCTGCAAGTTTCTGCTCGCTTACGGCTTCCCGCTCGATCCGAAGGTCTACTTCATCTCGAAGCTCCCGGTGAACGTGCGCCCGACGGAGTTCATCATCACCGGAATTGTCGCCATCTTGATCTGCCTGCTCGCGACGATCTTCCCGGCCTTCTACGCGGCGCGCCTCCGTCCCTCGGACGGCCTCCGGGCGGAGTAGCTCGCGACGCCGCGAAATCCCGGTCGCTTCCCTGCTTGGGGAGGTGATAACTTCGCGGGCGCATGCGATGGGTCGTTGAAGTTTCGTCGCTCGGCAAGGCGGACCTTCAGAAGCTCTGTGTCGAGGCCGAGTCGTGGCAACGCGCGCTCCAGGCGGCGCGCGCGCAGCGCGGCGAGGAGGGGCCGATGAGCGGCTTCTCGATCGAGCTCCTCGAGGAGGGGTACCGCGCGGTGGACCCGGTCGCGCGCGTCCGCTTCGTCGTCAAGCGCGCGCCCGACGACATGCCCGTCACGACGCCGGTCGCCAAGGACGCCAAGGGCGGCGTCGCGCCGAGCCCGCCGTCGGTGGCGCCCGCGGCGCCCTCCGCGCCGGTGGCGCCCGCGGCGTCGTCGGCGCCCGCGACCGAGCCCCACATCCCGTCGTCTCCCGCGTCCTCGTCCGCGGCGTTGACGGCGACGAAATCGGCGCCGCCGCGACCGCTCACGAGCGGCGCCAACGGCCCGGCGTCGAAGAAGGGACTGACCTTCCACGCGAGCGACGCCAAGGACGCGGGGGCGCCCGCGACCTCCCCGTCGAAGGCGCCGCCCGCGGCCGCCGCGCCGCCCGCGCCCGTCGGCTCGGCGCTGCCCGGCTTGCCCGCCGTGAAGCTGCTCTCGTCGCGCGAGCAGGACCCCACCGACGCGTCGCCGCTCACGTACCGCGAGTACTCGTTCGCCGTGCCGGCGGGGACCGGCGAAGAGGCCGCCGTCCAGGTGCTGCGCGGCCAGCTCGCGCTCGTCGACGCGCACCTGTCGGGCGCGAAGATGGGCAAGCTCGTCAACCTCGCCGTCTTCGACGTCGAGTTCACCGGCAAGCCGCCGAGCCCCCCGGTCGCGACGCTGTCGTGGAAGGACTGGAAGGGCGAGCCCGTCATCGGCTACCCGCGCCGCGGCGGGGCGCAGAAGCAGGTCCAGCCGCCCGGCGCCACGGGGAACGGCCCCGCGTCGACCGCGGCCCCGGCGAGCTCGGTGTTCCCGCCCCCTTCGTCGATGCCGCCGCCGCGCCCGAGCGCGCAGCCTCCGGCGGCGGCCGCGCAGCCTGTCGTCGCGCCGACCGTGGCCGCCTCCGCGCCGCCGCACGCGCCCGTCCAGCCCGTGGCCGCCTCCGCGCCGCCGCACGCGCCGCAGGGACCGTTCTCCGCCTCCCCCTCGTCGATCCCGCCGGCGAACCCGTTCTCGTCGACGGCGCCGCTGATCCCGCAGGCGCTGCTTCCCCAGCCGCCGCCCGCGTCGTTCCCTCCGCCGGCGCACGCGTCGGTGCCTCCGCCGGCGCACGCGTCGGTGCCTCCGCCGGCGCATGCGTCGGTGCCCCCGCCGGCGCACGCGTCAGTGCCTCCGCCGGCGCACGCGTCGGTGCCCCCGGCGGCGGCGGCGGCGTCCTCGCAGCCGCCGGTCGGCGCGGGCGGGATCCCGATTCCGGTGGTCGCGCCCGTCGCGGTCTTCCAACCCGGATCCGTGCCTCCGCCCGGCGCGGCGAGCGGATCGGTCCCGCCTCCCGCGCCGGCGGTCGTCCCGACGGCGGCTGGCGAGCCTCCCGCCGCGCGACGCCCGTCGTCGCCGGAGGG
>JAHBWF010000099.1 GCA_019637105.1 Labilithrix sp.
GTCGTCGGGAGGCGGTTCGGCTCCCGGCGGGACGGGCGGTCCGGCTCCGGCGACCGGGCCCGGCGGGGCGGGGAGGGCGGGGACGCCGGCTCGAAACGCGGCGCCCGTCGTCGAGCGCCCTCGCGCGCCGCTGACGGTGCCCGAGGCCCGCCGCTACATGCTCGCGCTCATCAACCGTGACCGCGCCGCGCACGGCCTCGCGCCGGTCGAGCTCGACGAGGGGCCGCCGACGATCGCCGGGCAGCGCCACGCCGAGGACATGGTGCGGCTCGGCTACCTCGGTCACTGGGGGAGCGACGGCTCGGTGCCGGAGCAGCGCCACACGGAGGCCGGCGGCGCGGACATGGTCCTCGAGAATGCTCTCTGCGTCACGGACGAGGCGAGGCGCACGGTCGACGGCAAGCCGCTCATCGATCCGAAGCAGGTCGAGCGCGCCGAGTCCTTGTTCTTCAACGAGGTCCCGCCGAACGACGGGCACCGGCGCAACATCCTCAAGCCCGCGCACACGCGCGTCGGCATCGGCGTCGCGCAGTTCGTCGAGACGGCCAAGGAGCTCGCCGTCCCGTGCTTCGCCCAGGAGTTCGTCGACGGCTACGGCACCTACGCGCCCCTCCCGCGCAAGGCGAAGCCGGGCGCGACGGTCCACGTCGAGGGCACGCTCACGAACGGCGCCCGCCCCACCGGCGTCGGCGTCGCCCGCCTCCCGCTCCCCAGGCCCATCGCCGCGAGCGAGCTCAACCGTCGCCGCAGCTACCCCGTCCCGAAGCCGTTCCAGATGTACTGGGGCCCCGGCTTCGTGACCCCCATCGTCGCGAAGATCTCGGGCCCGAAGATCGAGATCGACGTCCCCCTCTCCGACAAAGGCCAGCCGGGCCTCTACGAGGTCAGCGTCTGGGCGAAGCTCGCCGGCTCGGAGGAGCAGACCATGGTGAGCCTCCGCACGATCCTCGTGGAGTGAAGGAGCCCCCGCGCGCCGCGCCGCTCCGCGAGCGTCTCGCGGGCGTCGGTCCAGCCGCGCGGCCTCCTCCCGCGCGGCGCCGCCGCTCAGCGCGCGTCCTGCGTGGCGTCGTTCCAGTCGCGGGGACAGTCGCTCGCCCGATCACGATGGGGGCCGGCACAAGCTGCAGGGCTCCGGTGCGGGCCGAGGAGCATCGCGATGCCGCGCGAGACGAAAGGGTAGCGCGTTCGCCACTCGTGCTCGACGCGCGTGACCGTCGCCTCCGACTCCATGCTGGCCCCCATCCGCTGCAGTTTGAGCATGATCTGCCGGCGTGTCTCGGGATCGTCGGTGAGCGCGTAGGCGCGCTGTTGGAGACGGATCGCAGCCTCACGCTGGCCAGCCTTGTTCAAGATCGTCGACGCGGCGAGGCCACGGTCAGCGTCCGCACCGAGCTCGACAGCGCGCGCGAGCGCGAGCGCTCCTTCCGTGCGCCAGCGCTCGATCTCGTCCGCGTCGGAGAGGAACGAGGGCGCGAGGAACGCGAGGTACTGGCCGTAGTGGACCCACACCTGCGGATCGTAGGGACGTTCGACCGTACCCCGATTCAGGTATCGCCGCGCGAGCCGGGCATCCTCGGCCGTGACGCTGCCGGGCTGAAACAGAATGAGGGTGTCGACGAAATCGTAGAGCGCCGGGTGATCGGGCTCGAGGGCGATGATCGCGTCGATGTAGCTCGGCAGAGCGGTGAACTTACGCTTCTCTTGCCAATGGGTCCCGTGCTCTACGAGGAGCTTGGCCCAGACGAGATCGGCGACGGCGTGCCGGTACCCGAACGACGCCGCACGAATCTGCTCGGGCGGAGGCAGTGTGAAGGCATCGTCGCGCTGGTGAACGGTCGCCACATCGGCGGCGAGCGCAGGTTGGATGAGAGCGATCCCCAACGCCGCGCCCACGGCGGCGGAAGCGGTCAGGAGCTCCTGGAGGACGCGGCTCACTCGAGCTCCGCCTCGACGTAGAGCCCGGGCTCGAGACGCGGCGCTTCTCCGGCCTTCGCGCTGCCGCGCATCTCGAACGTGCTCAGCACCCCGTCCCCGTCGAGGTCTCCGTGTGCTCGAGTCACGAACGTGTCACCGCTCGAGTCGAAGGCGTAGGCGTACGCGCGCGGGACGCCCTCGGGGGTCGGGCGAAAGTCGAGCGCCACCCAGGTCGGTCCGTCCCATGTTCCGAGCGGGTCGATCTCTTTGCATCCGCGAGGCGGCTGAGCCGGGGTGAGCGGAGCCGAGTCCGGGAGGGTGTGGTTTAGCTCAGCGTAGCGCACGGCATTCTCGCCCATGCGGGCGAGCGCGCGCGTCGGCTCGACGAAGCGCGAAGCCTGCACCTCACGGGCGAACGTCGGCACGGCGACGGCGGCGATCGATCCAAGGAGTGCCAGACCGATAGCGAGCTCGATAGGGGTGAAGCGACGCATGGCAAAAGAGACCGCTGCAGCAGCAACTCCAGTCGAGAAGAGCGTACCTCAGCCGATGACCGTTGACGCGTCGAGACTTACTCCTCGGGATCCGTTCGGTCCATCTCCGGAGCGACCTGCGCGGTCAGGCTCTCATCCGGCGCGATCACGAGCGCATAGCGCGAGCGGGTCCCGTCACCGTCGAGATCGCCCTCGGCGATCACCTGCGCTTTCGCCGACGCCCCGGAACCTTGAGCCTCGAACGAGTACTGGTAACACTGCGGTTGGACGATGGAAAATCGGAGATCCTGCCACGGGCTAACCGCCCAATCCATGCTGTTACTCTGGTACTTTCGTCCGCGCACGTTGAGCGGGTCTTCCGGGACCGGAACACGCGAGCTCGGAGGAAAGTGGCGCATCGCATGGACCGCCTGCGGTGAGGCCCCCGACGGTTGCGTGGCGTCGGAGCGGTTGTAGTAATCGACCGCGCCCGTCGCGAGGCGAGTGACCGACTCGCGAGCCTCGGCGGTCTTCCCGTGTCGTACGTAGCGCGCGAGCGCATACATTCCGATCGCCGTCAGGATCGCGGCGAGGGCGAAGAAGTTCATCAGCTCGATGGCGGAGAATCCACCGCGTCGTCGACGTGCCACGTGGCGAACGATAGCAGCGGAGAGGTCTACGAGTCGTCTTCGCATCACGGCGCGCTTGCCTTCGAAGGATCTTGCCCAGCCGCCGGGGGGGGCGCGTCGGTCCGGGCGCCTGCGTCGGCGGGCCTCTCGGCGGCCGGCGTCCCGTTGTCGCTCGGCGCAGCGTCGTGCGCGCCTTGGGCGGACGACGCGTCGTCGAGGATGGCTGACGCGTCGAGGTCGTCGAGGTGAGCAGGAGGGCTGCTCTTGTCGAGCACGGGCGCTGCTGGAGAGGCGATACCTGCGCCGAAGCGCGATGTGAAGGAGAGAAGGTGCTCGAGCTCCGCTTCGGCGATCGCGGTTTGGGGATGGTTGGCCTGCCTGTAGCAGACGACCCGCGTCTCGTAGAACGGCTGAGTAAAGAGGAGAGGCTCCATGCGCGCAAGCGCGTCGAGGCATACCTCGGAATCACGCGACGCCCGCGCATGGGTGAGCTCGGCGTGGATCCGTGTCATACGGAACACCTCGGCGGCGAAGGGCTCCGCGAGCGCCAGCGCGAACCGCCGCGAGATGGCTGGGTCGCGCTGGCCGAGCTGCACCGAAATGGCGAGCGCGCGGCCCGCGACGCTCGTTCGCACCCATGGATCCTGCCGCATGAGCACGAAGCCGCGTTCGAGTCGCTCGACCGCGTCGGCGACCTTCTCCTTCCGGGCCAGCCAGATCCCGTGGAGGAGCTCGCGCTCCGCGGCGTTGTCGACCGCCGGCAGCAAGGTCGGAAACTGGTCGTTGCCCGTCCGCGCGGTGGCCTCCGCGAGGAGCAGCATCTCGTGATAGCTTCGCGGTTGCCGGTCGAGCGTGCTCCACAGCGCGATGGCGTCCGAGAATCGGTCCTGCTGGAGCCGGGTGAGCACTCGCCCGAAGCCCACGATATGAGGCGGTGGCTTCTCGAGGTGGGGATCGATCGTCGTTTTGTCGAGGAACTGAGCGAGCATTCGTTCCTCGAGCACGAGCGACGGATCGTATCCCCCTTTGGTGTTCGGGGTCTCCAGGCGGAGGCGCGCGACGAGCTGTCGCGTCTCCTGATCGATCCGGACGTGTTGCCCGACGTTTCGCGCGAACGCGAACTCCAGGAAGTTCTGATCGTCGTAGTTGAGCACGCCCAGGTGCTCGTCGCGGAGGACTTCTGCGAACCGAGGTTGGGCGACGAAGCGTGCGAGCACCCCCTCCGCGGACGTCGTCTTCCAGACCTCTCGGACGGCGGATGCGAACGGCTCTTGCGTGAGCCGCGCTCGGATCCGATCCACGTCGATCGGCATGTCGGTCAGTTGGGCGATCATGAGCAAATCGCCGCTCATCGTTTCCCAGAAGCTGACGTACGGAAACACCTCGCGAAGCGTGACCGCCGCGGTAGAAAGTGCGAAGGCGTCGACCTCGTACGTCTGGAGCCACTGCACGAAGAACCCATTGGGATTGAGGCGCTCGGCCGCGGAGCGGTAGTACTCCACGGTGAAGAGGCTCGAGATGCCGGCGCGATACGGGTTCGAGGGCTCGGAGAAGATGATGTCGTAGCGCTTGCTCGTCGTGCGCAACGCCTCCCGTGCGTCACCGAGCTGGACGTGGACCTTCGGGTTGTCCATGGCGGCTTTGTTGACGGCGGCGCAGTCGCGGGCAACCCGTAGGATCGACGGCTCGAGCTCGACGACGTCGACGACCTCGATGGAGGGGACCGCGCCGAGCCAACCCGCCGTGCTTCCTGTACCGAGGCCCACGACGAGGGCCGACGTCGGGTCTTCGTGGAGGAGAGCCGCCAGGAGCCCGCTCATGACCTGAGTCGTGGCGTCTCCGGTGACGTGCCCGTCGGCCTTGCCGTTGACGATGAAGACGAAGCCGTTTTCCTTTCCGAGCGCCACGGTGCTCTCGAGCCCGTCCTCGTCCCATTGGATCGCGGCGCGCCACCGTTTGACGAATCGCTCGGCGGTCTCCCGATCGACCACGGGATCGTTGTCGGCTCGCCCGGCGCCGATGCCAGAGTGGCGCCAGGCATGACCAGGACCGTCTGGAGCGACCGTGACGAAGATCGCCAGCGCTCCGCTCACGCTCGCGAGGGCGAAGGGGCGGGGCAAGAGAGCGCGCGCGCGGAGGTCGAGCGCTACGGCGAGCACCGCGGTTCCGACGAGGAGCAAGGCGACCGCCTGCCAGCAGCGCGGCGCGCTCAGCAGCGGAAGGAGGCCGAACCCGCCGCCGATCGAGCCGACCATGGAGCCCAACGTGTTCGCCAGATAGGCGCGGCCGACGTCTCTGCCCACGCCCTTCGCGCCGCGTCCGTAGAGCCCGATGATCGCGGGGAACTGGTAGCCCGACACGATCGCGGCGGGGAGGACGACGATCGAGGAGATGAGTGTCCACGCGACGATCGAGCCGGTGAACGAGACTTGAGCCAGTGGCCTGAGGAGCAGCGAGAAGATCGCGAGCCGATCGCCGAGCGCGTAGGGGATCCCGATAGCGAGCGCCTCGAGGGTGCACGTGACCGCGAAGAGCGAGAGGGTCGCAGGACGTTTCGTGAGGGAGTAGACGCCTCCGCCGATGCCGATCCCGACGAGCGCCACCGCGAGGATGAGGCCGAACGTGTAGGAGGAACCCCCTAGCAACGGCGCGAGCATGCGGTACCAGACGAGCTCCATCAGCATGAAGGAGAGGCCGGCGACAGCCGCGGCGAGCGGCGGAAACCACCGCGGGGCAGCCTGTCGCGCGGTGGGCTCGTCGTTGTTCGTCGGGTCATCGCTCGTGGTCGCCTTCGCCCGCTCCTCCGGTGCGCCCCGCGCCATCGACCGCCCGAGGAGAGCGACGAGGACGTTGATCAGGCAGGCGAGCCACAAGGTGAGACGGGTGCCGAAGACCTCCATGAAGAGGAAGTTCGCCGCCACGGTACCGAGCACCGCTCCCATGGTGTTCACGCCGTACAGGACGGCGACACGCTGGCGTCCCGCGCTGCTTCGCTCGACGGCCTTCGCGGCGGCGGGGAGCGTCCCTCCCATGGCGATCGTCGCGGGCCCGAGCACCAGGACGGAGAGCAGGAGGCGAACGAGCGTCGCTCCCGTGTTTCCTAGTGTCGAGCTTCCGCCCAGGCCGAGGTAGATCGCCTGCGCCGTCCACACGAGGAGCGGGCTGACGCCTGCCGTCAGCGCGACGAACAGCTCGAGGTTGGCGTACAACGCCAGAGGATTCTTGGCGCTGTCCGCTCGCTTGCCGAGGATCGCCCCGCCCGCTCCGAGACCCCCCATGAAGACGGCGAGGACCGCGGCGGACGCTGCGGTGCTGGCGCCGAAGATCAGTCGGAGCTCACGAAACCAGGCGACTTGATAGACGAGCGCGCAGGCACCGGAGAAGAAGAGGAGCGCGCTTACACGGGACAATCGGAACGTCACGCGAGCATCTGACCTCAGGGACCGCATGATGTGCAAGGGCGGTGGAGGGGGTGGCGATGTACGGCCGCGTTGACCACAAAACGGCGCGAGGCCCGGCTGCTCCAGCAGCCAGGCCTCGTGTCGTCAGCCGCTTGGCCGATCACTCCTCGGGGGAGATCTCCTGGAGCGCAGGAGCGAGCGTCAGGCGCCCTTCCTGGATCTTGCCGAGGACCTTGAACGTCGAATACACCGTGTCCCCGTTGAGATCGCCTTGCGCCGACGCCTCAATCTCCGCAGCCTCGGTGCTCGTGCCGTCCACACCGCCGCCGTTGTAGTCGTAGCTGTAGTACTGCGGCGCGGTCAGCTCGAACTTCAGGCAGGGAAATCCGCGGTTGTTCAGGACGTCGGTGGCGTTCGACCAGTCGACCTTGTTCGACTGATACTTCTTCCCGACGATCTCCGTGAGGGCGGGGACCGGGGCCGCGGCGTTGCCGCACGTCTTTCGGACGACGTCCGTCGACGTGGTGACGGCGAGGACGGCGCTCGCCATTCGCTCACCCTCGAAGGCCGTGACGGCGTCCTTGCCGATCTGACCCAGCGAGTTCTTCGCCTCGGCGGTCTTCGCGTTCGCGATGTACTTTCGAACACCGTAGACGGCGAGGACGGCGAGGACGCCGACGATCGCGACGACGATCATGAGCTCGACGAGGGTGAATCCGTTCTGGAGACGCTTCCGAATTGCCATGCTTGGTAACCTTTCGTCCTAGTCCTGGGACACCACACGCCGTGGGACACGCAGGGGCGCGATGTTGTCGTCAGCCCGTGCTCCACTCGAAGCAGGGGGCGTGCCATCGGTAGATCGCGCCCGAATTGTACGGGACCCAGGCAAGTTTGGAGAAATTCGGTGTGGACGTCGCCTGGGAGCGCGACAAGTTTCGTCTGCTTCTGCTCCTCGCCACCGACAAAATCCGTCCGTCTCTTCCGTCGTGCAACGTGTGTGTCAGTGCGCCCCCCAACGCTTCCGCGGAGTCAACGCATACGCACGGCGTCGGCAACGCTCCGCGGTCTGCTCCTCTCCCGTTCCCGTGCGCTCGAAGGCCTTCGCCAGGACGTGCCACGGTCGCGCATAGTCCTTGAATCGGGCTCCGGCCCAGGAGTCGGCGAACGGGGGGGGCGACTCGAGCTCCAGGGTCTCGTAGAGCTGAGCGTTCAACTCGAGGAGGCGATCCGGGGGAGGCACCTCCTTCCACGAGGGGACGACGCGGATCAGTGGGCCGACCGGGTAGCTCGGAGCGCTCTCCTCGAGCCCCTTGGCAAACCAGTCGCTGAGGAAGACCGGGCGCCCGGTGGCGAGCAGCTGCTCGAGCAGCTTGGCCGAGCGAAGCGTCGGTTCGGCCCCGCCGGGGGGGATGACGCCGCGCTCGAGCTCGAATCCGATGCGCGCGCTCGCTCGACGAGCATAGGCTTCCGTCAACAGGAGCGGAGGCGTCAGGACGTCGACGTCTTCGCGGAGCCCGAGCGCGCACTGACCATAGAGAAGCGCGCCCATCGTGTCGTCGCCGCGGACCAAGAGGATGGAGCGCTCGGGGAGGATTCGCGCGACGTTCCAAAGCCACGTCTCGGTGGTCGGACGGTGCCCCTCCGCGACGGCGTCATGAGACCAGAGCCCTCGCATGAGCATCGCAAACGGAATGAAGCCAACGACGACGACTCGCGCCCGCACGCCGAGGCGTTCGATGATACGAGTGACGGCCATCGCTCCGAGGACCGCGCCGAGCACGAGCGGCAGCAAGTGAAACCGAGCGACGACGAGCGCGTGGAGCCCGCGCGGCGCGAGGTTGAAGCGCGCAACGAGGAGCGGACCCGCCAGGACGAAGGAGGCGATGAGGCCCGCGAGGAGCCGCGGCCACGGACGTCGTCGTAGGAGCGTGGCCGCCGCCGTCGCGAGCCCGATCAGGAGAAGGAAGGCTACCCCTGACTCGAGGAGCGTCTCACCGAGGAGGAGGAGCTGGCCCGTCGGCTCGGGCGACGCGTCGGAGACGGCGAGTCGCGCGGTGCCGTAGTCGGCGCGTAGGAAGTGATGGAGGAGGCCGCTCAGGTCGCGGGGATCGCCCCAAATGCATCCTCGGTCGAGCGGTGTGACTCGGGACACGTAGACGAGATACCCGTACGGGAGCAGGCCTGCGAGCAGCGCGACGACACCGAGGACGGCGGTGCGCGTGCGCTCCGGGGCGCGACGCAGACCGCTCACGGCTGCGGGGACGCCGAGCGGGGCGAGCAGGACGATCGTGTGATGGTTCGCGAGCCCGAGCCCTGCGACGAGGCCGAGCCCGAGGACGCGCAGAGCCTCGCTCTTTCGCGGGGGCGGGTCGGGAGATGCGAGCGAGACGAGCGCTAGCGCGAGGAGCGCGTTGAGCGCAAACACCTCCGTCTCGGTCGACAGTCGCCACATCAGCGGCGATGACGCGACCATCGCCGACGCGAGCGCCGACGCGGCTCGGCTCGCGCCCCATGAACGGCACGCTCGCTGAAGCATGGCGAGCGCGAGCGCACCGAGGATCGCCGTGGCGAGCGCCGTGCGGTGCGTCGGTGAGCTCGCCGGAATCCACGCCGTCGCTCGCAGCCAGAGAACGTAGAGCGGGTACCCTGGCGGATGCGCCACGCCACCGGCGGTCCCGATCGCGGCGAGCTCGCCGGAGTCTCCGCCTTGAACGGTTCGAGCCGCCGTGGCGACGTAAGCGATCGTCGCCGCGGCGACGACGGCGTGCTCGGCGAGCCGCTCGAGTCTCTCCGCTGCCTGCTCGTTCGTCGTCGTCATCGGCGCGCGCCGCGCTGCAGGCTAGTACCCGGACGCGATGATTTCGACCGGTTCGTTCCGCCCCCACGCCGAGCGAGGGGTCGGAACGAACCTCCCGTCATCGCACGGGCATGCGTCCTGGAGTGTCTTTCTCGTGATCGTGCTTCGACACATCGAAATCGATGCGTCGATGTCCTCGCCCAGGTGCCCGCGCTCGTGGATAGGACGTGACGAGGCTCCGGGGGGACGGCTCCGGGGTCCTGCTCATCCGTCTGCGAGCGCGTCGATGCGGTCGATGAGTCGTGACACGCGCGCTCGTCGCTCCTCGCGGACGCGGAGAGCTCGCTCGGCCTCGGTGAACTCCGACTCGGAGAGCCACCGGTTCGCGCTCAGGGCGCGGCGAGCGAGTACGAGTCTTCCGTGGGCGACGAGGAACTTCAGCGCCTGGCGGCGAGCGTCATGAGATGCGGCTGGGTCCTCGGCGATGGCGAGGTGAGCGCTCTCCGCTTCCGGGAGGCGGCCGATCCGAGCGAGGTGCTGCGCGTATGCAACGCGCTGCTCCGACGGGATCTCGCGCGCATCGAACGCCGGAGCCTCGGCTCGGGCGATCGCCAGGTCGACCGTCGCCGGGGTGATGAACGGTGACAGCGCGGGATCGAGCTCGAGCGCCTCCGCGAAGCTCCGTCCAGCGCCGTCGAAATCGCGGGTGTGCAGCTGTGCGAACGCCAGAAGCATCTTCACTCGCCCCATGCGAGGGTATTCGCGCGCCAGCACCTCGGCGAGTGACAGGGCATCTCGGTAGCGTCCGATCGTTGCCCAGCAGGTGACGAGGTTCTCGCGTGCGCGACGGTGTGCGGAGCGCGTCCAGACGTCGGGCGGGATGGCGCGCGCGCGCTCGTAGACGCGGCACGCGAGCTCGGCCTCTCCGGCGTCGCGGACGACCCCGGCAAGTGCAAGGAGCGGTACCGGGTTGTTCCGAGGGGCGTCCTCCGCGGCGACCGTCCAGAAACGGGCCTCGTCCGCGTAGGCGGAGAGGCGACGCTTGGTGGCGCTGGCGAACGCGATCGCCGTCACGAACGCGAGCGACGCGAGGAGCGCCGCCGGGCGTGGCCGAAGCGGGGCGCTCGACAGCACGAGCGCCGAGGAGATCGCGGCCCCTGCCAGCGGGACGTAGAGGAGGCGATCCGCGGCGACCGAGCCCGCGAGTGGGATAGGGACCAAGTGGAGGACGAGGCCAAGCGCGACCGAAGCGAGCGTGAGCGTGGGGATGGTGCCGGCAGGGAGGCGTCGCCAGGAGCGAACGACCATGAAGCTGCAGCCGACGACGACGGCCGCGCCGATCGCCGCGCGTACGCCGTCGACCTGGCCCATCGTACCGATGCACGTGCTGGGTCGAAGCGGGTCGACGAGCATCTCGGCGTAGCGAGCCGCTGCTTCGAGCGTCGTCGCGAGCCGTTCGAGGATGCCCATCGATCGCGGCTCCGGCGTACCCCCGCGAAGCGCCACGGCGCGCAGCACGAAGTACGGGAGGGTCGCGACGACGACCGTGGTCGTCAAACGGAGCAGGCGCTCTCGGCGAGCGTCGCTCGTCTCGCCGTTCGGGCGGCGTACCGCGGAGGCAACGAACGCCGCGACGAAGGCGACCGATACCTCCTTGCTGGCGAGTGCCCCAAAGAGCAGCGCGGCGCTGAGCAGCGCCCGCGACCAACGGAGCAGCGAGGGTCCCTTCGCCGGTGCAAGGTCGCTCGAGACGGCCATCGCGGCGAGACCGAACACGCACGCGAGGACGTCCGTGCGCCCCGCTATCCAGCCGACCGACTCGGTCAGCCTCGGTGTCAGCCCCCAGACAAGCGCAGTCACCACGGAGACGGTGCCCGTAGCGCCGAGTCGACGCGCAACGATCGCTACGAGCCCACACGCGACGACATGGAGCCAGAGATTCGTCGTGTGATAGCGCCTCGGAGAGTCATCGAAGCGCGCGTCGAGGCGGAACGACAGCAGCGTGACGGGTCGATAGTACGAGGCGCGGCCATCCGCGAGCGGCGACGCGAGCCACGAAGCCTTCGTGAAGAGCTCCGTCATCGTCGAACGACGATACGGTGCGTCTCGCTCCAAGAGCGTGTGATCGTCCCAGATGAACGCGCCATCGCGGGCCGGCGCGTAGACCAGCCCCACGGTGCACATCATCAGCATCCAGGCCGCGAGGAAGAGGGCTCGTCGCGGGCGGAGCTTACTCCGCGTCATCTCTTCGGCGGCTTCTACTGACCTTCGTTATGGCTGAAGATCGTGTTCTGGAACGAAGACGCTACGAGCATCGTGACCTCTCCGCCCGGATCCAGGTCGCAGCGCGCGAGGACCGTGTACCAATGCTGTGGCTCGGGCGAGCCCCACGTGACCCAATCGGTATCGGCAGGAACGGTGAACGCACCCGAGCCGGCCGTGGTCGCGTAGGCGAACTGAACCGCTCCGGAGACGTGAACGGGCAGGGCGTTCCACGTTGTGACGCCGCCGCTGCAGCCAGGATCCCACCCGACCTTGAGGTCACTGACCCCGGCTGCCGTCGGACAGTAGGTCGGTCCGATGTTGGCGTAGGCGCCGCGCTCGGCTCGATGATCCTCCTGGGCGATCTTGATCGCGGAGACTACGTCCTGCGCCTCGGTGATCTTCGACCGAAGAATGTAGCGACGGTAACCGACGACGGCGATGACGGCGAGCACACCCACGATCGTCACGACGACCGCGAGCTCCACGAGCGTGAAGCCCCGTGACCGGCGAGTCCACGTTCGGCTGATGGGATTCACGGCCGGGGAATGAAGCATTCGACGTTCCATCGTGGAGTCTCCTTCGACGACCACGCGATGTTAGCTGCCCCGCGCCAAATACCTCGTCGTTCTCGGCGCGGTGCATGTGTTGGACCCATATCGTGCCTCATGTATGTGGACAAAAAGCGTCGACGCTGCCGGAGGGGAGGACGGATTTGGGCCGACGGGCCGTCGCTCACTTGCCCTCGTTCTCGCTCACGGGCTCGTCGTCGTCGTTCTGCATCGTCAGCTTCTGCATCCGGTAGCGGAGGCTGCGGAGCGTGACGCCGAGCAGCTTCGCCGCGTTCGTCCGGACGCCGTCGGAGCGCTCGAGCGCCTGAAGGATGAGCCTGCGCTCGACCTCCCCGAGCACGGTGTCGATGTCACACCCTTCCTCGGGGAGGTCGAGGAGAGCCGGCGTCGTCCGCGCGGTCGCGCCGCTGACCTCCATCGGGAGATCGCCGAGGCCGATGAGCGGTCCGGCGGCGAGCGCCACCGCGCGCTCGATGATGTTCTCGAGCTCGCGCACGTTGCCGGGAAAGGAATAGGCGTCGAGCGCGCGGAGGGCGTCCGGCGAGAGCGCCCGGACGGTCTTGTCGTGCTCACGGGCGCAGCGCTCGAGGAAGTAGCGCGCGAGCTCGGGGACGTCCTCGCGTCGGTCGCGGAGGGGCGGGACCTCGAGGCGGATCACGTTGAGGCGATAGTAGAGGTCCTGGCGGAACTTGCCCGCGCGCACCTCGTCCTCCACGTTTCGGTTCGTCGCCGCGAGGATCCGGACGTCGACGCTCGTCTCGTCGGCCTCGCCGACGCCTCGGACCTTGCGCTCTTGCAGGACGCGGAGGAGCTTGACCTGCATGGCCAGGGGGAGCTCGCCGATCTCGTCGAGCAGGACCGTCCCGCCGTCGGCTTCGCGAAAGAACCCGAGCTTGCGCGTCGCCGCCCCCGTGAACGCTCCCTTCTCGTGGCCGAAGAGCTCGCTCTCGACGAGCGCTTCGGGGATCGCGCCGCAGTTCACCACGCGGAAGGGCTTGTCCTTGCGGTCGGACGCCTCGTGGAGGACCCGCGCGATGCGCTCCTTGCCGGTGCCGCTCTCTCCGGTGATGAGGACGGTGGTCCGCCCGTTCGCGACTCGCTGGACGAGGTCGAGGATCCGCTTCATCGCGGCCGAGTGACCGAGGAGATCCTTCGGCTGCTGCCGGTCGACCTGAGCGCGCAGGCGCGCGTTCTCCTCGGCGAGCGCGCGGCGCTCGAACGCCTTGGCCACCAGCGCGCGGAGCTCGGACGTGGCGAACGGCTTGGTGACGAAGTCGTACGCGCCGCGCTTCATCGCGTCGATCGCCGTCTCGACCGTCGAGTGGGCGGTCATGACGATGACCTCCGTGTCTACGGACACTTGCTTGGCGATGCTCACGACGTCGAGCCCGGAGCCGTCCGGCATCATCAGGTCCGCGAGCACGACGCCGTAGGGCTTGGGGCGGTTGCGGAGCGCGTCCCTCGCGGCGACGACCCCGGGTGACGTCGTGACGTCGTACCCCTCCCGGCGGAAGAGGATGGAGAGCATCTCCCGGAGTCCGGGCTCGTCGTCGACGACGAGGATCGTGCCCTTGTCGGCCATGGATCCGACAGGATACTCGGGTCGTTCACTGCGAGGGAAGCACCTCGAGAGCTCGAGGCCTCGCGCGTAGCAACGTCCTCTGTTCGATCGCTCGCCGAAGAACGGCGACCTCGCGGCGAGAGCGACCGTGACGTCCCTGCGTCGCGAGCTCCCGCACGAAGAAACTCCAGGACTGGCGGCCCTGCGCGATTGACGGTGCCGTCCGACGCTCCGACGCGCGATGGGATCGGCGTAGCCCCATACGCCTGGCCCACGACCGCTCCACGAAAACGAGATCGCGCAGGCACTCCCGCGCCTGCGCGATCCGTCGGGCGCGCCGTCGCCGCGTCGTGAGCGTCAGTCGCGGAGCTTCGCGAAGGCCGCCTTCGTCTCGCCGGCCTTCACCTCGACCGTGATCGTCTTCTTGAGCGACTGCTCCGAGTTGACGAACATGATCGTGTGCGTGCCGGGGGAGACCGTCACGTGCGTCTGCGGGGTCACGCCGATCGGCTTGCCGTCGAGGACGATCGACGAGGCCGGCAGCGAGTTGATCTTCAGCACGGCCTCGCCGCCCGCGGCGGCCGGCTCCTTCTTCGGCTCCTTCGGCGCGTCGGGCTCCTTCGCCGGCGGGTTGGCGGCCGCCTTCGGCGTGGGCGCCGCCGGCTCCTTCGGCGCGGGCGGGGTCCACGCGACGGCCGGCGCCGCCGGGCGCGCGGGCGCCGCGACCGGGGCCGAGCCCTTCGGGTTGAGCGTGACGGTGAACGTCTTCTCCGCCTGGCCGTCGTCGAAGCTGATGCGCTCGCTGAAGTCGTCGTGGCCGTCCTTGGTGGCCTGCAGCTCCCACTTCTCGTTGGGATCGAACTCGATCGCCATCGGGAACTGCGGCACCTCTTTGCGGTTCGTGCCGTTGACGAGGTAGACCTTCGCGCCGGGCGTGGCGAGCTGGATGGTCGCCTTGCCCTTCACGACCTTGAGGTTCACCGTGCCGAGGTCGACGATCTCGTCCTTCGCGACGCTGATCGTCTTCTCGAGCGGCGCGTAGCGGTCGCCGACGAAGCGGAGCTTGTGCTCGCCCGGCTCGAGGTCGCGCATCTCCTGCGGGAGCGGGCCGACGTCCTTGCCGTCGACCACGAGCTTCACGCCCGAGTGCGACGCGGCGACCTTGAAGCCGGTGCCCGCCGCCGTCTTCGACGGGACGAGCTGGAAGTCGGTGGGGACGTCGCGCTTGCTGTCGACGGTGACGGCGCGCGGCGCCGGCATCTCGTAGCCCTTCGCGACGACCTTCACCTCGTGCACGCCCGCCGAGATGTCGCGGACGATGCACGGCGCGCTCTCGCAGCGCTTCACGCCGTCGACCACGATCTCGAGGTTCTGCACCGCCGCGCCCTTCGTGTCGGACACGTTCACGACGAGCGTGCCCGTGCGCGGCATGAGCATGAAGACGGCGACGCCGGCGATCGCCATCACGGCGACCAGGAGCGCGATGACGAGCGGAGCCTTGCTCGGCGCCGGGCGCGCGACCATGTGCGTCGCCTCCATCGCCCGGCTCACCGGCGGGAGCTGCGGGGCGGGCGGGGCGCTCGGGATGGCCGACGGGTGCCCCGACGGATGATGCGCCTGCGCCGGCGGGACCGACCCGCCCTGGAGGTGCGGGGGCACCGAGGCCATCGGCGACTGGGCCGACTGCATCGTGCTCGTCTGCGGCGGGACCGACGCCGGCGTCTGCGGCTGCTGCGTCGGCGGCATGTGCATCGGCGCCGTGGTGACCTGGCCCGGGGGCGGCGGCGGCGGGAGCGGCTGCGTCGTGAGGCTCGGGTTCTTGTGCGAGGTCGGCGGGGGCGGCGGCGCCGAGCGGCCCGACTGCGACGTCGGCGCGCCGGCGCGGAACTTCGCCGACGGGGGCGACGAGCCGTTCACCTTCTCGCGCGGCTGGCCGAGCGCGCCGAACGCGCCCGAGAGCGTGGCCGACGCGGGCGGCGGCGGCGTCCCGGCGGCCGGCGGGTTCGACGGGATCGCCGCCGGGTTCCTCGGCGGCGGCGAGCTCATGATCGCGTCCATGCTCGCGCGCTCGGGCTCGCCCGCGTCGGGACCGGTGAGCGACTCGGCGGACGCGTCCGCGGAGATCTTCTCCTTGTCCTTATCGAAGACGTGGGTGGCCTCCTGGTCGTCGTCCCAGTCCATGTCGAGCTTCGCGCCGTTCTTGGCCTGGGCGGCCGGCGCGCTCGAGGTGGGGCCGTTGGAGCGCGCGCCGGGGCTCGCGGGCGGCGGCGGGACGCTCGGCGTCTTCTGCGTGGCGGTGGGCTGCGCCGAGGCGGGCGGCGCGGCCTCCATCGGCGGGTTGCTCTTCGTCGCGGCGAGGTTCGGCAGCGATCCGCGGCCCGGCGGCGGAGGCGGCGGCTTGCTCGCGCGCTCGGCCGGGTGGGACGCGCGCGTCGCGCCGGAGGCCGGCGGCGCGGACGGGGAGGGCGTCGTCGGAGCGGCCGGCGGCGGCGCGACGATGGGGCCGACCGCCGAGCTCGACGGGCGCGTCGGCGGGCCCGACGACGGGAGCGGGGGCGGCTGCGAGGCCGACGACGGGAGCGGGGGCGGCTGCGAGGCCGACGCGGGGATCGGAGGCGGCGCGGCGGCCGCGGGGCCGGGGATCCCGAGCAGGGTCTTCTTCGCGTCGAGCGGGGCGGGACGCGAGGCCGGGACGTGCGACGAGGAGCCCGGCGGGGGCGGCGGCGCGGCCGGGGAGCGCTCGGACTTCTTCCCGAGGCCCTCGAAGATGTCGAGGTCAGACCCGCCGCCGCTCTTGCTATCGTTTGACATCCGCGTCTCCTGAGACTCCATGATACGCCCCGTGCTCCTTTTTACTCAGCGATGCCAAGCGCCTTGGCGGCCTTGTCTCACGCCTCGCAACGCTTTCCGCGAATGATCGGGGATGTTCACTCGCCGCGTCTCCGCGCCCATTACCCGGGGCGCTGACCCCGAACCCCATATTCCGGCGAAAGCGTAGAGTTCCTTGCGGGCGGACTTGTAGCGCTCGTCCGGGCTGTTGGCGAGCGACTTCGGCATCCTGATTCGGCCCACCTTCAGAGGTGTTGGCGTGCGATCGGTGCCGCGCGCGAGGGTGTGACAACATCCCACATCCAAATGTCGGGCAAGAATGCGCAAAAGGCGCGCTGTGTCTGACGGATAGACCCCCTCGCGGGCGACGTCTTTTTCGTATCTCAATGGGGGGGCGTTGGAGGCGGCGTCGAGCCGGGGGCCGACGCGCTCCCGCCGGCCGCCGGCTTCTCCGGCGGGGCCTTGGTCGGACGCCATTTGACGCGCCGCGCCTGGAGCGGCTGCCACACGGCCTGCGGGACGATCGGCGTCGACTCGAAGATCTGCTTCGCGGCGGGCGACGGCGTACGCGTGAGCTTGACCAGCGCGGCGGCGGGAGCCGACGGCTCGCCGCCGACGTCGAGCGTCCCGCCGAGGTACGCTCGGACGTTGTCGAGGACGAGGCCGCGCGACGTGCAGCCCGCGCGCTCGAGGAGCGCGAGCATCGCGGCGCTCGTCTCCGCGTTCGGGGCGCTCTCCGGCGCGAGCTCGATCCAGTGGAGCATGCCGTCCTCGTCGGACACGCCGGCGGCGGCGCGGGCGCTCGCGGCGCCGGTCGCGGTGGGCGGGGCGACGCTCGCGATCGCGACGGCGTTCGGCGCCGGCCCCCGGTCGATCGTGAAGACGTGGTCGGAGAGCCAGACCTTGGGCTCGGCGCCGCCGGGAGCGGCCGGGGCGCCCGCGTCGCGCGTCGCGCCCTTCGGGCGCGGGGGACGCCCGAAGACCGCGACCGTCCGCGCGTCCTCCTCGTCGGCGCCCGACGTGCTCGGGGCGACCGCGCGCGGATCGATCCGGAGCACGCGGACGCGCGGCTCGCCGGGCGCGGGGAGCGTCACCGACGCGATCGCGCTCGCGTACGGGTAGCCGTGCTGCGGGAGCCCCTTGACGCGCCACTCGACGCCCGGCGCGATCGGCGCGCCGGGCAGGACGCTCCGCGCGGTCAGGTAGAAGAAGTCGCGCGCGTCGCGCTGGATGTAACGCGGGAACAGGATGTGCCCCATGCTCTTCGTCATGCGCCGCGCGCGGAACTTGAACTCGGGCATGTCCCGCACGGTCCCCTCGTACTCCCAGTCCGGCTGGAGCGGCCGGCCGAGCGGCGTGAAGGCGCTCGCGGTCTGCATGTTGTAGAACTCGAAGCCGGCGAGGCCCGGGTTCATGTCGAGGTGCATGCCGACCTGACAGCGCGTCGCGAGCATCGCGCGGCCGAGCGGCTCCGGTCCGATGTCGTGGCCGAAGAGGTACGCGACGAAGCCTTCCTTCGTCAGGCAGAGGCCGCTCCGCGTCGTGTGGATGGCGTCGTGCCACCCGGGAGGGACGCCGCCCCACCACGCGCGACCCCACGGGTTGTACCTGTCGTCCTGCACCATGAACGTCATGTTCTGGCGGAACGAGAGCACCTCGTCCGGGACCACCTGCTCCGTCGGCCACGCCGCGAAGGCGGTCGTCCCGTCGCGCAGCTCGGCGACCGTCGCCGCGTACGGCTTGGGCGGCAGGTAGAGCACGCCGTTCGCCTGCATCCCGAACTCGCCGTGCGTGGCCTGGAAGCCGCCGTTGAAGCCGCCGATCACGCGCCGGATGATCTCGGGCGTGCGCGGGATCTGCCCGGGGCCCGCCTCGCCCGTGGCGCTGACCGGCTCGACGGTGCCGGCCTCCATGTGGAGGGCGATGAGCCGCGGGTCCCAGAGCGTCACGTAGACGCGCGTGTGCTTCGCCGACGGATCGCTCCGCACGAACGTGGTCACGAAGGGCGAGGCGAGGCCGGGGATCGGCGTGATGAACGGATCGTCGTCGAGGCGGATCCACTGACCTTCGCCGGCGATCGCCGGCGAGAAGAGCGGATCGAGCGGCTTCGGCGGCCAGCCGATCTCCGGATCGGTGAAGGTGGACGGACCGAGCGCTCCGGTCTCGATCGATCCGAGGTCGTCCAGCGCCGCCGCCTCGCCGGTGTCGCCCGTGAGCTCGGCCCGCTTGCCCTTCACCCGCTCGGGCGTCGTGAAGACGATCGCCTTGAGCGCCTGGTTCTTCTCGTCGCCGAACCACGAGACCGCGCGCAGCCGATCGCTCATCCACGGCGCGAGCGTCGGCGGCTTGGCGATCACCTCGGCGGTGACGCGCACGCCGGAGGCGTCGGAGACGGTGCCCTCGCGCGGATCGATGCGCGTCACCCGGACGTCCGTGTCGTTCGCGCCGTGGACGCCGGTGACCTCGAGCGTCCCGTCCTCTCGGAACGCCAGCGACGCCTTCTTCGGCGGGGGCACCAGCGTGAAGACCGTCTTCTTCACGCCGCGGGCCCGGCCGGTCGCCTGCAGGTCGGCGACCTTCACCTGGAAGCGCTCGAGCCTCGTGAGCTCGTCGTACGCGCGCGCGTCGTGGCCGGCGAGGTCGAGGACGTGCAGCGCCTCGGGCCGGTCGTCGACGTCGACGAGGTAGGCGACGAGCGAGCCGCGCGTGACGGGGAGCCCCTCGTCGGCGCCGGGCGAGCGCGTGAGGTTGTAGGCGTCGCCGACGTCGAGCAGCTGCCCCTCCGGCGACAGGCGGGTCGTCACGACGAAGACGTCGAGGGTGTCGGCGTCCGCGCCGCCCGTAGGCTCGCCCGGCGGGGCGCGCTCCTTGCCGCGCACGAGCGCGCGCGCCTCGCCGGCGATCGCGCCGAGGACGCCGGAGGGGCCGTCGAGCCAGACGACGTCTTCGGGCGCGCACGTCAAGGTGCGCGCCGCCGCCAGCGCCCCGCAGAGCGCGGCGGAGCGGCTCGGCGCCGCGTCGTCGACCGGCGCGCGCCCGAGCCGGGAGAGGCCGCAGGCGGCGACCAGAGCGAAGGGGAGCGGCCTGAGCCAGGGTTTCACGGTGCGCCTGATGATGACCAACGCGCGGCGCGGCCATTCTCCTCCGCGCGAGGGCGAGGCATCGAGACTAGAGGCACGCGCGCGATCTCCCAACTTGCCTGCGCGGCTCGTCTTCGCCGGAGCCCGCGCTCGCGGTTGTCAACAAAGTTGGCGCACAAGCTCATGAGATCGCATAGAAACCGACCTGGCGACCCCGCACAGCGGCATGCTACAAAGTTGCGGATGCGTTCGGTCCGGTGGTTCTCCAGGGGCGTGATCGCGCTCGCGGTCGCGGCGGGGGTGGCGTGCACGAGCCCGACGCTCCCGTTGCCGCCGCCGGCCCAGCCGACGGTGTCGGTGGGGAGCGAGCCGAACACGTTCCGGCTGAAGAGCGAGCGCGGAGCGATCCCCAACGCGCTGATCGTGGTCGTGAACCGGAACGAGCTGCTCCCGCGCGACCAGCGCGTCGAGGGGACGCTCGCCGACGAGCTCGGATCGTGGGAGCTCGAGATCGTCGCGAACGCCGGCGACACCGTCGACATCTCGCAGGAAGACGGGACGACGCGCTCGCCGACGACGACGATCGTGCTGAAGTAGCGCGCGCGTCCTCGCCGTCCCGCCCGCGCCGGATCAGGTCGAGGCGCCGAGCACCTTGAGCGAGACCTTCCTCTTCTTCGCCGGGCGCGGGGCCTCGTCGATGACGTCGCCGACGAGGTCGTAGTCGGCCGCCTGCGTGATCCGGACGCGCCGGAGCTGACCGCGCTCGACCTCGCCGCCGCCGAGGTACACCTGACCGTCGACGTCGGGCGCCTGGCCGGCGTGGCGACCGGCCATCACGAGATCGTGCTCCTCGCTCGGCCCCTCGACGAGGACGTCGAGCTCCCGGCCGATGAGCGCGCGGCTCTTGCGCCGCGCGATCTTGCGCTGGACGCTCATCAGCTTGCGCCAGCGGTTGGAGATCGTGAGCGGCTTGACCTTCGCGTCCTGCTCGAAGCTCTTCGCGGTCTCCTCGTCCGAGTACTTGAACACGCCGACGTTGTCGAACTCCGCCCACTCGACGAAGTCGACGAGCTCGGAGAAGTCGGCGTCCGTCTCGCCCGGGTGACCGACGATGAACGCGGTGCGGAAGAAGAGGCCGGGGACGGCCTTGCGCATCCGCTCGACGACGCGCTTCTGGCGGTCCTTGCCGTGACCGCGCTTCATGCGCGCCAGCATCGCGTCGGACGCGTGCTGCAGAGGCATGTCGACGTACGGGACGACGCGCGGGTGGTTCGCGAGGAGATCGAGCAGCGCCTCGTCGATCGTCTCCGGGTAGAGGTAGAAGACGCGCACCCACTCGAGGCCCTTCACGTCGGCGACGCGTCGGACGAGCTCGGCGAGCGACGCGCGCCGGTCCTTCGGGAGGTCGCGCCCGTAGGCGATGGTGTCCTGCGAGATCAGGTTGACCTCGAGGACGCCGCGCGAGGCGAGCTGCTCGGCCTCGCGGACGACGTCGTCGGCCGGTCGCGAGCGCTGCTTGCCGCGGAACTGGGGGATCGTGCAGAACGCGCAGCTCCGGTTGCAGCCCTCGGCGAGCTTCAGGTAGGCGCTGGCGCTCGAGCCGGTGACGACGCGCGGATCGGACGCCTTGATGACCCAATCGGCCGGGTTGCCGACGAGCATGCGCGGCGTCGTGTTCTTCTTGTCGTCGAGGATGCGGCCGAGCGCGAGCATGTCGCTCGAGCCGAGGAAGTGGTCGACCTCGGGCATCTGCGTCGAGAGCTCTCGCGGGTAGCGCTGCGACAGGCACCCGGTGACGACGAGCTTCTTGCACGCGCCGACCTTCTTCAGCTCGGCCATCTCGAAGATCGTGTCGATCGACTCCTTCTTCGCCTCGCCGATGAAGCCGCACGTGTTGACGACGATCACCTCGGCGTCGCCCGCGTCGTCGGTGAGCTCCCAGCCGGAGCGGTCGCCGTTCGCGCCGAGCGCGACGCCGACCATGACCTCCGTGTCGACCCGGTTCTTGGGGCAGCCGAGGCTCACGAAATGGATGCGCTTTTTCGCCACGAGGCCGCGAAACCTAGCCGCTTTTCGCGCGGAAGCAACTTCTGTCCTCCGGCCGCGCGCGTCGTCGTCAGAAGCAGGCGACGTCGTCGTTGTCCGCGTTCGGCGTCCCCTTGAAGCCGGGCGAGAACTCGGAGAACGTGAGGCTCCAGCGAGACCAGTCGACGGAGTAGAAAATAAGTCAGTTGACTTGAATGCTGTCTCGGTCGATGTTGCAGCATGGGCGTGCGTGCCACTCCAGGCGCCGCACGCGCCGCACGCCCAGGGAGAAGTGAAAGTCGAGACCGCGAGCTCACCTCGAGCCCGATCCCGGCTTCGACGGCGCCGACACGCAGAGAAGCAACCCTTTCGCGGAGCTCATGATCAAGTCCGCGCCACGTTCACGCTTTTGCCTTCATTTGACTGACTTCGGGGCCGCCGCCTGCAGCAGCAGCGATCCGACGAGCGGTGATCCGTCCGACGTCGCCGCCCCTGACGGCAGCGCGTCGACCCTGCCCCCTCCGCTGAGGACGGGGCTGCCGCGCGACGGAGCTCTTCGCCGTCCGACGACGGCGACGGCGGAGGCACTGCGTCGGACGCCGCGCGAAGGACGCGGCGGGCGACGCGCCACGTCGATCGCCCTGGGGGTGACGTCCTCGCTAAATCGTCACGGAGGCGCGCGCCGGCTCCGCCCCGACCGTGCACACGGACCTGAGCTGCCTCACGACGACACCGGACGGCTACGCCACCAGCGCCAACGTGGTCGACGACACGCCGATGCCGGGCAGGGTGACCGGCTCTTTCGCGCTTAGCTGCTCGGTCACGGCCGCGGGGCGCATCTGGAAATCCAGTTCGTGGCGCGCAATTTCCAGAACGGCACGACGCGCCTCGACAAGTCGAACGATCCGCAAGCTGCTCTCCCTCATCACGCGGGTGCGCTCGATCGGTCCGGTCACCGGCTACTGAGTTCCCGACGCCCGTGGCGCCGTGTTCTGAGCGTCACGACGACGACGCTCGATCACACGCAGCGGACCGACCGGCTCGCTGCGCTTCGGAGATGAGCGCCGCCTCCGGCAACGCGCCGTGCGCTCACCATCGCCGGCACGTCTGCGGCCGCCTGGTGACGGAGGACGTCCCCAGCGCGGCTGCTCAGCGATCGCCCTGACTTCGCGCGGCGCGCTCTTCGCGCGCGAAGCCTGCCGTCCGCCGCGCCGTCTTCACGGCCGGCGGACGCGGGCCTTCGCGCCGCCGGCTTGGTTCCTTGAGCCGGCGGCGGCGAGCGCGCTGCGCAGGTCTCCGGCGAGGACGCCCGCTGGAGGATGTCGACGAGGCTGGTTTGACGAGGTCCTGCCTGAACGCCGGGTCCGCGAGTCGCCGACGAAGTTCTCAGGCGATAGGCGGTGCCACGAGACGATGCTCGCGTAGATCGTTCGCCATGATCGAAGCGAAAGAGCATGAGCTCCGGGCCGTGTCCGGGTGAACGGCGCCAGGAGCCCATCAGCCGGAGCACGGCCGGCGTCTGCGCGACCGGCCGCCCGGCGAGGGGCAGGCGGTTGACCGAGCTGAGCGGCGAGGAGAGGTATCTCAGCCGCCGGGTCGGGATCGTCGAGCTTGGCGACGATGGGCAACACGAGGACCTCGACGAGCGTGCGCAGCGAGCTCGAGCCCTGGCGCTCGAGCAGCTCGTCGCGCGGCGTAGCGCGCTTGATCGGCGTCGAATGGCGCTCGAGATGGCGCGTCGACGAGGCCTTCGCGCGAACCAAAGTGATACGCCACGGCGGAGTTGTCTGCTCCGGCCGGCGGCGGCGCTCACCTCGCGCAGCGACACGGCGTCGACCCGCGCGCGCGAATGCCGCTTCCGGCGGCGCGGATCAGCGACGCGCGGGTGTCGGCGCGGGGGCGTTTGCCTGCGGAGCTCGCTTCTTGGTCGCCATCTTCATCGACCGCCGTCCCGGCGACTCTGAGCGGTTCGATGTCGAACGTCAAGCTGCGGCGAGCGCGCTGCTCGCGAGAAGCGCCGACGATGTGCGTGCTCGGCTCAGAAGCAGGCGGACGTCGGCGTTGTCGGCGTTGGGCGCCCTTGAAGCCGGGGGCGAACCCCGCGAACGTGAGTTCCAGCGCGGCCAGCTCGCGCGGGCGTCGGACCACGCGCAGTCGACCGGGAACGAGAAAGGCGCGTCGGGCGCGTCAGGTTGTTGAACGCCGGGTACGTCAGGGTGTCGAGCTGGATCTTGCCGATCTTGACGGTGACGGTGTCGCCGTCGTTCTTGAGGACGTCGGTGGCGTCCCACGAGATGACCTTGCCCGGGAGGCCGTGGTTCTTCTCGGGATCGGCCGAGCCGGCGACGATGAACGTGCCGTGGGGCTCGAGCTCGAAGTCGTCGGTGATCGTCGCGACGTTCGGCGCCGCGTTCCCGCGGGGCGACTCGACGGCGACGCCCTGGACCTTCAGCCAGCAGTCGCGCGTGTTCTGGATCTCCACCCACTCGCCGGGATCGTTCGCGCCGGCGCGCGACGAGATCATCATCTCGACGATGGCGAGGTCGCCCGGCGCGAGCGACGCGCCGCAGTAGACCTTCGGCACCGGCCCGGCGTCGACCGGCCGGCCGCCGCCGTCGCGGCCGCCCGAGTCGCTCGCCGGCCGCTCGCTGGCGCCGAACGCGCCCGAGTTCTCGTTGACCTCGTCGGGCTCGAGCGGCTGCTCGACCATCGGGATCTCTTCGTAGAAGTCGCCCGGGTCCATCGGCGACTTCTGCTTCTTCTTCGTCCCGGCGTCGTCCAGCGCGCAGGCGACGAGCGAGGCGCTCGCGAGCACCACGATCACGGAGCGCCAGGATCGCGTCGTCACGGCCATGGACGAGACCTGGTTTAGCACCTTTCCCTACACACGCCAGGGGTCAGGTGATCCCGCTGCGATCTCCGCGCTTTTCCATCGCCGCCGTGAAGCGGTCGAACAGGTAGAGGGCGTCGTGGGGGCCGGCGGCCGCCTCGGGGTGGTACTGCACGCTGAACGCGCCGACGTCGCGGGCGGCGAGCCCCTCGCTCGTCCCGTCGTTCAGGTGCACGTGCGTGCTGACGACGCTGGCCGGGAGCGAGGCGAGGTCGACGCAGAAGCCGTGGTTCTGCGTCGTGATCTCGACGCGCCCCGTCGCGAGGTCCTTCACGGGCTGGTTGGCGCCGCGGTGGCCGAACTTCAGCTTGTACGTCTTGCCGCCGAGGGCGAGCGCGAGGAGCTGGTGGCCGAGGCAGATGCCGAAGACGGGCTTCTTCCCGACGATGCCCTTGATGGCGTCGACGGCGTAGCCGACGGCGGCGGGATCGCCCGGGCCGTTGGAGAGGAAGACGCCGTCGGGCGCGAGGGCGAGGACGTCCGCGGCGCTCGTCGTCGCCGGGACGACGGTGACCTTGCAGCCCGAGTCCACGAGGCAGCGCAGGATGTTCTTCTTCACGCCGTAGTCGATCGCGACGACGTGGTGCCGCGCCGCCGGCGGATCGCCCGTCACGGGCTCTCCGCGCGAGCCGACCCGCCAGGCGCCGCGCCCCTCGGCGAACGGGTAGGGCTCGCGCGGCGTCACGAGCTTCACGAGGTCGAGGCCGGACATGTCGGGCGCCTCGCGCGCCTTGCGGAGCAAAACGTCGATCGCCTCGGGGCCGATGGCGGCGTTCTGCGAGCCGTGATCGCGCAGGTGCCGCGTGAGCTTGCGGGTGTCGACGCCCGAGATCGCGACGACGCCGTGCTCGGCGAGGTAGGCGTCCAGCGTCTGCTCGGAGCGCCAGCTCGAGGCGACGGGGCTCGCGTCGCGGAGGACGAAGCCGGCGACGTGCGGCCGGCCGTCGACCGACTCGGCGTCGGCCGCGTTGACGCCGACGTTGCCGATCTCCGGCGCGGTCATCGTCACGATCTGCCCCTTGTACGAGGGATCCGTCAGGACCTCCTGGTAGCCGGTCATCGTCGTCGTGAAGACGGCCTCGCCGACCGTCGTGCCGCGCGCGCCGTACGGCTCGCCGGGGAACACGGTCCCGTCGGCGAGCACGAGGTGGATGCGTTCGTTCTTCGTGGGATCCATCTTCGTCAGCGTCCCTTCGCCTCGACGTCGAACGCGATCGCCCCGCCGGCGATCGTCGCGAGCACCATGCCCTTCATCGTCTGCCCCATGAAGGGGGTGTTCTTGCTCTTCGTCCGGAGGCGTTCGGCCTCGACCTTCCACGCGCGGTTCGGGTCGACGAGCACGAGGTTCGCCGGCGCGCCCTCGGCGATGGTCGGCGCGCCGAGCCCGACCACGCGCGCCGGCGCTCGCGTCAGCGCGTCGATCACGCGGGCCATCGGCAGGGTGCCCTTCTCGACGAGGCCGAGCATCAGCGGGAGGCAGAGCTCGAGGCCGATCATCCCCGGCGAGGCCTCGGAGAGCTCGCAGTCCTTCTCGAGCGGAGAATGCGGCGCGTGGTCGGTGGCGATGCAGTCGATCGTCCCGTCGGCGAGCGCCTCGCGGAGCGCGACGAGGTCCTCGGTCTCGCGCAGCGGCGGGTTCACCTTGCACGCCGTATCGTAGCCGATGAGCTTCTGGTCGGTGAGCAGGAGGTGGTGCGGCGTCACCTCGGCGGTCACGGAGATCCCGCGGGACTTCGCCTCGCGGAGGATGCGGACCGAGCCCATCGTCGAGACGTGGGCGACGTGGTACTTCGCCCTCACGTACTCGGCGAGGAGGACGTCGCGCGCGACGATGACGTCCTCGGCGACGCGCGGCCAGCCGCGGAGGCCGAGGCGGGTGGCCACGGCGCCCTCGTGCATCTCGGCGCCGGCCGTCAGCGCGTGGTCCTCGGCGTGCTGGATGATCGGCAGGTCGAACGTGCTCGCGTACTCGAGCGCGCGCCGCATGACGTCGCTCCGCGTGACGCAGCGGCCGTCGTCGCTGAGCGCGACCGCGCCGCCTTCCTTGAGGTCCGCCATCTCCGTCAGGGTGTCGCCCCTCTGGCCGACGGTGATCGCCGCGATCGGGTGCAGGCGCGTCCCGCCCACGGCGCGCGCCTTGTGGACGAGCAGCTCGGTGACCGCGCGGGTGTCGTTCACGGGGCTCGTGTTCGGCATCGCGCAGACGTCCGTGAAGCCGCCGGCGGCGGCGGCGGCGAGGCCGCTCGCGATGTCCTCCTTGTACTCCTGGCCGGGCTCGCGGAGGTGAGCGTGGAGGTCGACCAGGCCGGGGAGGAGGAGCGCGCCCGGGACCTCGAAGACGCGGACGCGGTCCGGCGCGACGCCCACGCCGAGCAGATCGTCTGCGGCGCGAGGTCCCGCGCGCGTGATGAGCTTGCCCTCGACGACGACGTCGATCTCGGCGTCGAGCCCACGCGCCGGGTCCACGGCCCGGACGCGGCGGAAGACGAGCACGTCTTGCATCGGCGCGCGAGTTAGCACGCGGGAAGGAGCGACGAAAGCGTGCGCGACCGACCGGCTGAGCTATGTTTCCAGGGCGATGGGCGACGACGCGCGACGGCTGATCCTGGCGCGGCGCGCGCGCTTCGTCGCGGCCGCGCTCGCGAGCGTGGCGGCGACCGCCGGCGTCGCCGCCGGGACCGAGGCGTGCGCCGGCGCCGTCGAGCAGGGCGACGCGGGCGGCGACGCGGCGCCCCAGCCCTGCCTCAAGCGGCCTCCCGACGACGCCGGGGGCCCGCGGGCCTGCCTCAACGTGGCGCTGCCGGAGGACGCGGGAGGCGACGCGGGAGACGACGACGCCGGCCCGAGGCCGTGCCTCGCGCCCCCGGTCGACGGCGGCTGACGGGACCGCGGAGGGCGTGGACGGGACCCGCCGTGCTAACCTCGAGCGATGTCGGGGAGGCCGAAGGTCTACAGCGTCGCGATCGAGGTGACCGCGCACTGCCAGCAGAAGTGCGCGTATTGCTACAACGCGTGGCGCGAGGACAACGGCGCGGGGATGGAAGCGGGCAGCGCGAAGAAGCTCCACGCGCGCGTGGAGAAGCTGCTCGCCGCGATCGACGTCGATCACGTCACGATCACCGGCGGCGAGCCGTTCGCGCGGCGCGACCTCTTCGAGCTGCTCGATCTCGTCGACGCGAAGGGGGCCGGCATCCAGATCATCTCGAACGGCGGCCTCGTCACCGACGCGATCGCGGCGCGGCTCGCGCCGTACCGCGTCTCCTACGTCCAGATCACGCTCGACGGACCGACCGCGGAGCTGCACGACGAGCACGTCGGCGGCGATCCGTCCGCGCCGGAGGGGCAGCGCCACTTCGACCGGACGCTCGCGGGGATCGCGGCGCTCCAGCGCGCCGGCGTGCCCGTCGTCGGCTGCACCGTGGTCACGCGCAAGAACGCGGCGCGCCTCGGCGAGATCCTCACGCTGTTCCAGTCGATCGGCGTGCGGCACGTGGCACTCTCCCGCTTCAGCCCCGCGGGCTACGCCGCGCGCCACGCCGCCGAGCTCCTCCCGTCGCGCGACGATCTCCTCGTCGCGTTCCGCCAGGCGATCCCGTTCGCGAAGGGCGAGCGCGGCGAGCCGATGCGCCTCACGTGCACGATGCCCGTACCGCCGTGCGCCGTGGAGGTCGAGGAGCTCCATCCGCTCGAGTTCGGCGTCTGCGCGATCGGCACGTCGGCGCAGGAGTTCGCGCTCGGGCCGGACGGGCGCCTCCGGCACTGCACGCTCCACGGCGCCGGCCTCGGCGGCGCGAAGGACATCCTCGACGACGACGTCGATCCCGCGCGGATCGTCACGGGCGCGGAGGTCCGGGAGTACAAGCGGACGCTCCCCGAGTTCTGCGCCGGGTGCAGCCACGCGTCGACCTGCGGCGGCGGGTGCGGAGCGGCCTCCGAGTGGGTGCTCGGGGCGCGGACCTTCCCGGACCCGCTCGTGTGGCAGCACGTCGACGACGCCTTCTCCGCGAAGCTCGCGACCGAGCGCGAGGCGTCGCGCGCGCGCCGCCGCCTGGAGGTGATCGCGTGAAGGAGCCGCGGACCGAGCCGCGCCCTGCCGGCGCGCCCCCCGACGAGCCGCGCCCTGCCGGCGCGCCCCCCGACGAGGCGCCCCCCGACGAGGCGAAGAAGCGGATCCTCGCGCGGCGCGCCACGTTCGTCGCGGCCGCGCTCGCGGGCGTGAGCACGGCGTGCGGCAAGGAGCCGGCTCAGGCGGTGCCGTGCCTCTCGCCGCCGCCGCCGTTGGTGATCGACGCGTCGCCGGCGCCTTGCCTCACGCCGCTCCCGCCGCCCGAGGTGACGGCGCCGGACGCCGGCGGCCCGGCTCCGGCGCCGGGCCTGAGCGCGCGGGAGCCGTCCGCCGACGCCGGCAAGCCGAAGCCGCCGCCCCGGCCGTGCCTGAAGGTGGCCCCGCCGGGGGGACAGTGAGCGACGACGCGCGCCGAGCGATCCTCGCGCGGCGCAGCAGGTTCGTCGCCGCCGCGCTGACGGGGATCGGCGTCGCCTGCGGCAAGGCGGCGGCGCCGCAGCCGTGCTTGGAGGTCGCGCCGGACGCCACGGAGACCGCGCCGATGCCGTGCCTCTCGTCGCCGTACGTCCCGCGCGACGCCGCCGCCGAGGAGGGCGACGCAGGCTCCGCCGGGGCCGGCGCGGAGGCGCTCGGCGAGGACGCGGGCCGGGCCGAC